>JBCBOT010000036.1:28488-41691 GCA_039821165.1 Planctomycetota bacterium | reverse complement strand
GCTCAAGATCGACGGTGCAACGATCACCAGCACCAATGACTGGAAAGACGGAAAGGGTGAGGTCGTCTGCAGTGACAAACGTGTGATCACATTTGGCGCTCTCTCCGACGCTCGTTTGATCGACTACGACGTCACCTGGATTGCCTCCAACGGGGACGTGCACATCGGCGATACGAAAGAGGGCACGATGGGAATCCGCACCCATCCACAGTTGCGACTTAAAGCCAACCCGAAACGCGGTAACAAGAACGTGAGCGGTCACTCGGTCAACAGCGAAGGCGTTCGTGACGGTGCGATGTGGGGCAAGCGGGCGGCGTGGGTGGACTATTGGGGAAAGATCGATGGCAAGCTGGTAGGCGTCGCGATCTTTGACCATCCGAGTAATCCTCGACATCCGACTTGGTGGCACGCTCGCGATTATGGGCTCGTTGCCGCCAACCCGTTTGGCGTCAATCACTTCGAAGGCAAACCGGATGGCACAGGTGACATGACGATCAAGTCAGGCGAGACGCTCAGTTTTCGTTACCGCTTTGTTTTTCACGAAGGTGACGTCGAAGCCGCCAAGATCGCGGAACGTTATGAAGCGTATCGTGGTGACTGAATGGTTCTCTCGAATCGTGGTCGACCAAGACTTGCTGACTTGATTTGACTGAGACGAAACCATGGATTTCACGGCGGGCGTCCTCGTGGGAGTTTTTGCGACACTCGCACTCTCGCAGTTCTTTGAGTTCGTCTTCGTCACGCGGTACTGGTTCCGCGCGATGATGAGCGAAGCAAGGATCGGCGTCGTGGCCATCTTGCGGCTGCGTTTCAAGGGTTGTCCCGTGCCGTTGATCATCGATACCTACTGCGCCCTGATCCACTCGGGATACGACGTCACACTTCGAGACGTCGAAAGCCTCTACGTCGCAAATCGGTTTGAACGTGACATCGAGGATCCCAGTAGCTTCCTGGATCGCGCGAAGGCTACTTTCAATCGCAGACGACCGGATGAATGTGCGGAAGTCGGTTCATCGGCGTGACATGAACGTCGCGCTCAACTCGGTCGGTGCCTACCCGTCCAGAACCATGAAATGGGACCAAGCACGAAGACCACGACCGCAGATACGACCAGTGTGTTGACACCGAATTGCACCAACCTCCAGGCCAACTCGTGATGATGTGCGTTGAGAAGTTGCGTTGCGGCAAATCGGATGCCGTATGCGATCAAGACGATTGAAATCGCGATCGCGTTGCACCTTCGGTTCCACGCGCGCCTTCGCTGTCGCCATTCGGAAACACGTTTCGAAAAGTATCCCGTGCGCATTCGTCGATTTCGATCACCCGAAGTGGCCTTTTTACTTCAGCCGGACCGCGAAACAGACTTCACAGCGGTTACGTGCGAGCTGGCGAATCCGTATCTCACGTGGCTTCCATTGTTCGACACGTCGCACCCATTCCGGGATTTGGCTGGCGACACCGTAGTTTCCGAGCTTCATCGTCAGCAACATACCCTCGATGGTACATTGAGTGTGCGTGACAATGTGGTGAACCGTCGTCAGTGTTTTGTCCGGTTTCACGTTGGAGTCGACGAACAGCCATCGTGCTCCCGTGAACTCTTTGCGGGGGAGATCACCCGCACGGGCACGGAAATGCTTGAGTCGGGGATGATCGGCGATTGACGGGTCCATTTCGGCCGGGTCCACCGCGAGGACTTGAAATCCCAATTCAAGGAATCGCCCGCAGGCGCCGCCCGGTGCGCTCCCGACTTCGACCACCGTGTCGCCGGGGTTCATATCGAACTCACTCCAAACGATCGATTCGGCGGCTTTATAGTAAGCGCGAGAGATCGGTTCTTCTTCCGGATCGAGCGGTTGCACTCCACCGGGCCAGCGGGATTCCCAATCCTCGGCGGTGTGCCATCCGACAAACCAGTGCGATGGGTCGACGAGAACAACGTCGAGGACACGGTCTCCGGGACTCGCGACTTGGTTGGGTTCACTTGCGGTGACGAATTTCGGTTGGATTGCCGCGTGAATCTCGTCCGCGACCGCCAGGCTCACTTCGTCGATTCCTGGTTCGAAGCCGAACTTTCCGATCGGCAATCGATCACGTGGCCAAACATGCAAGTGATCTACCGGGGCACTCAGATGCTCTGACAGTTGTTCTCCGAGTTGTTCAATCAGCGTTTGACCGTCGACGCCGCGAAGTTGGCCGATCGAGTGGGAACGGGTGCGAACGAAGATACCGCGCGGCGGATCCACCGCTTGATCGTGCTTGCACGTTACGAATCCGGGTCGCGAAAACGCGAGTCGCCAACCGTCGTGAGCGATCGAGTCTTTGACGCACTGTTCGGCTCCGTTTGCGCAACTGAGCATTGCGAACGTGGGGCCTTGGCCGTTTCGATCATTCATCGTTGATTTCCCGATTGGTCGCGATTCTTGCGAAAGGCTGCGACGCGTTCGCCGACACCGGGGATCAACTCGGCAGCGTTCCGATAGTAGAGCTTTTCCAAAACATCATCCGGCAGGTCGACGCCGTAAATACTCCACATCCCCTGCGGAGGTGGCACTTTTTCGCTGTAGGGGAACGCCTCATCTCGCGTTTCAAAGAATCGCCAGTACAGGCGAATGCGAGTCTCCGGCCATGGTCCATCGGTCCCGAACAGCAAGCGGTCTTGGTATTTGATCAAGAACTCCCGTGCCGTGAATGGCTGACGGCCCAGTTCCGCGATGCGTGACGCTGGTTCAACCCAGAGATTCGGATACTCATCGAGCCATTGACCGACGGTCGCTAAATCTTCGGGGTTGTTGGCAATGTGTGCACCGATAAATTTCGTTTGTGGGTGTCTTGCGATCACTCGATTACGGGCTTCGAGAAGAGCTTCGCGCGAAGGGAATTGATCGCCGTGAAAGCTCCAGTCGGGATGGCGGCTGAGTTCCTCCCAGCGCTCATTGGTCTCATCAATCGGATCGAAAAAGGCTGCCGGATCGGCGGTGTGAATGATGATCGGGAGGCCGAGTTCTCCGCACTTGGCCCAGATGGGATCCCATCTCGGATCATCAATCGCGATCAGACTGCCATCCGGATTCTTGTATCGCAGTCCGAATTGCTTGAAGATTTTGACGCCGCTCACGCCACGCTTTGCAGCCGCTTCCAACTGAGCGGCCGTCCGTTCTGCAAATCCAGGACGATGACAGGGCCAAAGTGAAGGGTTGTCGGTCGGAGCTTGGCCACGCCAGTTGATGTTGGCGAAGATTGCGAATCGATCGCGGTAGCGCGTCCATAAATAATCGATGTGTCGGTCGAGTTGGCTTCCCAGTCGTCCGTCCAGCGAGACACACACGGCGATGTTGTTTCGATCCATCAAACCGACAAAATCTTCGAGCGCTTGATCGCTGTCGCGGAGTCGGTAGTGGAAATGCGTGTGCACATCGACCGCGGGGATTTGCGCCGAGTCGCGTGGATGTTTGGGGACCAAAAGCTTGGCCTGGGGACGAAACTTACGCAGTAGCAATTCTCGGCCGTCACGTCCGTCGAGACGATCCAGTTCCTCGGCGTTGAGCTCGCGCAGCTCGGTGGGAGGTTCCTGGCTCCAAACGATGCCGGGTACCGAACAAAATGCCACGCCCCAGATCCAGGCAAGTGCGACATTTCGGCAACGGCGCAATCCTCCCTTCGCCACAAACAAGACGCGTTCAAATGCAGTCAGTCTCGGTACAATGCGAACTGAGAACTTAGCAGCGGCATCCATGGGAACGGACGCGGGGCGCGTCTTTGCGAGGGGACGGAACGGCGAGTGAGCAACGAGGACCTGACGCAAGATCAAACCGAAGGCGGACAATCGTCCAGTCGCGAACGCTCTATGCAGGCGTCCGCGCCCCCCGGGGATGTTCCAGGCTATCGGTTGGAGCGGTTTTTGGGCAGCGGTGCATTCGGGCAAGTCTGGGTCGGTCGCGATTTGAATACGGGCCGACCCGTTGCCGTCAAGTTTTTCTTGCATCGTGGCGGCGTCAACTGGTCCCTGCTCAGTCACGAGGTCAAGAACCTCGTCCAGTTGTCAGCCGACCGCCACATCGTTCAGGTCCTGGAAGTCGGTTGGGATAGCGATCCACCCTACTACGTGATGGAACTGGTCACGGGAGGTTCGCTCGAAGAACTTCTTACGGAGCGTGGTGCACTGCCTGTCGAGGATGCTGTCCAGCTATTCCGGCGAATTTGTATCGGCTTGAACCATAGTCACAGTAAGGGCGTTTTGCACTGCGATCTCAAACCGGCCAACATTTTGCTCGGCGAAGACAGCGAGCCTCGCTTGGCCGACTTTGGGCAGAGTCGGATGACGCATGATCAAACGCCGTCACTCGGAACGCTGTTTTATATGGCTCCCGAGCAAGCCGATCTCAATTCAACGCCGAGCAGCTCGTGGGACGTGTATGCGGTCGGTGCGATTGTTTACCGGATGCTGACCGGTGGACCGCCCTACCGCGAAGATTCCATCGTGGAGCGATTGGATACCGCAGGCTCATTGCCGAAACGGTTGCAGCGATACCGAGAGTCGATTCGCAAAGCCTCGCCGCCGAAACGTCACGTCCAACGCAAGGGCGTCGATAGAATGCTATCTCGAATCGTCAGTCGCTGTCTCGCGCCGGATCCGAGCGATCGCTACACCACGATTCAGGAGATCCTGCAACACCTTGATGAGCGTGATGAAACGCGCGCCCGTCGTCCGCTGATGCTGCTTGGTGTGCTTGGCCCGATCTTGTTGCTGATCGCAACAAGCATCTTCGCCGCGAGGACGATTAATCGGGCGAGTCGGCGAACGACGGACGCGCTTCAAAAGGAAGCATCGAGTGCGAACTTGCTCGCCGCCAAATTTGCGGCTCGCTCGCTGGAAGTCGAATTGGAACGCTATTTTCGACTCTGTCGTGACGAAATGAATGACGCCGTGTTCCGCCAAAAACTAGGTGACGCGCTTCGCGATCCAGAGGTGGCGGAACCTTTGGGGCAGATCTCGGGAGCGACCACAAGCACCCGAGCGGGACAACTGACCGATGCCCGCGAGGCATTGCTGAATGCCACGTCAAAACAGGCGCTCGATGAGTACATCGGTGGGCGGTTGAAGCAATACACCGACGAATCGCGGACGCCACGTCTGGCATCGATGTTCGTCACGGACGCTTCCGGGACCATTTTCGGAATCGCCTATGATCCTCCCGTCACTCGAAAGGCGAACAGTTCGGGGCGAAACTACGCATACCGAACGTACTTTCATGGTGGCGAAGATGATCTTTCGAGCGACACGCCGATCGATTCGATTCGACCTCTGGCGGACATGCATCTCTCCGCTGCGTTTCAGTCGACAGCAACAGGTTTATGGAAAGTCGCGATCAGCGCGCCGGTGTCGCTGTCAGACGAGAACGATGCACCGGACGCGGTTTTTGTGATCACAATCAACCTCGGTGACTTTGAATTGCTGCAAGGCACGAACCAAGTCGCCGTGTTGATCGATGCTCGTGAAGGAACGGTGCTCCAGCATCCGTTCCTTGAAACTCGGTCTCGCAATGGCATGCCTTACCGTGACGAGTTAAAGGTTGATCCGGAGGACTTGAAGGGTCTGCTTCAGGTCCAAGATGTGACCTACGACTATCACGATCCGGTTGCAGATGCCGGCGACAACGACGATGCCAAGCAGTACGCCGGCAACTGGATTGCCGCCCTTCAAGGTGTGGCGTTGCCGTCGACGAAGCCGCTTGGCGAATCGGCCGCGGATCGGGAAGCCGGCTTGATGGTCTTGGTTCAGTACCAGCTCCGCGCCGTCGAGGAGCCCGTGGATGTGATGCGTCGCGACTTGCTTTGGGAAGGCGCCGCCGCGCTCGGTTCGATTTTCATCGTCAGTGCGACGCTCTGGTTTTTTGTGCATCGAGTCCGCGAAGACCAAGCGGTCAAACATCGCGGAGCGCGATCGCCAAGTTCGACCTCACTCCTGCTCGACGAGAACGCCGATACCAACCCGCGTTCTGGCTCCGACGACCCGACGGAGACTCTCAATACGCCAAGGCGATAGTGTCACTATCCACGGTCAGTGTGACAAAACGCAGATGCAATCGAGTCAAAGTGCCGGCTTCTTCATCTTGTCCAAATCGATGAGCGTCATCGAACTCATGACGTTGAATGTCTCTTGGTAGCTTTCCCAAAGGTCGGTTGTCGTTCCGGAGATTGCGATGGCCGCGATGTCCCGATCATTGTCCCAAAAGCAAGAATACAAGATTCGGAATGGAGGCTTGTCTTTGTCCGCTTGCGGTTCTTCGGTCTCCAGTCCGACCCGGGTAAAGGGTCCCTGTTTGACTGGATCTCGACGGCTGATCACCTTGGCGGTTTTGATTTTGGATTGCAGGAAGTTCTTGAGGAAGGCTTCGGGTTGTTGTTTCGTCAGCTCGCCAACGCCGATGAAGAGCTGAATCTTGACTCCCGTCACATAGCCACCCTCGGAGGGTTCTTTGGAGATCGTCCAAGTGAGCTGACGCTTTCGATGGTCTTCGGAGTAGTACCAGTCCTTCGGTTTCGGCAAACTGCCACCGGTTGGATTCAAAGACTGGGTGACATAACCCTCGGGGACAAACGTGTCCGCATCTGCCGCGATGGCCTTGGCCTTTTGCATCTCTTCGTTCGGAGCGATTTCATCCACCGGCCAGACGAGTGAGAGCAGTTCATCGAGGACCAATTGCTTGTCCTTTCTGCGTGCAAGGACTCGTCGCCAGTCTTCTGGGATCGCATCGGCCGCTTTCATTCCGGCCGGCTGATCAGGGGCATTTTGTGTACTGTCCTTGAGCTGAAGTGCGAATGCGATCGGCCCTTCCGCGACGAGTGGGACGCCTCTTGATGCCATCTGTTTCTGGACACTGTTGGTCAACTCCGGCTGAAACTTACCGTCGAGATCGATCCATAGTTTCATCCTGTTTCCGGGCCGTACGGCAACGACGACCACTCCGTTCCGATGATTCGTCGAATCGTTTTCAATCAACATCTCGAGCGTCACTTTTTCGATCACTTTGATGTACGAGCTGATCGTTTTGGCATCGGAGGCTCGTTCCTCGAACTGTTTCATCGGGTTGAGAAGCACGATGCCGTCGACTTTCAGTTCGCCGGCGCGTGACGTTCCCATTAGGAGTGAGGACGCACATGCGAGGATGCAGTAGGTGAAAAGTGATCTGGGCATCGTGTCGGTTCAGTCGTCAGGGGCTCGTTTAGAGAGTTCGCGGTCCATGCGGATTCGTCTCAGTGATTAGAATCTAGCCGACCGCGTGGCATGCGTGGCGAGAATCCAACAAGGGTGAGACGAGATTCCTCATGTATCGGTTTGCTTCTTTTTTCGTGATTTGGTTCGCGCCGCTCCTGTCCGTCGTTCACGCCGCGTCGCCCGATTCGAGCACTCGGCCCAACGTCATTTTGATCTTCATCGATGACATGGGATATGGAGATGTCGGGTTCAACGGCGCGAAAGGACCGACGACCCCGAACCTCGACCGGATGGCTGCCGAGGGCATGCGTTTTGACGATTTCTACGTCGGATGTGCTGTTTGTTCAGGTTCACGGACGGCGCTACTCACGGGAACGCACTACCAACGATTGAACATGAGGCCCGTGCTGTTCCCGAACACCTCGGAGGGATTGCACCCGGATGAAGTCACCATCGCGGACATGTTGCTCGAGGCGGGCTACGCGACGACTTGCATCGGAAAGTGGCATCTCGGTCATCTGCCACCCTGTTTGCCGACGTACCAAGGTTTTCAGTCGTATTACGGCATTCCCTACAGCAACGACATGTGGATCGATCCTGCAAACAAACTTGCAAAAGACATCGTCATCCGTGAAGGCTTGACACTCGAGCAGGTCAAAGCGGGCCACAAGGCGAAGGATCGGGTCCCCCTGATGCGAAACGAGGAGGTCATCGAATACCCGGTCGATCAATCAACCGTCACCAAGCGATACACCGAAGAAGCCGTTCAATACATTCATGAGAACAAGGACCACCCGTTCTTTATCTATTTACCGCACACGATGGTGCATCGCCCGTTGGCTGTTTCAGAGGCATTCGAGAATCGCACCGGCGAGTTGATTTGGGATGCGATTGAAGAAGTCGACTGGTCCGTTGGTGAAATTCTCAAAGCGTTGAAACAGGCCGGTGTTGATGAACGCACCCTCGTGATTTTTACCAGTGACAACGGAGCCGCCGTCGGGTCTTCCCTGCCGCTGCGTGCCAAGAAGGGCAGCGTCTACGATGGCGGCATTCGTGAGCCGACCGTGATGCGTTGGCCCGGCAAGATTCCCGCCGGCCGCGTTTGCCGTGAAGTCACCGCGTCAATCGATGTGTTGCCGACACTTGCAACGCTGTGCGGCGGCACGCTACCCGAGAAGCAAATCGACGGCAAAGACATCTGGCCGTTGATGGCCGGCCAAAAGGGTGCGAAGAGTCCGCACGAAACCTATTGCCTCATGCACGGCCTCGGCACCGTCCGTTCTGGTAAATGGAAGTACTATCCTTGGCGAGAAGGCAGCGACAAGAAAGGATCCGCAAAGCAAAAGAACCAAACCGATCGACCGCCACATCAACTCTATGACACCGTCGCCGACATCAGCGAGACGACCAATGTTGCTGAAAAGCATCCAAAGGTCGTGGCACGGCTCCAGGAGGCTTGGGAAGCACATCGAACCGAACTGAGAGCGAACCGTCGACCCAACGCGACTCTGATTCGACCCGACGGGGCAATCTCCGCCAGTCGTCTGGGTTCGAACACCCCAGCGAAGAAGATCGCGCCCCCAAAGAATCCGATTGATTGGTCGGCAGTGCAAATCGGACGAACCTATCCGTCGCATTCTGCTCGCAGCTTTGTCAGTCGCCCGTTTTCGGTTCGATGCACGGCTATCGGAGAGGGGCTTCGCGGAGTGCTCGTCGCGCACGGCGGGAGCGTGACAGGCTATTCGCTCTACATCCGACAAGGCAAAGCCATTTTTGCGCTCCGTCGCTCCGATTCGAATTTGCGTCGCGTCGAAGTCCCGATCGGTGCTGCGGAACGCTATGAGATCGTCGCCACGGCGGAAGGGAACCGACTCTCGATTCAGGTGAACGAGCGTGTTGCAACGACTCAGTCGGCGGGATTGCTTTTGCGACATCCGAGCGAAAACGTCGCGATCGGATTCGATGACCGAATGCCGGTCGACCCCGACGCGCCGCAAGACAAATTCAACGGTGTGCTTTCCAACCTGAGCGTTACAGCCTTAGAGCCTTCACCGAAGCCCTGACTTTTCCAACCCGAACCGGGTGAACCGATGCGTCAATTGTTTGTGCTCTTTGCACTGTCGGTCGTGATTGAATCGACGTTTGCGAGTGATTCCAGCGTGCAAGATCGTCCGCCGAACATTGTGTTCGTATTCGTCGACGATCAAGGCTACTACGACTTGGGGTGCTACGGTGCGACCGAGGTGCGGACGCCGCGGATCGATGCAATGGCCGCCGAGGGAACGCGATTCACGGATTACTACGCGGCCGCTCCGATCTGCAGCCCTTCGCGCGCCGGACTCCTCACCGGTTGTTATCCGCGTCGAGTCGGCAATGAAGCTTGGGTTCATCGTGCCGACTCCCGTTTTGGAATTCATCCGGATGAGTTGACGCTTGCAGAGTTGTTTCAAGCAAACGGCTATCAGACGGCTTGTATCGGAAAGTGGCACTTGGGCTTTCACGAGCCGTTCTTGCCACACAATCAGGGATTCGACCACTATTTCGGACTTCTACACAACCTCGATCCTGTCGAGGTGGTGTACTTCGACGGTGGGCGTGTCCCGCTGATTCGCAACGGCAGCGTCGTGAAGCCGGCTGCCGAACCTGCGGAACTCACTCGGCGCTACACCGATGAGGCCATTCGTTTTATCGAGGCAAACCGTGAGCAGCCGTTTTTTCTGTACCTGCCGCACACGATGTTGCACAACCCGCTCGGCGTCAGCGACGAATTTCAAGGCAGCTCAAAGTGGGGTCAATACGGCGATGCGATCCAAGAGCTGGATCATCACGTCGGACGTTTGTTCGATGCGCTCGACCGGCTTGAGTTAAGTCAAAACACGGTGGTCATTTACGCGTCCGACAACGGCCGCGGCCCAGGACGAACCCCAGACCAGAAGATTCGAGGTCGAAAACTGTCGACCTATGAAGGTGGTTTGCGCGTTCCGGCGATCGCGTGGGGGCCGGGAGTGGGTTTGCAATCCAACGCAACGTCGTCAGCGGTGATTCGAGCGATGGACTGGTATCCGACTTTGGCGACGCTTGCCGGGGTGAAAGTTCCTGAGGAACGAGTGATCGATGGACGTGACATCACGCCATTGCTTCAAGGTGAGACCAAATTCGTTCCCGGTCCCGCCATGAAAAAGTCGCTCAACGCATCCGTTTCACTCCGGCGACGATGGGATCCGCCGGGCGAATGGGCGCCCCTCATCAAACGCAACGAGTACAACGAGGCATTCTTCTACCACGGCAGCCAAGGTGCGCTGGCGGCCGTTCGGTGGCGAAACTGGAAACTGTTTCTCAATCCGAGCTTGCAGCTTTATGACTTAAAGAGTGATCCCGGGGAGTCAAAGCTTGTTCGCAATGGCGAAATCACTCGCAAGCTTCGCGGCATGTCGATCCTGTTTCAGGAGGAGATGAGACTCGACGCGCGGCCGGCAGGGGAAGTCGAGGTTGCACCGTCCGATGGCCGGACGTCGGTTTCACGTTCCACGCTCGCCAGACTTCACGCAAAGAAGGATGTCACTTACGCGACATACGGAGATCGCAACTTGCAGATGGATCTCTACAGGCCCAAAGATACCTGGGGCGCGTTGCCCGCCATCGTCTGTATTCATGGAGGTGGATGGGCCAAGGGAAATCGAATCAGCCACGAGAAGATTGCTCAAACGCTTGCGGCTCGTGGGTATGTGGCGGCAACGATTTCTTATCGTTTGAGTGGCGAAGCGCCGTTTCCGGCAGCGATCGAAGACTGCAAAGCGGCCGTCCGGTTCTTGAGGGCCAACGCCGATCAATACGGGATCGATCCCAAACGCATCGGCGCGATCGGACTTTCCGCCGGCGGTCATTTGACGGCTCTGCTTGCCACATCAGGTGGCGTCACAGAATTGGAAGGCGATGGCGGTCACGCTGATTTCAGCAGTACGATCCAAGCCGCCATTCCGATGGGAGCGCAAACGGATTTTGAGTCCGAGCGTACTCGCGAAGTCTCAGCGGCGGAGCGGGGTGCGATCTGGCGTCAGTTCCTTGGTGGTTCCCAGGAAGAGAGCCCGGCGACGTACCGCTTGGCTTCGCCGCTGACTCACCTCGACGCGAATGATCCGCCATGTTGGTTTGTGACGGGTGAAAACGATGACCTGAGTACCAGAGCGGATGACTTTCGAGAGCGTTTGAATCAGCTCGGCATCGCCTCCGGGCTGACCGTCCTTGACGACGCTCCCCACCCGTTTCTTGGTAAGCAGATTTGGTTCGATGAGATGATCGATGTGGCCGATCAGTTTTTCCGCGAAAGTCTCGGCGAACGTGAGCCGAGTGATTCATCGAGGGACGCGCGATAAGCTGTCGCGGTACGTGTGACTCACAACGGCGCACAACCGAGTTCATAGCAAGTGGTTGATCTGTGGATGACTATCAATACCAATTTGAAGCCAAGTTGGTCAAAAGTGGCATGGGTGATGTCGAATTCACGGTGGCCTATGTTCCAAAGGAAATCACTTCAAAGTTAGAGTTTGGAAAGTCGAAGCGACTTCGAATTGACGGCGAAGTCAATGGTGTGCGGATCGAGCTAGCGTTGATGCCGCAGCGGGGGAAGTGGTTCTTGTTGATCTCCAAGAAACTGCAGAAGCTCGCCGGGCTGTCTCGTGGTGACACGGCGAGCATTGCGTTCGACGTTGCCGACCAAGACGCCATCCATGTTCCGCGAGAGCTTCAGTACGCTCTCGAAGCCAACGATTCAGCGAGAGCCGTCTGGGAGAGCTGGACTCCAGGCAAACGCAGGGGATTCTGCTTTCGAGTCGATTCTGCAAAACGATCCGAAACCCGCGAGCGGCGGGTCATGGAAGTGATCGAAGCCTTGCTCGCCGAAAAGGAATGATCCGCTACTCTTTTGGAAACTTCTTCGGAACGGTGGCCGAGAATCGCTTGTGAGGCTGGTCGATGTCGAGGACGTGCACGACACCTGAGGGCGCCGCCACCAGGAGTGTCGATCCGTCGTCGTTGAGCGTGATTTCAATCGGAAGCAGTTGCCGCGCCGCTTCGTTCTCCACAGCGTTTCCCGGACCCTGGTAAGCGGTGTGAAAGAGTTCGCGATTGTTCTCTAGATCAAAGATCGCGATCTCCCCGGCGACTTGTTTCCCAAACCGTTGTTTTGGGATCAATGCGAGGATGGGGCCGTACATCGAAACCATCGCGAGTCGTTTGCCGTCACCACTGAATGCGAAACGCAGGGTGATCCCGTAGCAGTCTCCGACCGTGGCTTCCTTGCCGGTTTCAAGGTCCCGCAGGTAGACGGTCGACTTACACGCGAGGTTTCCGGTGCAGTCGGCATACACGAGCCTCTTCTGATCGGCTGAAAACGTCGGCGACATTGCCCGATTGGGCGTCGCGAATTCATGAAGCAGCTTCCCGTCAGCGACCGAAAGCACGCGGATCATTTTGAAGTCGACGACGGCTCGCATCGTTCCGTCGGGGCTGACTCCAGGACGTGCCGGTGTTTTGGTTGCTTCAAAGTTGAGCGTCTGGCTGAGGTCGTAGCGGAATTCGGGTCCACTTTCCTCGGCGAGCGATTTCGAGCATGGAATCGCAATCAGGGCAATCAGCCCGAGCAAAGCAAGTTGTGAACGCATTTGTTTCGGACTCGTCTTGAGAACATCAATCACAAAGACCTCTACCGACGTTACCCGCGACCGACCTCTCGGGTTGCAATCGCTCGCAAAGAAATCAGGGGAAAACGAGAGCAGCGAATGAAAGAAAGGTGTCAAATGAAAGAAAGGTGTCAGGACTCTTTTCCCCTGCCCAATTGACTGAGAGCGTGGACGACTGGAAAGCGACCGACCCGTGAGTAGGCATTTGAGGCGAGCAGGTTCTCGGTGCAATGCCCTTTGCGGCAAATTCTCGACGTCAACTCAGCGGGGTCGGCACATCTGCCGCAATGCATCGGTCGGGAGTGAAGG
>JBCBOT010000036.1:0-28391 GCA_039821165.1 Planctomycetota bacterium | reverse complement strand
CGGAAAGGTGGGAGTGAAGGAAAGGTGGGAGTGAAGGAAAGGTGGGAGTGAAGGAAAGGTGGGAGTGAAGGAAAGGTGGGAGTGAAGGAAAGGTGGAGTGAAGGAAAGGTGGAGTGAAGGAAAGGTGGAGTGAAGGAAAGGTGTCAGGACTCTTTTCCCCTGCCCAATAGGTCCTCATCCGCAACAAAGAGTCCTGACACCTTTTCTCCTCAACAAAGAGTCCTGACACCTTTTCTCCTCCCTGACACCTTTGTGCCCGGCTTCTCTGGGACCTCCGCGGCTTTGCGTCTTCGCGTGAGTCTGTACGGTGCACGAAATCCTCAGCGATATCGTTGCTGAAACCCGGCTTGCTCATTCACCGTGTGGGGGCGGAAGCGAAGGGTGATCACGCGAAGTCGCGGAGACGCGAAGAGGCTGTCCGACTTCTCTGGACCTTCGCGGGTGCGGCTTTGCGTGACAACCGGTTCGTGTCTCCGGCGAGACTCTCGGCAAAGACTTTAAGGAGTGAGCGGGCGCGAGTTCGGCGTGATGGGGCGCTTGTTGTCGTGTGCTGGTTCGCAGCGGCGCTGCGGAGTGGGGGCCCTTCGCGGGTTACCTATGACTGTCCCTTGCTGACGCGGCGGGTTACTTACGACTGTTCCTTGCTGACGCGGCGGGTTACCTATGACTGTTCCTTGCTGACGCGGCGGGTTACTTACGACTGTCCCTTGCTAACGCGGCGGGTTACATATGACGGTCGCTTGCCTGCGGCGGGTTTGTCAGAGTTTTTCTTTGCGTTTGGAAACGCGGCCGACCTTGCGGGGGCAATCGCTCGCGAAGAAGGCAGAAGAAGGCAAGGGAACCTAGAGTAGCGATTCGATTATTCGTAAGGTCGTTTGCAACTCGTGATCCGTTGCGATCAAACGTTTCGCCGCATCGATATGCTGTGCCGCTGTCTCAGGAGACTCCGCAAACGCGAGGATCGCATCGGCGAGTGAACGCGATTGACCCGGTTCGGCCCAAAACGCAGTCGGCTTGTCGCCCTGGAGCTCGATCGTTCCACCGGCACGTGTCGCGATGACCGGTACACCCAACGCCATTGCTTCCAGGACGACATTGGGCATGCCTTCGAAACGCGACGGTAAGACAAGTGCATCGGCGGCAGCGATTTCTGCCGCGGCATTCTGCATCGCGCCGACGAATTCAATCGTGTCGCTTAGCCTTGAATCGGAAACACGGCGTTCGAGGTCCCTTCGAAGCGGACCGTCACCGACGAGTCGCAGCGCGAGAGGTGGTCGATTGGATGGCCAGCGTTCCGACAGTTGCGAGACTGCGTCAATCAAATCGGCGTGGCCTTTTTCACTCGTCATGCGACCGACACAAATCAGCCGCGTCTCATTCTCGGGCTTGGACGAGACGACGGCGCGCTCTCGAAGCGTCTTTGCGTCGACCGGATTTCGAATCACCGTGACCGAGCCGTGCGGTAGACCGTAGTACGATTCCGCGGAGTCGGCAGCTTGTTGGCTCACGGCGACGACGGCGTCGGAGGTTCGGTAGGCAGTTGCCAATCGACGGCGTTTGAGTGCGACGAAACGCTTTTCAACCAGGGGCAGCGCGAGATGCGGCGGGCTGACGATGGTCGAAACACGTCGCGGGCCGGCTCCTGCGGCAACGAGCGTCATGTGAAACGTGCGGTCGTAAATCGATTCGATGTGATGGTCACGAACGATCTGGCGGACGTACTCGGATTGGCGACGAAGTTCACGGCCGGGAAAATAGATGCCGCGGGCCGCATCACAGTCTTCATACGAGTGCACCGGCACATCCTCCGGTACTTCACGCAGAAAATCGCCCGCGCGCTCGGACAGATAGAGATGCGGTTGAAAACGCGAGCGATCGAGATGTTGAGCCAGCAGCAAAACTTGTCGTTCGCTGCCGCCACCTCGCATCGAGCTGACCATCAACAGGACACGTTTTGGATCAGACAGTCTTCTACTCCGCCTTACAACACTACGTTTGGGAATCGATCCGTGCGATTGTCGAGGTCCGGCTTCGGCGGGTCAAACCGACGCAGCGCGAACTCGTTCAGAGTCGTTTAAGGATTCTTTCCGGAGAGGTCCAAGTCGACCCAGACCATGCGGTGATCGCTCGCGCTGATCCACGGGTGTCTCGGGTCGGATGAATTCGGCCAGAAGATGCCAGCGTCTGTTGGATGAAGCGTTCGACTGGGCAGCACATAGTCGACTCGCATGAAACCGTTACGTCCGAAGTCGGCGGTCTTGTGTCGAAGGTCGCCGGAACCTTTGTGTTTGCGTGCGCGCTCCGAAAGATCGGCCTTGTCGCAGGAGGGCGTGATGTCGGCGACGCGGCGGTGAGCGAGCAAACTTCGAATCGCTTCTCGACGACCGCTACCGTCATTGGGATCCGCGTTCAGATCTCCCAGGACCACGAAGTCGGCCGACGCATTCAATGCACCTGCCGTTCCGGCATCATCAATGATCCAAGAGGATGTTTCCGGATCGCCAGAGAGGTAACGATTCCAAAATTCGACTTCATCGTGATTGCGACAACCGTTACGGTCTTCTTGGCCGTCGAACACCGGCGGCGTCGGGTGGCTTCCAAGGATGTGAATGACGCGGTCACCGACACGGATCGGAACATCGATGTGATTCTTACTGCTCAATCGTAACTTCGACCAAACTGAATCGTTGTAATAGGGATCGCCCGTGGGGAATTTGGGTCGCAGCGCGTTCGGCATCTCTTTCCACTTCAGTTTCTGGAAGGTCCGAATGGCATTCCGGTCGATCGGAAAACGACTGAACACGGTCATCGCGTACTGGCCTGGATAAACGCCGTAGCCCCACGCGTCGTTGCCCGATCCAAGTTTGCCATCGTTATTGAGATCGATCGTTGAGTCGATTCCGGTGTTGCTTCGTGCGCTGTAAAGATGGTCGAACACAATTGGCTCGAGTGTCCCGGATCCCGATTCTTGACCGACGGCGAAGTAGTTCTCCGCCAGCAACCGCGCGGGCCCGCTCTCGGCTTCGTAGTCCAGTTCATTGACGAGCAGGATGTCAGGGCGAATCGACTGAACGATTGCCGCAATCTTCTTCGCCTGAGCATCGTCGCGGTCTGAAAGCCGCTTTCGAATCTCACCTGAGACTTTGCCGTAAAGCGATACGTTAAACGTTGCGATGCGAATCCCGTCGGGAGTCGCATCCAGGTTCGGCGTTTGGGCTTGGGCCGAGACGGAGTGCGGGATCATGGTGAGCACCGCCAACATGATTCCGGAGAGCGATGAAGTGGCGTACATTTGGCGTCGAAAAATCAAACAGCGATCGAAGATGTGCTCAGGTGATCAAGCCATGGACCCCGCAAGAAGACCTGTTATTCAAGCTCATCGTAGTCTGGGCGCCGTACCGGTCGAGGGCAAGACGAAGTTCTCCGTCTGGGCCGCACTGGCAGAGTCCGTGGTTGTTGAAATCGAAGGCGCAGCCTATCCGCTGGAGAAGCAGGTTTCGGGATACCATGTCGGCGAGATTCCCGGCGTTCATCCTGGGGCTCGTTACGTTTATCGCGTTGACGGGGGGCCGCCGCGTCCCGACCCCGCCTCTCGCTTTCAGCCCGAAGGAGTGCACGGCCCCAGCGAAGTCATTTCGCCGGAGTTCGATTGGTCGCCTGGTTGGAAGGCTCCCGCATTGGCGGATCTCGTCATTTACGAGATGCACGTCGGTGCCTTCACGAGCGAAGGGACCTTCGAAGCGGCAGCGCATCGCTTACCAGAACTCAAGGAACTCGGAATCACAGCTGTCGAGCTGATGCCCGTTGCCGCTTGTGCCGGTGGATGGAATTGGGGTTACGACGGTGTCGGTCTCTTCGCGCCGTCGAGTGCGTACGGGACGCCGGATCAGTTTCGACGATTCGTCGATGCGGCGCATCGGCTCGGAATCGCTGTGATTCTCGATGTGGTCTACAACCATCTCGGACCGGAAGGCAACTACCTGCACGACTTCGGGCCCTATTTGTCATCCAAGCACCAAACCGTCTGGGGCGACGCGCCGAATTTTGATTGCCCGGAACACGGCGACGCAGTGCGCGGTTGGTTTATTGCAAATGCGATCTACTGGCTCGACGAGTTTCGATTGGACGGGTTGCGGGTGGACGCGATTCATTGCATGAAGGATGACCGCGAACCGCATCTCGCGATCGAGATTTCTGATGCTGTCACGGAGTGGGCAACGAAAGCGGATCGAGACGGTTGGTTGATCGCGGAGTCGAATGTCTATGACCCTGAGATGACTGTTCCCACAGTTCAGGGTGGCGTCGGGTTCGATGCCATGTGGAGCGATGATTTCCTCCACAGTACGTTCGCCGTGGTGCGACCCGGTGAGCAGTTATGCCATCGCAAGTATGGAGCCGAAGATCTCGGTTGCGTGCTACGACAAGGCTATGTCTATGAGGGGACGCTTCGTGAAGAGCGCCAGCGGACCACCCGTGAGACGCGGGTCGAGACGGAACGTTTGATCTATTCGATTCAGAATCATGACTTCATTGGGAACCATCCCCTTGGTGTCCGATTCCATCAGTTGACTTCGGACGAGGCGCATCGCGCGGCGGCCGCACTGCTTGTGCTCGCACCCGCCATTCCCATGTTGTTTATGGGGGAGGAATTTGCTTGTGAGCATCCGTTTCGATTCTTCGTCGACTTTTCGGATCCATTCATGCGACAGTCAGTGGTCGAAGGGCGCCGACGCGAATACCCACAGCACGATTGGGAAGCAGGCATCTTGCCTACGGATCCGACTGCCTTTGAATCCGCCAAGATAGGCAACGCGGATGACGGAAACGCCGAAACCCGTCGTTGGTACCGCGACTTGATCGCCATGCGCAAGCAACGGCCGATCTCAGGTTCATCGGAGACGCGTTCGGTCACGGATCATTCGGACATTGCCCGCGGAGTGTTCGCCTGGATGTACGACGATGGCGAATCCGCTGTGACTGTTGTTGCCCGACTGGTTTCTCAGGAGGCGGTTGAGGCGACGCAACCGATTGAATTCGATGAGTCGCCGGGTGCAGGTCCGCCGTTCAAAATTCTCCTGGATTCCGCTTCGATCGGTGCGCAGCCAACGACGACCGATCGAATCCTGTTGAATGCGAACCAGGCGATCGTGTTCTCGAGTTCATCGCGAAGTTGAACCTACTTTAGAAGTCGACTCGGATGCGACTTTCAGGGCGAGGCATCCACGGTCGTGAGGCTTGTTCTCCGGCTCGAATCGCTTGCACTTCCATGAACCAACGATCGTTTGGCTCGATGTCGATACCCAGGCTCTCCCTTTCAATCGCCAGCTCGGTTGTGACGAGGTCTCTTGTTTGAGACGAAGCCAGATACCATGTGGGATCCCATTGTCCGTGATGGTCGATGGAGTCGTGGGTGCGACCGTCACGGGTGAATTGCAACTCAAACGCGGTGAAGAGATCACGGTCGATATCGAGTCGTAGCAAGAGTCGATCAACGTCAGTCAAGTCTGCATCGCGCTGTCCCTGTTGGTTGGTCGTATCGTTGAGTTGAGCGAGCAATTCTGCGTTCGTTTCGACGGCGACGTAGAGGAACCGCTGGTCAAACGCGACGTGCACGGTCGTCTTGTTCTCGGTCCGTGCCGTTGCGGCGTTTGACCAAAAAGGCTCATCGAGTTTGCCGTCGAGCACCGGCGGCGTTTCGGCCAACGTGGCTCGCGCAACTTGCGGCGAGTCGGGCTTAAGCAGTTCGGACCAACCGCCGGAACGGGCGGCCACGCGACGAAGGTCGGCACTCTGGACGTCTCGGTCTTGAGTGCTCGCAGGTTCGGTTTCGGCTTCGATCGGCATCTCGCTTTTTTGGCGAAGCGAGTCTTCCACGATCAATCGCAGCGGATGCATTTGCCAAGCCAGGTCGACCTCGATTGCGGCCGGGCTCGGTCGGGTCGGCGTCGTGGCGGAAAAAGGGGACGTTTGAGCGGGCAGGGACGCGGATGCTTGGACAACGGGGTTGTCTTCGGGGGATTGGAACGGAGAAACGATCGCAGCGTGCGAAGCCTGGGTGACGGAATCCGTCAAGACTTCGTTGTGATCCGAGCTGGTGGTCACCGTGGCTTGGGCGAATCGTCGTTCAAGTCGCGCGCGTTCTCGGCTCGATGCGTGGGCCCGGTTTCGCAACGCCGCGAGTGCTCCCGCCGAGGTGTGAGGAAAACGCTCTGCGAAGAATTGCCATGCCGCGGTTTCGGCGACCGAGCCTTGGCTGCGAGCCAAGATCAAACTTGTGCTTCGAAAGCGGTCTGGCCGATCGGTGTGTCGTAGCATTTGCTCAATCGAATCACGTACCAAGTCGGAGTCGCGCGCTTGTTCAATGAGCTGGTCCACCGCCGCCTGTTGCTGCAGTCTCGCCTGCGTGATTTGCAAGAGACGTCGACTCGCCTTTTCACGACGTGGCGGCAGAAAGTGTGCTTGCGAAAGCCGAACACCCGAAGTGAGTGCATCGTTCAGCGATTCGGAATCCCCAGCGCTGTAACGGGTCTTCACCGATATTTGTTGAGTCTCGCCATCAAGGGCCGATTGGATGTCTTTCGAAACCAATAGCCAAGCGTCGATCTCGAAGTCACCTGCGAGGGCGCCGCTGGATGGAAGGAGTGCGCCGCGGTGAAGTACGGAATCGCCCCGACGCCCATGGGAGAATTCGACGACTTTCTGTGTCCCAAGACCGACGGCGTGTGTCAGAAGCTCGCTTCGCAATTCTCTTGGCAGAAGCGCGTCGAGCGCGAGCACTGGCGGCTGATGAACATCGATCCAATGGCGCAATTGGGATGCCAAGTCACCTTCGCTCGCGAACCCATCGAGCGACGCGGCGCCCAATCGCATCGCGGCTTGCTGGGCAGTCGCCGTTGTGACACCGTTTCCGGTGCCGACAAGAACGCTTACACGTCGGCGTTGCTCCAAGGCTTCGCGTCCAATGAGTGACCATGGAATGTGATCGGTGTTCGCTGTGATGAACAGGACGGCGCTCTGGGAGGCAACGCCGCGCGCGGAAATCCACGTTTCACCGCGATCCGTCGAACGAAGAATTTGCCCATGGTCGCCTGCTATCAACCAGGTGCCGTCATCGAGTTTCGAGGATGCCCGAAACGTAGCCGCCGAGCCAGCCGCCTGAGCGACGATCGCGGCGCGTCGCGCGTCGATCGTGCCCGCAACATCGATGTTGGTCTCGGTCGCTGTGGCGAGGATGGACTCCCACGTTCGTCCACCGTCGCGGGATCGAAATTCCGTGGCGCCGGTAATGGGGTCGGCGTCGCCCGAGGAGATCAGGACCGTCTTGCCGTTAACGCGGTCGGCACGAATTGATTTCAGCCGTGGCAGTTCGCGGTCCTCTCCTCGCTCCCAAGTGAGGCCCGCGTCGGACGAGATTAGCACCGCGCCGCGACTGATCGAAGTCACGCATTCATATCCGCCGCCGACGGCGACCGCGTAGCGATCGTTCAAAACAATCACGTCGGCTAACGCGCAACGAACCAGACACGAACAGGTTTTCCACGATTGGCCTGAGTCATCGCTGCGGAGAATGACTCCGTGATCACCGACCGCTAAACCGAAGGGCCCCGAACCGAAGTGAATCGCCCTCAGCGTTGCCGAGTCGCGCAAGGCTTCACTATCGCAGTAGACGGGATTTTGCAGAGCATCCGGCGCCTGCTCGACACCGCGTGCACCCAGCGGAATCGCCCGCATACGAGGCAGACTCGTCAGCTCCTGCGCCTGGGCCGGCCGATCGGTCAGGGTGGATGACACGGAGGCGACCGCAACCACGAGCAGTGCAAAGATCCATTTCATGTTTCGATCCATCCTTTGACCGTCATCCCGGCAAGCGTGAGCGCGAGCCAGCCGAGCAACAAGTTTGCGAGCACGTAGGTGGTTGAAACGGCCCACCTTCCTTCGTTTGCGAACGCCGAAGACTCGGCCGAGAACGTCGAAAATGTCGTCAGTGAGCCGAGAAACCCGACTCGCAAGGCGAGTACCCAACGGGCTGTCGTTTGTGATTCAAAGTCCCCAAGGGAAGTCAGTCCGCCCAAAAGACAGCATCCGAGCACATTGACGAGCGTCGTACCGAGCGCGGAGGAACCTCCCGGCAACGCGGCGGCACCGAGCGTGAGGCCGTAGCGACAGACAGCGCCGGTTGCACCGGCTGCGGCAATTGCTGCCAAATTGAACCAAGTACTCATCACCGGCAAACGTTTTATCCATTGCCTAAGTTTCGGCCCCCACTTACGTTAGCCCTAGGGTCTGAACTTCTCCCGACGGCGACAATGTCAGTTTTTCTGTCCCGTCTCAGCCCTTCTGAACTCCCTGAATTTCCCTTTCCCGCTTTCTCTTTAGCCGACGATGAGTACCGCAAAAGCAGACACCCAGAACCACGTACTGACCGGAGCCGATATCCTTGTCAAATCGTTGGTAGAACACGGTGTCGATGTACTCTTTGCGTACCCCGGCGGCGCCAGCATGCCGCTCCACCAAGCGTTGACGCGGTACGGCGACTCGATTCGCACCATTTTGCCTCGGCACGAACAGGGTGGTGCCTTCGCCGCTCAGGGCTACGCAAGATCCACCGGTCGGGTGGGTGTTGTGATGGCGACCAGCGGACCGGGCGCGACGAATCTCGTGACGGCGATCGCCGACGCCAAGCTCGATAGCATTCCAATGGTTTGCATCACCGCTCAAGTCCCGACACGAGCCATCGGAAGCGACGCGTTCCAAGAAACGCCGATGGTTGAGGTCTGCCGTGGAATCACCAAGCATCACTACCTCGTCACGCACATTTCCGACTTGCCGCGTGTGATGAAGGAAGCGTTCTACATTGCGGCATCGGGTCGACCCGGCCCGGTGTTGATCGATCTGCCCAAGGACGTCCAGTTGAGTGATGTCACCGATGTGAATCTTGATCCACCGATGGATCTGCCCGGGTACCAGCCGACGCCGACCCCCGTGCCGACGGAGACGATTCGCCAAATCGCCGCGGCGGTCAAATTGGCGCGGCGTCCGGTGATTTATGCAGGTGGTGGGATCATCCTCGGCAATGCGAGTGAAGAACTCCGCGAGTTTATCACCAAGACCGGTATTCCAACCGTGACAACGGTGATGGGAATCGGCGCCGTCCCGCCGGAACATGAGAACTCGATGGACTGGCTCGGTATGCACGGTGCCGCATACGCGAACTACGCCGTCCGCGATTGCGACTTGCTGATCGCTCTTGGTGTGCGTTTCGACGACCGCGTCACTGGTAAAGTGGAAGCGTTCGCGAAAGACGCGAAGATCATCCATGTCGACATCGATGGGTCCGAACTCAACAAGAACAAAGAGGCTCATATCCCGGTTCGCGGCGACGTCAAACAAGTGTTGACCGAACTCAACAAGACCGTCGGTCGCACCGATATCGATCCGTGGCGTAAGACTTGTGTCGACCTCAAAGCCAAGTATCCATTCGAATACGACAACGAGTTCGAGGGGATCTTGCAGCAGCACGCAATCAAAGTGCTCAGCGATGTCACGGCTGAGATGGATACCCAAATCACCGTGGGCGTCGGCCAACACCAGATGTGGGCGGCACAGTTCTACAAGTTTCGTCGTCCCCGAACGTGGCACAGCAGTAGCGGCTTGGGCACGATGGGTTTTGGGCTTCCTGCAGCTATGGGCGTGCAGGCTGCGTTGCCCAACTCGCTCGTCATCGACATTGATGGTGACGGCAGCTTCCAGATGAACATTCAGGAACTGGCGACGTGTTTCTGTGAAGAGTTGCCCGTCAAGGTCTTCCTGCTCAACAACCAGCACCTCGGCATGGTGGTTCAGTGGGAAGATCGCTTCATGGACCGCAACCGCGCCCACACCTATCTCGGTCCGATTAGCCACAACGAGGCCAAGGGGACAAGCGAAGCCGAACGGCACGCATACGCGGATGATCGCTATCCCAACTTTGTGCAAATTGCGAAGGGCTACGGTTGCGGCGCGGCCACGGTGAAGAAGAAGAGTGACCTTGAAGGTGCCATTCGCGAGATGATCGAGTACAAGGGGCCTTACCTACTCGACGTCGAAGTGCCTTACCAAGAGCACGTGCTGCCGATGATTCCAGGCGGTAAAACCGTGGATGACATGATCCTCAAGTAGGCCTGTCCTCGCCGACGGTACTCTCCATCTTTCCGCGTTCAGTTTCCTGCTCTGTGTAAAGGTTTCATGAACGCGACGTCGGGTCGTTCACTGCGAGTATCGCACGCACGTTTCGTTGCCTAGCATTGAGATATGCGTGCGAATCTACCTGTCACCCTCCTGGCAATTCTCTTCGCCACCGGTTGCGGCTCGGGTTCGATGTCACAGCCCGCCGATGTGGTTCGCGCATCAATCGCTGAGAGTTTGCCAGCTTCCAACGAGCAATCCGAACCTTCCGAGTGGCCGGCGTTGTTCGGCGCCAATCGGCTGAGTTTCGTCGATACGAAGATCAATGCGATCTGGCCGACCACCGGACCGAAGCTGGTTTGGGAATCGCCGGTTGGCACGGGGTATGGTTCACCTGTGACTGCCCAAGGTCGCGTGGTCTTTAGCCATCGTCTCGATCAACAAGAGATCATCGAATGTCGTGATGTTTCTTGTGGGGACCTGCTTTGGCAAGTTCGCTACCCAACGACTGCGGTGTGTGACTTTGAGTACAGCGATGGTCCATACAGCACGCCGGTGATCGATGCCGCGAGCGGTCGTGTCTTCCATGTCGGCGGGCACGGTCAATTCAAATGCGTGGACTTTGAGACGGGGAGGGTCCTCTGGTCACGTGCGTTGCATGATGAATACGGCATGGAACCGGATATTTTTCCCGTAGGTGCAAGTCCTCTGTTAGACAAGAACGATGGCTCCAAGCATGGGCAGCTGATCTTTGGACTTGGTTCGATCGATGCGGGCGTGATTTCCCTCGACGCAGCGACCGGTGAAACGCGTTGGGAAGCAACCGAAGATGGACCGAGTTACGGGACACCCTTTGTTTCAACGATTGAGTCGAATCGGTACGCGTTCGTGCTCACGGCAGAAGGGTTGGTTTCGCTCGAGCCGGATTCGGGAAGAGTGGATTGGCATTTTCCTTTCCGCCGTCGCGGAGATTTGGCTCGCAATGCGACATCGCCGTTAGTTTTGGGCGACCGGGTCTTTCTTATCGCGAGCGGACGAGGAGCTGCCTGTCTAAAAGTGATGCCGGATCGCTCCTACGAAAAGGTCTGGCACGAACGGCGATCCCTCGACAGCCAATACAACACCCTGATGCTTGTGGATGAAAGTATTTATTCATTCACGTCGAGCGGCCAAGGCGGCGCCGACTTTTGTTGCCTCGACACTCAAACAGGCAAGATCGCTTGGCGGTATCGCAGTGTTCTGAAGCGAGGCATGGGGCTTGCGTCCCGAAATGCGTTCGTCCTACTCGGCGAACGCGGGCACTTGGCATCACTCGCGATTTCGGATTCCGAGCCACAAGTGCTCTCATTCACGACCGAGCCGTTGATGAGTGATCCTTGCTACTGCAGTCCGGCAATCGCCGGGTCGTTGCTGATCCTAAAGGACGAGGAACGGATCGCTGTTTTTGATCTAGGACAGTGACTCAATCGTCTTCGTCTCGGCGGTTCTTGCCGCGTCGTGACCCCTGGACCGCGATGGACGTCAAGCTCTGGTTTAAATCGACTCCGATTTCATCGGCCAGTTGCATACACAACGCGATCGGGCTGCGGCCATCGGTTTCATCCGCCTCGTTCAGGCGATTCTTGACGTGGATTCGATCGAGTGATTCCGGTAGCCGCTCGAATGCCTGGGTGTACCACAACACCGCTCGGTCTTGAGCACCTTGTCGATAGGCGCCGGCGCCCCGGCGGCTGAGGTCCCACCAAGCATCTCCGATCTCGGCTTGGGCTCTCGGGTTGCTTGCACCCCGGAGGTCCATCCGGGCGACTTCGACGAGGTCTCCGCCATCACCTTTGCCAATCAACTCGAGTCCTCGCTTCCAATCTCCCTTGATGAAGCAGAGGAACGTTCCGAACGCGACACCGGCTTTCGCATCTCTCGGATTGGCCCGGTAACGTTCAAGCTCGACGACTGATTTGTCATACTCACGTTTTGCCGCACCGAGCTGACTTCGCAGCCGATTGAACAGGCGTTTCATGACATCGTCACGGTCGGTTCCCGCGTACCGGCTCGCGATTCGAGCAACGGAGCTCGCCAGCATGTACTCGTCTTCGCGGACGCCGGCGTAAATGACGGGAACGGCTCGTCGAAGAATCGCATCTCCCGAAACGGTCTTGGAGTCTTTGCCAGCCGTTGCCTCACCAAACTCTTGAATCCATTTTAGATTCTCCCGGAACGAATTGACTTCGAATCGCGCGACGCGTTGATCGATGGCTCGAATCAACACATTGGCGTCAGCCGCTTCGATGGCGAGTAGCATCGCGGCTTGCTGGAGCGCGAACGCACCGGATGGATCGGCATCCATCTCCCTGGCCACGTCGATTAACTCACTCGCCAAGTCTCCTTTCTTGTCTGAATCGTTGGCGTCGTCGAGCTTGTCACGAAAGATCCGCCGCAGTTTATCCTGCGCTTTGTTAAGTTCCACGCTCGAAGGGACCTCTTCACGGGCAAACGCCTGCTCGTAGGTCCCCGGTATTTCGGGCGGAATGAAAGCGGGAGTCGCGGGTGTTTCCACACCCGCGACATCTTCGGTCATGGGAGTCTCAGCCTCGGGATCCGCCTCCGCTTCGGCGACCGTGATCGTTCGGTGGATGTCTCCAGCACGGAGGGCATCCGCCTTCTCGTAAGTCATGGCCTCGAAGAGTTGCTGGTTGGTCAACCCGTTCTCCAGTAACACTGGAAAACCGCTCGCCCAAAGTGCGAAGGTCCCATCGGCGCGTAACTTGCCGATGTAGGACTTCATATTCATCACCGACTTGGGCTTGAGATCCTTGGGCTCGGTCCAGTTCACCGCGTGCGGATCGTTGACTTCGAGCAGCATGATTGTGTTCTCGGCACCGTCGTCGATCATTGCCGGCGAGATTAAACGGTTGTCGCCAAAGATGAATGCTCCATCGATCGGAAACACATAGTTGGTTTTCACATCAAAACGTTCCGGCGAGACGTACTCGTCGGGGATGTATTGAAGCAATTCCTTGTTCGGTGGCATGTTCCAAGCTCGACTGAAGTCAAACTTCTTGTAAAGCTCTTCATAGCCTAGATACGGCAGCAGCTTGACACGCCACGAAAGCGTTGGGACTCCACCACGGTTGGTTGAGTATTCTCGTGGAAAGTTTTTTTCCTTGAGAGCATACGATAGCAGGGCCTCATTGATTTTCTGGAGGTTCTCAAAGGAGCGTCTTCTTCGGTCCGCAACCGACAACTCCTCTTCGGGCTTTCGTTCGTCGATCGGTTTGATGCCGACCAACTCAGAGAGACTCTTGTTCTCCTCTTCCGGAACGGTTTCTGTCTCAGCCGGGGCTTCTTCAGAAGGCTCACTCGGGACCTTGGTTTCAGCGATTTGCGGTTGAGCCGGTGCCTGAGGCGACGGCTTGTTAGCGACTTTCTCGGTGTCCGTGGGCTTGGACTGAGTGGCTCTTGCGGCGGCGCGCGGCTCATCGTCCGCATCATCGTCTGCCCCCCCACGATCACGCTGAGCGTGCTTCATGAACAGGTCTTGCTTACTCTCACCACATCCGCCGACGGAAATCAGCAAACCGATCACGAAGATCGTCTGCATTGCGGTCGAGAAGGAGCCGAAGAGAAGGAGATTTGTTTGGCCGGTCACGTTTACGTCCCGTTCTAAACTATTCATGTTCGCATAAGGTCCGTTTGATCCACCCGAGTGTCATCGCCCCGCCGCCGAAACACCATGTTTGCTGGACGTCCAGTTCTTCGTGATCTTCCATGAGGTCACTGAATGTCTTGCGGAAACGCGCGCGCATTTCTTCCATTTTGTGATGGACCGATTCAAGCTGTGTTTCCGGTGCGGAGAGCTTGGCGGGGTTTCGCTTCAGTGTTTCGGCTTCGGTTTGCGTCGTTTTCGTGCTGCGACTGATCAACCGTGTGAAGTCGCCTCCACCGTATTCAAACGACCAGAACCAGCAGGAGTGGTCACTGACCAAGATTGCGGTGGTCATTTCGGCTCCGCAGTCGAAGAGGACGATAGCCGGGAGTTTCAATTCCCCGTCGTCGTCGCGCGACTCGGACAATTCGCACGTGAGCGAATCCGCAAATTCGATCATCGCAAAATTGATCAGGGCGATCGGGGCCGCCTGCAGTCCCTCGACTTCGAGCCCTGCGAGTGCAAGGTTCTCCAGGTAACGCTCGACAAATTGCTTTCTTGCGGCTGACGCGAAGGCCGGACGGCCGATCACCGCGAGTTCATCTTCGGGAGCGCCGGCAACCCAGCTCACGAGGGCAACTTCGTCGCGGGAGAGGGGGATTCTTGATTCGACTTCTTTGTCGAACAGCGGCTTCACCTGCTTGTCGGCGACGGGTGGAAGCTTGACGAACCTGGACACCAACTCTCGTCCGGGAAAACTCACCCAGACATCGCTACCCGTGACATCGTGTTGAGAAAGAAACTCCGTGACCGCATTTCGAATCACTTCATCGTATTCGGATTCGGAAGTGTGACGCCCCAAAGGCATTTCGAAGGCGTGGCGGTAACACTGAATCAGTTGAGTTTTGCCCTCGGGCGTTGTTTGCAAACACACCGCCTTGATGCCGGAGGACCCGATGTCGAAACCCCAACACGACGGCGACTTCTTGCGTCCCAGACGTTTCAGCAATCCTTTCTTCGGTGCAAAATCCTCCTTGATTCGGCCTTGCCCAAGTCCCTGGAGCGCCATTCCGATCGCGACATTGAATTGACCAGGTAAGCTTCGAAACGTCTTCTCCGTTTGTTCGTCAGCCGCGCTTACGTCGACACATTGTGGTGAGCCCAAGAATCCGATGTCGCCGCCGAAGCTGCTCACTCGGAATTCCGATAATGGTGCGTACAGATCGCGCGGCGAGGATTTGGGTCCTCTGATTTTCGTGCTGATTTGATCGAGCATCGCCTTTGCTTTCGGGTCACCACCGGATTGTTGGACCCAAAACTGCGACAAGCGGCCGAGTGTCGGTGTGGCGAACGGTTCCTGACTGAACTGTTCCGCTAGCCACTGCATTCGTTGGACACGCTGGCAAAGTGCTTGATAGTCATCGTCACGGGCATTCTCAGGGACACAGTCGAGACGGCTCGCGGCGGAGGAGTACTTGTGCTTTTCGGTAAGCGCGGTTGCTTTGGAGATCAGCTTCTTGCCAACCTTGGTCGCGAGCTTGGCGACGGACTGATCGTCGGGTTGGAGTTCCAGAAGTTGATCAAGGATGACCCCAGCGGAAGACCAGTCGCGTTTTTGAAACGCTTCTTGTAGCGAGCTTTGAGCCTGCCCGAAGCGTGCAAGGTGCTCCCGAGACCGCTTCAACTGACTGGCGGCGTCGTCGGTCAAAAGCTTGGGTGAAAGGTTGCCCAACAATTCCACGACGCGTTGGTGCTCGGCACGTTCGAAGGCTTCTTGAGCCGCCGCAATTTGATCAGACGCCGACGCGGACTCTTGCGTGGCGATGGCGTTGATTTTTTCGGCGGCAATGACCGCATTGGCCACCGTTTCTTTCAACCGGTAGTCTTTCTCTCGCGTGACCAATGCCAAGAGTGCTTGGGCTCTCTCGAACTCTTTCTCCTTGGTTGCGATGACGGCGTCGGCGATCCTCGCTTCGAGGATTGCTTTTCGCTTCTTAAACCGTGCGTCTAAATCGCTCCCGCAAGCCCCACAAAACGCCTGAGAAAGCAGGACTGGCTTGTTGCATTCGCCACACGGTTCATAGAGCGCGTGGCCGCAGCCAGCGCAAAATTGGCTCTCTGCGGGGTTGGATTCGCCACAAGCCCCGCAGCTGATCTCACCAGTCTGCTTGGCGGGCGTCCCGATCGCTTGAATTTCGTCAGCAGGGGAAGGGCCAGACATGTCGTCGCAATTGAAAGATGTCAGCGGGCGTTCGCGCCCAGTGGCGAACGCCCCAGCGAATAGGCTAGTAAATTCCGGCCTACTAGAAAGAGCTGACAACGCCGAATACCGGCAACACTCCCGAATAGGACTTCATTTCCGGGTCGCCGACGTGGACATAGCCGTGTTGGCTCGACAGATTGAAGCGTCGATCGGGACAGCCTTTGGGGATCGAAACCCGCAGGCGGTAGCTTCCCTCGGTCTCCAGCGGCGTCAATTCTGTCTCCAACTCCTTCGGTTCCACGCCCAAGACTTCGATGTGGCGGGCCTTGTCCGCACGTGACCGAATCACGACAAAGAGGTCGTGCTGCTCGTCATTCTTGCAGGTGCCAAAATCGATCCCCGATCGAATGTCGACTTCGGGTCCGTAAAATCCGACCGGGGGTCGAGTGGTACCCTTGAACGGGATGCTCGCCTGGTGCTTGGCCCCATCGAGGTCAAAGGATAGGGCGAGGTCTCCGGAGTAGCTCCCATAGTCTTTGGCGAACATCTTCAATGTGATCCGCTTGGCGGCGGTCACCGACTTGTCAGCTAAGTCTCCGGTTGAGAGATCCTCGTCGATCGCTGCCGACTCGATGTCAAACGACTCTCCCACCACATCCAGCAATTGGATATTGGAGGCGCGTTGGCTGTAGACGACGAATTCTGTCGTCGCCGGATCGGTAATGTCATGGCTACCGAACGAGATCTTTTTCGGGGTAATGATCTCTTTCCGCAGCGAAAACGCCGTGGTCAGCACCATCACGGGTTTCAGCGGATCGTTAGTTCGAAGCGTTACCGTTTGAACATCAACATCGGGTAGCAACTCCTCGGGAGTGGTTAGGGAGACAACACATTCAGCCGACTCGCCCGGCGCTACGGTTTGAACATCCAGCGCTGCCTCGATCCGCTCCGAACTGGTTTCTCGAACCTCCAGCGTCAACTCTTTGTCGCCTTTGTTGGTGAGCGAGAATGCGTAACTCAGTGATTCACCGGGAAAGGCGGGCCCAAAGTGATGGGTGGTCGGGATTGCCGCCGCAATCGGTCTCGGTTGATCGGCAAATTGTTCCCGCGCTTCCGCTTGGGCGTTGATCTCGACCATTCGTTGGTCGTATTCGTCACGACGACTATCGGGAACGCCCCAGGGTTTGTACCGCACCGTCTGAGTCAGTGCGAAGGCTACCGAGGCGACGCCGAAAAGGGTGATTCCAAGTGCGATCAGACGCGAGTGCAGAGATTTCATTCAACTAGCCGAGTCGTTTATATGTAAGGAACCCCCACGACAATTTGATGTCATGGGGGTCCCGCAAAGCTTCACTGATTAAGCTCGATTCAATGATCAGCTTTCTTCGAAGCGACCCTTGAAGGAGCTTTCGTCCAAGAACACACCGTTGAACATTTCAGCGGGTTGCAGTTCAACATCGGGGCTTGAGTAGCCGACGCGCGAGAAATCGGTCTGAGTGTCGTCGATCGGGAAGCCCGGGTTCAAGTAGCCATCGCCGTTATCGTCGTAGTACAGTTGGACCGACCCATCACCCATCAGGATGTTGCATCCGCCACTGTGAATGGCGAACCAGTCACGGGTGTCTTGAAGGTAGGTTCCAGCAGCAGACATGCCATCACGAACGGCGCTATCCACGGGGAGTGCACAGTTGACGGTCGTTGGTGCACCTCGCTCGCAGTTGATTTGTGCGACCATCGAAACGTCCGCATCAAGCAAGACCAAGCGGTTGTTGGTCGAGTTCAGATAGGCAGGACCATCATTGAAGGCTTCCGCGAGAAGCATACCACGGGGCAATTCTTCCTTCGTGTTCGGGACGTCCGCACCCAAGATCGCTTCGTCAACGTCACCAGGACCTGCATCGCCGAGAAGCGGAATGTTGCTGGTCGCGATGCGGCTTCGGTCGAGAACGGAAGCCAACAAAGGACCGCTGGTGTCTTGACGTTCCTTGAAGGCACCGCCGTTCGCTGCGGAGACAACGTTGTTGAGTTCTTCCATGATCGGCGAAACACGTACCAGGAAGTATCCAGCCGCGTAGTTGGTCATGTAACCTTGGTCAACGTACAAACCACCGACGTACTCAGCAGCGCTGTTGTACGTGGTCGGGCCGACGGTGATCGGGTTCATCGAAATGTCAATGGCGACGTTCGACCCGTCGAACATGCGGTCCGCAGCACCGGCACGCATGCGGGTCCAGGTGTTGCCTGCTGAAGGGCCGACGGTCACGCCGTTACCCGAAGTCGAGATGCCGATGAGGTCATTCAACTTCTCAAGTGCTTTGGCAGGATTGCTCGGGCACAGCATGTCACCAGGGACAGCCGATCCGGTGTTGACCAAGTCAGCGACCCAGCCGTAAGTGTCCATGTCACCATCACGCTCGAAGTCCGATGCACCGGTGCACATGCGACCGAGCGGATCGCGGTCGGAGAAGGTGTACATTCCCAGGCCGAACTGACGCAGGTTGCTCGAGCACTGCGTGCGACGGGCTGCTTCACGAGCCTTTGTCAGCGCGGGCAGGGCCAATGCAGCGAGCAAGGAGATGATGGCGATGACCACCAAGAGTTCAATCAGGGTGAAACCTGACTTTCGCATACGCGACATTTTGAATTCCTTTTGGGGATTTCCATGGACAGGGGTCGGTCCCCGCCCACAATGGGGAAACGGTCTGAGAAGTCGGCTGGCTGCTTGTCTCGACGCTAGATTCGAACGCTTGCGTCGAGCCGCGGGCACTGGCCGGCTTCTCCCTCTTTTAAAACTCCAATACACAGCACGGACAACGTGCTGGTGTTTCGTTTGGGAGTCACGGCCACAACGCCGGCAAGACTCCTTTCTCAGAGCTTCCTTCCATGCGGTGCCGAAGCGAAGTCGCTCCGGCCGCCTGGCTGGCCGCATTTAATCAGGTCACGACGAAGTCACGATGTACAAAAGATTAGTAAACGATGAATCTCGTTCGTTTCACTTTCGTGCAGGTCGTGCAAGCAAACCGAACCCGATCTCTCGGACTCGCGTATTCAATCCGCCGAATCCCGCCTGGCAATTGCAAACCTGAGGACTCACCCGAGACTTCATCGTTCCTTCTCAATCAGGGGCGGTGCACCTTCATTTAAGGGTCATTTGACCCGCCAGCCGCGTTTATTGAACGATGAATTGAAACGCGAGCTTCATCGTTTCTTCTCGCAAGTGGTCTTGCCGGTGAGCCGTTTTTTTGAATGGCTCAACATGTTTCGACAGACCCGCTGACTTGAATCAGGTTCCGGCAAGCTTCCGACTGCGGGTCGCAAAGAAACCCGGGAGATGCCGCGCGATGATCGCCTGATCGGATTCGTCGGTCCACGTGTCCTCAAAGAAGCCAACGATCGCGAGTCCGGCGTCGGTCTGTCCCGCAATCTGGTCTTCGATGGAATGCCCGAAGCAAAGTGGCTGGCCGTCGTCGATGAGTTCTTGACGCTCTTTCTCATTCAGATCGGTGAGGTCTGAATACGGAATGCTATGCCGAATGATGAGCCGACCCTTCGCAAGTTCCGGTTCGTCAAACAGAAAGATGACCGGATTGCACATTCCAGAGAGCATGTGTCCGCCCGGTCTGAGCACGCGCGCTGCCTCTTGCCACACCGGAGACAGTTCGGGGACAAAGGAGTTGGAGCAAGGGTGAAAGATCAGGTCGAAACGCTCGTCCTCGAAGCAACTCAAATCGCGCATGTCGCCTTCGATCAGTTCCAGCGAGAGTTGCTCACGCTCGGCGACGGTACGGTCCTGGTTCAGCTGCGACGGTGAATTGTCAAACACGGTTACATCCGCACCCGCGGCCGCGAGGATCGGGGCTTGTTGGCCACCGGCACCCGCGAGGCAAAGCACTTTCGCATCACCGAGTTCACCAAACCACTCCCGCGGGACGGGTTTCGACGGTGTGAGCACGATCTCCCAGTCGCCACGGCGGGCGCGTTCGATGTCCTCTTGAGTGACCGGGATCGTCCAGCGATTTCCGGTGGCGACAAGATGGTCCCAGGCTCCGCGGTTGTATTCTCGAATGTCCATGGCCCGGTTTTCGCAGAACCGACTCCGGTGCGAAAGCCGGGGGGTTCAGTCGGTACGCTCGGGTCTCGTCGGATGAGGGCCCGTGCTGGGAGAGAGGAACCACGAAACAGTCGAAACACACGAAAACGGATTTGGTTCGAGGTGTGAGCACGAGGACGGGCGTGTGGAGGTGATTGAAGACAGGGAGAGAGAGGAACCATTAAGTCGTCAAAACGCGCGAAATGCAGACGTGATTGGTCCGTGCTGCGTGGACTCCGCTCATTGACAGCGTTCCGATTTGTCTTGACGGGCGGTGATGGCAAGAGCTATGGCGAGAACCATGATGCGCACGGTTCTTCTGATAACTGCTTTGACGTGTTTCACGGGCTGCCGAATGAGCGCGCCGATTCACGTTTGGTCACCGCCGACGCTACGTTCGACCGTCGGCAATTCTGTCGTGGTGCCCAAGTTGATCGGCCCGCCGGAGCTCGCGGAGTCGATCCAAGAGCAATTGGTGCTTGCGGCACCTCGCGACGTCGGTCGTCAGACCAAGTTGATTCCATCCGATCAACTGCGTGAAACGAAACCTCCGCGCGAGATCGCGCTCGTCAGCTATCAGCAAGAAGATGAGAGTGATCTCGCGATCGCTTCGATGGCGCGCAATGCGGGAGTGGAATACGTCTTGCGCGGCGAGGTGATGAAGGAACGCGGTATTCGCGCCATCACGGAAGCCGACAAACGGATGACGGTTTCTTGGCAGCTGACGACGCTCGATGAAAGCGGTGTCCCGGATTCGAGTACGGTTGGTCAGCCGGTTGTGGTTGAATTGGAGGCGGCGCTCAAGAAGTATCCCGACTTGGCGCTTGCACCCGAACCGAAACTGGCGCTCGAAGCAGCCGTCATCCGGGAGACGTTACCGCTGATCACACCGACCGTGGTCCGTGAGCGCGTCACCTTGGAGACTCCTTACGGTTTGCCCGGAGGTCGAAAAATCCGCCGCGGCAACGCGCTCGCGCGATCCGGTCGATGGCACGAAGCCGAGCAAGCCTGGCGTGAAGTCAGCGAGCGATACTGGTATTCATCGATCGCTGTTCATAACCTCGCCATCGCTGCGGTTGCTCGGCAAGACTTTTCGGAGGCTCGACGGTTGGCTCGGAAAGCCGTGCGAATGAAACCGTCGAAACTGCACAAGCAAACATACGTTTGGATCGAGCAAATTCAGCGGGCTTACCATGAAGCCTTCGATCTACCGGAGCCCGAAGAGGGTTGGTTCCTGACGCGCGGGCGTGAAGGCTAGGGACACCGAACCGCAAATCCCGGGCTGTCGATTTGCCGGCGTTCGCTCTTGCAAGCTGCATCCATTTCGTTGCGGGAGGGTGGAGAAAAAAGCGAGCCTTCACAGCCCAGCACCCTTTCGTTTTAGGAAACCGCTCAGTTTGAGTAGCTAAGCGGCAGCACGCGAGCCGTCCGGTGCAGTGCTTCTCCGAGACCGCGCCTCTGCGGCGTCGGTGAGTCGGACACCGGCCGGCTGAAAAGTCGCCTTTTGGGCATCGTGTGACGTATCATGGGACAACCGAGCACTCGACCCGAACGGCACTGAACTGATGGCGGACCCTGAAAAGCCACGTAGACGGAAACGCAAAAAGCATGAGCCGGTGAAAATGCCGTGGTGGATGCTGTATCCGCTGATTTTGGGTGCGGTCGCCGGGGTGGTTCACTTTTTGCGTCTCGGCGATGCCGTTTCCGCGGTCGTCGTTTTGACGGTGCTGGTCGCTGCCTTTCTGGGATTTCGAATGGGCGTTTCGACGCTACTCGTTTCTGTCTTGGGTTTGGCAACGGCCTATTGGGTTGCACCTCCATGGGGGATCGCGATCGAAGATCGATTCGCGGGGCTGTTCGGTACGTCGGGGGTCACGAATCGTTGTCTTTCGATCGGCACCGTTGCGTTGGTTCTTTCCCTCTTGGTGACGACCTTGGCTTCGATGTTGCTTGGTGGATTCTTGGCACGCCGTCGAAAGCTCGATAACACAGATCGCTATCTCGGGTTGTTGGTCGGCGTGGGCGAAGCATTGTTCATCGTGATTTTGATCATGGCCGCTTTCGTTCGGTTCAATTTGGGGGATCGGCTCGGTGCGCGTGCGGAAAAGATCGGCGCCGCGATCGACAAGAGTGCGATCTTGCCACTGGCTACTCGTCTGGATCCCTTAAAGCATTTGCCGGTGATGAATCGTGTGGATGAATTGCAGCGATCGGTGCAATACCTTCGCGAGCCGCAGAACGTGAATGCTCTCTTGCGCGACCCGCGCGTCGCCGAATTGCGGGAGCAGCCTGAATATCAAAGCGCGGTCCGCGACTTGCGAAACGATCCGGCGGTGAGCGATTTTTTCGACCGTGGTGAAACCATCGATCGTGACACTTTGATTCGGCTGATGAACAGCGATGCGGTTCTCAGAATGCTGGATCAAAAAGAGTTTTTGAAACGCGTGTCCGAGGTGCTGAAGGATAAAGTCGCGATCTAGTCGTCGGTTTGCCGGGCCCACGGAAACAGTCTCGCATTGTCCAATCCCCAGGGTGGTTTGTCGTTGCCATGGTGCATACGCTTGACCCATGAAATACGTCGAGCTGCACTGCAAGAGTAACTTTTCGTTTCTGTGTGGGGCGTCACACCCGGACGAATTGGTGACCCGTGCAGCGGAACTTGGCTACGCAGGATTAGCGCTGACGGATTCAGAGACGTTGGCGGGTGTGGTTCGCGGTCACGGTGCCGCAAAAGATCTTCGCGAGAGCGACGGGCCCTATCGAGACTTTCAATACATCGTCGGCAGCGAAGTCCATCCCGTCGATGCGCCGTCGCTCATCTTGTGGCCGACCGATCGCGCGGCCTACGGGCGGCTTTGCCAGTTGCTTTCCCGTGGCCGATTGAGGCGCGAGAAAGGCAGCTGCGAAATCCACTGGGCGGATGTTTGTGAATTCGCGGATGGAATGATCGCGGGAGCACTGCCCGCGAAGCCGGCTCCGATCGGTGCTGAACCGGTCGACGCCGCACGTCAGGTCACCGCCGAGTTTCTTCGCGGCGACTTTCGTGATGTGTTTTCCGACTCGGCGCATTTGCTTTGCTCATTGCATCGAGGTGTGGATGATCAAACGAGGGTGTCACGTCTGATTGATTTGTCGGCTCGGTCGGGCGTTCCACTGGTTGCGTCGGGCGATGTGCATTACCACGCCGCCGAGAGGATGTTGATGCATGATTGCGTGACAGCGATTCGCAACGGCGCCACGATCGATCAGATTCATGATCAGCGATTTCCAAACAGCCAATATCACCTGCGTCCGCTTGACGAGTTGCGTTCGTTGTTTCGCGAGATTCCCAGGGCGATCGAACGCACGGTCGAGATCGCGGAACGCTGTACGTTTTCACTGGAGCAACTTCGCTACGAATACCCCGAAGAAATCGCACCTGCGGGGATGACGGCGATCGAACATCTCAAACGCTTGGCCTGGGAAGGGGCGTGTCAACGATGGCCGGGCGGCGTCCCGGATCGTGTGATCGCTCTTCTGAAACACGAGATGGAACTGATCGAGGACCTGCGCTACGAGGCGTACTTTCTCACCGTGTGGGATATGGTGCGATTCGCCAGGAGCCGAGGGATACTCTGTCAGGGTCGAGGAAGCGCCGCCAATTCGACCGTGTGCTATTGCCTCGGGATCACCAGTGTCGATCCCAATCGAGCGGACTTGTTGTTTGAGCGTTTCATTAGTCGGGAGCGGAATGAAGCGCCCGACATCGATGTCGACTTCGAGCATCAACGCCGCGAAGAGGTCTTGCAATACCTGTATGAGAAGTATGGTCGGGACCGGGCGGGCATGACGGCAACGGTGACGACCTATCGAAGCAAGAGCGCGATACGTGAAGTCGGCAAATCGTTGGGCCTCTCCGCCGACCTCATCGATTCACTTTCCAAGATTGCGGGCAGCCATTTTTCGAACGAAGCCGTGCCAGCGGGCATGGTCGATTGCGGGTTGGACCCGGGCTCGGAAACCGGAAAGCGATTCGTTTATCTCGTTCAAACTTTAATGGGCTTTCCGCGTCATCTGTCACAACACGTTGGCGGGATGGTGATGTCCGCTGGACGGCTCTGCGAACTTTGTCCGATCGAAAATGCGGCGATGGAAGGCCGCACCGTTATCCAGTGGGACAAAGATGATCTCGATGAGCTCGGGATCTTGAAAGTCGATGTGCTCGCGTTGGGTATGCTCAGTGCCATCCGTCGTTGCTTTGAACTTGTCAGGCAACACCACGGCCACGATTGGGCGCTCTCGACGTTGCCTCAAGGTGACCGCGCGACTTACGACATGATCTGTCGTGCGGACACGATGGGTGTCTTTCAGATTGAAAGCCGTGCTCAAATGAGCATGTTGCCACGGCTTAAACCGCGTTGTTTCTACGATCTGGTGATCGAGGTCGCGATCGTGCGTCCGGGTCCGATCCAAGGTGACATGGTGCACCCCTTTTTGAAGGCTCGGGAAAACCCTGAGGGCGTTGTCTATCCGAACGATGCGATCCGGGAGGTGCTTCAAAAGACGCTCGGTGTCCCGATTTTTCAGGAACAAGCGATGCGGCTGGCAGTCGTCGCAGCGGGGTTTACGCCCGGCGAAGCCGATCAATTGCGACGAGCGATGGCGGCTTGGAGGCGTCCCGGCGTGATCGACCAATTCCGAATCAAGTTGCTGGAAGGCATGCGGCAAAACGGTCTGACAGGAAAGTTTGCGGATCAGGTTTTCAATCAGATTCGAGGCTTCGGTGAGTATGGGTTCCCGGAGTCTCACGCCGCGAGTTTCGCCTTGCTGGTTTACGTATCGTGCTATCTCAAGTGCCATTACCCCGCCGCATTTTGCGTCGCTTTGCTCAATAGCCAACCGCTCGGCTTTTATGCTCCTGCGCAGCTGGTCGGTGATGCGAAGGATCATGGGGTTCGGATTCGTCCTGTGGATGTGAACCACAGCAATTGGGAGTCGACGCTCGAGCCGGACGCCAATCGCGATCAGCCCGCGATCCGGTTAGGACTGAAATCGATTCGCGGACTACCCGAAGATTCCGCGCATCGAGTGGTCGAATCACGCCAATCCGGGGGAGCGTTTAGCGACATCGCTGACCTTTCACGTCGAGCCGGATTGAGTCAGGCAACACTAGCGATTCTCGCCGACTCCGACGCGTTGGCCTCCATCTCGGGGGATCGCCGTGCCGCAATTTGGCAATCACTCGGACAAGCCGATCGACCAGGTGAATCTCCGCTATTGGATTCGCTCGATGACGATGAGTCGGTGCCCGACGAACTGGGCGCCATGTCGCCGCTGGAGGAGGTCTACGCGGACTACGGAACGACGGGGTTGAGCTTGAAGGCCCACCCGATGTCCTTTGTCCGCGAAGAATTGGACGGCAAACGTTGTTCACGTGCCGCGGATCTTCCGAACCTTCGCAATGGTCGACATGTTCGTGTTGCCGGACTGGTGTTGCTTCGCCAGCGGCCCAGTACCGCCAAAGGGATTTGGTTTGTCACGCTGGAAGACGAAACGGGATCGATGAATTTGGTGCTGTTCCCGAAGGTCTGGGAGGCGTTTTTCAAAATCGCAAAAACCAGCAACGCCTGGTTGGTCGACGGCAAGCTCGAGAGCAAACACGGTGTGATCCATGTCATCGTCGGTCGCATCACCGATCTCTCTTCGGAGGTTCAAGGCTTGACCCTCCGATCACGTGACTTCCGTTAGCCCGGCGAAGCGGTAGGTCGACTTGGCAAGCCCTCATCGCTGCTTTCGAAGGCTGGACAACCATGCCAACGTTTTCTGCGGCGGCATGTAGCCGCCTTTCTGTTCGACGAAGCGGCCGTCCGGAGTGTAGATGAGTGTTGCGGGGAAACCTCGTAGGCCCAGCTTTCGAACAACGGCGTCGTCACGGTCTCCGTCGAGCACCAAAGTTTCAAAGTGTTGCGAGACCGATCGTTCTACCTGCGGGTCACGCCATGTGTCCTTCTTCATCTTGGTGCAATAGTGGCACCACTGCGCCGAAACGAAGACGAGAATCGGTCGTCCACTGGTTTTTGCGGATTGCAGCGCGGCCTGCGGTGACCGTTTCCATTTGATTTCAGCGGAAGCGACCGTGGAGAGGCTTGCGAACAAAGCGAGTGCCAAGACAAAACGGCTGGCGAATTGAGTCATGAGATTCATTCCCAAATGGTTGAAGGGCTTCGCGTCTTGCGATGCGATTGTTCGCCGCTGCAATGGCTTTCTGAGAAAGGCACCCGCCAACTTCGAAGGTTCCATTTGGCGGATATTCGAGCCGCATGGTCATCGTCTTTTCGTCCACCGACGCTCATTCGGAAAGGAGTTCGAAAATGAAAGCGTTGTTTCACGCCCCAGCATTTTGCCTGGGCTTGTCGTTGCTCTGTTTCACGTCCACTGGTTGTCGGGGCATCCGAGGGGGGCTCGGTCTCGCGAAGACATGCGAGGGTGGAGCGTGCGAAGGCCCGCAGGCGCACGTGATGACCGACCAAACGCCTGCCGAGTTGTTCGCATCGATGAATGCGAAGGAGTTTGAGCGGGAGATTCAAATGGAGGCGAGAACGGCAGAGAAGGTCGCCTCGCTGCCCAAGGGCCCGGATAGCCTATTTAAGCCCTATCGTTGAGCCAACGACAAAGCGATCTTCGCTAGCGCAGATCGACGGTATCGAATGCCGCCGAGAGCGAGTGGCTCTAGAGAATGGACTCGGCGACGAGTCGATCACGATACGTTTGAAAGGTATCGACATGCCATTCCAGAGTGCCACGATCCTTGTGGACCAGGAATTCCAAAATGATCATGATTCGATAGGGGTTCTTGGAGTCGTCGGCGGCGAGCACGACCTGTGCCATCCTTCGGCCATAGTGGTGGTAAACATGGACGGGTCGATCGAGTACCCATTCATGATCCGGCGGGTAGGCCGAGACGAGGCTGATCGACGAGAGTTCCGGTGGTTCCGCGGAGGTGCCGGCACCGTCTTCTCTCGTGCGCATCTTGTTGAACTGTTCGCGCTGTTCCTGATACTGACGTTCCAGCGGCATCGATTTCAAAAATCGATTGACGTAACTCTTATGAAGTTCTGCAGTGTAGGCCTCGTTGCCTGAGGAGGCGACGCTCACGAATTGTCTCGCGAAGTACTCGGCTTGGCGTGCGAGTGTGTACTGCTTGATCAGCGGACGGGCGATCGCACACGAGCCGAAGAGGACTGCGAGAACCAGCCCGATTCGAGCCGGAGTGGTCCCGACGGGGGCGTTCACCGAATCCGATTTTCGTAGCGCGAAGACTCCGAAACCGATTGCCGCCACCGCGAAAAAACCCATTGGCGGAGCGACGACACCAAAGCCACCGATCAACGCGGTGATCAGGGCGAGAAATCCGCTCACTCGCAGCGGCGTGCTATCTTCATCGACTTCGTAGCCAGCTTCGGCGCTCATGACGGCGCCGAGCGATCGGGGTGCATTCGTCTCGGACATGGTGGGAAAAAGCCGGAAAGGTTCGAAAAGTCGGGTCGAGAGGGTCATCGCGGAGCAGGCGCGGACCTCTTCCGAGTCGTTGCACTACGCGGCCCGAGGACATTCGGTTTGTCACCCGCGTCGACTTTTTCTGGGAAAATGCAGTCAGGCTGCCGGCCGAGCGGCGGAGGCTTCGTCGCCGGTTCCCTCCAGCAGCGACAGCAACTGCTGGGCGGCACGCTGGCCCGCGCCGGGCCGAGCAAACCGCTGACGCAGTCCGCTGAGCGCCCGACGCTTTTCTTCCAGCACCAAGGGGTCGGTGAGCATCTCGTCAACGGAGCGCGTCAAGAAATCGATTCCGGGTTCCCGCTGCCCGACGGACACGAACTCATCGAACGGGCGCTCGGCACCCTCCAAATCACCCTCGCGGATTGCGGAATCATGCATCAGATTCGGCAGTGTGATGCTGTCGATCTTCATCACCGTTTTGGCGAAAGCATGGAAGACGCGGCCGACGCGATAAATCACTGCGGCCGGTGTATCACGAGCCATCAACTCCAAGCTCACCGAGCCGCTGACCATCATCGCGCATTGAGCTGCCTCGATGATTTCGCTGGTCTTGCCAACATAGAAATCGAGCGGCAATGGTTCGTCATCGTTCGACATCTGTGAGCGACAATAGTCCGCGTGCTTTTCCCGGAACGCCGCAACGCAAAAGCGAACATCGGGATGTCGACGATAGAGTTCACGAATCGAAGCAAGCATGATTGGCCAATTGGCGTGCACTTCGTGGGTCCGCGATCCGGGGAGGACTGCGACGACTC
>JBCBOT010000035.1:0-42061 GCA_039821165.1 Planctomycetota bacterium | reverse complement strand
TTGTCGGACATCCGTTCTTCGATGCGGTCCATGACAGCTGTCTCGACCGACAAACGTGGTCGGAATTCCGTTGTCGGAAAAATAGTCGCGTTCGATGGGAAGCACGGCGAGCACGTGATCGACGCTGGCTCGCATTTTCTTTAAACGCCAAGCACCCCAAGCCCAGAGTTGTGGCGGACAGTAATAGAACACCGGTATGCCATAGCGTTTCGCGCGTTTGGCGATATGCCAGTTGAAGCCGGGGAAATCGACCAACACAACTGCCTCCGGTTTCTGCGCACGGAAAATGGCTTCCGCGTCGTCCACAAATCCGAAGAATTGCCTGAGTTTTGGAACGACCTCGAGGAGGCCGACCACCGCGTGTTCGGTGAGATTGAGGTCGACGGCGCAACCCGCCTCCCGCATCGAGGGTCCGCCAAAGCCTCGAAACGTCAATGAGGAATCCGCAAGGCTCAGCTCGCGAATCAGCCGTGCCGCGTGTTGGTCACCACTCGGCTCACCCACGGAGAAGAAAATAGAAAGGTTCATCCCATCGGGATACGCAGAAGCGTCGACGGCGTCAAGATTGATCGGTCGCCACATTCGCGGACGGACAAGTTACGATCAAAGCTGAAAACCCACTGCACGCTCCCGGTGACTCGCCATGCGTTTCTTCAAGCCAATTGTCGATCGTCTTTATCGTCGTCCCCAGTTCAGTCTGCTCGGGTTGCTGATTTTGATCACGGCTTGTGCGCTGATCATCCAATTTGCCGTGCTGCCGGCGTACCGCCGTTCGGCGCGGAAGAATATTTTGGCTCGGATCACGGAACTCGGTGGGCAGTGGGTCGACTTGGAAAAAGAGACGCCGCGCCGGCGTTTGTTGTTGCAGGGAGAGCGTGTCAACGACGAATTCGTTTTCGATTTGGCGAAGGTCATTCATCTGGTGCCCGAACTAACGCAACTGGATTTGATGAAGACGACGGTGTCTGACCAAGCCTGGCGGAAACTCCTGGATCGCGACAGCAACATCAACCACTACGTCCTGTTTGAAAATGCGATCACGGATGAGGCGATCACTCAGGCGCGAAAAGATTTTCCGGCGATCAAGATTGAGAAGCGTCGTCCGGACGCAATCGCGATGCAATTGGCTGCTGCGCCGATCCCTCCAGCAGCAGTCATTTCAATGGTTCATCAGGCGGACTCGGATCGAATCGTTTTCGGTTCTGGCGATGGGCGCCTCCATCGAATGGGGCTTGCAATGGATGGATCCCGAGTGAGCGAAAAAAAGCATGGTGATTGGGTATTTGACGTCGCGATCTCGCCTTCCAGCCAATGGATTGCGACCGCGGGTGGTGACAACAAGGTTCTGATTCACCGAGCGAGTGACTTGAAAACGATGTCCGTCGGCCGAGGTCACACCGAGGACGTCCACGGCGTGATCTGGATGGACGAATCGCACCTCGTGACGAGCGGAGACGATTGGACGATGCGACTCTGGAAGGTGGAATGGATTGACAGTACTCCCAAGGCCGAGTTGGCGAGTTTGGCATCTGTCTCGGCGCACGATAGGCAGGTGCCCCGAGTCTTGAAACTGGATCACGAATCCGTTTTAACGGTCAGTCGCGACCACACCCTGCGTCGTTGGCGGGTCGGGACGGACAGCTTTGAGTTGATTCAGAGCTACGACGGTCACCTCGACGATTGCATGGAAGCTGCGGTGAGTCCGAACGGGAATGAGTTGGTGAGCGTCGGATATGACGGTCAACTCATTCTTTGGAATCGGAAAACGGGAGAGGCTCGCTTTCGTCATCAACTGGGCGAAGGTCGACTTTTCTGTGTGAACGTCGATTGGAACACGCGCCAGGCTGCCGTGGGTTCGAAATCAGGAGTTCAGCTCGTTCGGCTTGAGAGCGGTCGTCCGCTTCGACGGCGAACGGATCAACCGTACGTGTCACGTATCCTGAGAATCGAAGACAGACTCTACACCAGTGATGGCTTTGGTCAGATCTTTGAACGAGACGCAGAAACTCTCCAGGTCAAACGACGCTTTCAGCTGTTCGAGGGCGATTTGGACGTCTACAGCAGCGACGGATTTCAACTCGTGGAAAAGGCCAATCCTTTTACCGAGCTACGTTTGGTCGCCCAGCAGTAGTCGTCGAACCTCGCCGCGAGAAGATCATTCAATGATCGAATCGTAGATCGCTTTTTTGAGTCCGAATTCGGTGAGCCAACGGTAGGGCATGACTTGTTCGAGCGTGATCACGATCAGTTCATCTTTCGGTGAAATCCAGTAATGGGTGCTCGCCGCTCCGCCCCAGCCATACTCGCCGACGCGGCCTCCCGAATCCCAGCCACTCATTTGGTCGCGCACCGAAAAACCGAATCCGAACCCGACACCCTCTCGGACCTCGGCGCCGAATCGAATCCATCCGACCCCGTCGGGTATCTGATTGGTCTGCATCGACTTGACGGTCTCCGGTTTCAGATATCGTTTTCCATCAAGTTCTCCGCCGCGTTCAATCATCATCAAAAATCGCAGGTAGTCCCGGGCGGTGGAAACCAGTCCTCCGCCACCGGATTTGAAGGCAGGTTCGGTTTCGTAAAGGGTATCCTGCTCCGCAAGACGTTTTAGCTGTCCGCTGTAGCAGGCTGCGAATCGGTTTTGCTTTTCAGGCGGGACGTGGAAGTCGGTGTCTCGCATGTCGAGAGGGTCCAAGAGGCGCTCCCGCAAGAAGTCCTCAAATGATTTTCCGGAAGCGACTTCGACGACGCGCGCAAGTACGTCGGTCGCGATGCTGTACTCCCAGCCGGTCGAGGGTTCGAACCGGATCGGCATGTTTTCCATTTTGCCGGCCATTTGTTCGAGCGTGTTTGAACGTTCAAGTAACCCACGCTCGTTGTGCAATTGCGCGAGCCGGTCGCCGGACCAGCCGTAGGTGAGTCCGGAAGTATGTCGCATCAGATCGGCGACGGTCATTTCGTTCTTTGCGGTGCGATCGCCTTCGGGGGAAAGAACTGTCGGCGACTGGAGTTGCGGAATGTACTTCGAAACGGGGTCCGTGACATCGAGTTTGCCCTCGTCACAGAGCATCAACGCGGCCGTCGTCGTGATCGCTTTGGTCATCGAATAGAAGCGCAAGATCGAGTCTTTTTGCATCACACGATCTGCTTCACGATCCGCTTGGCCGTAGGCCTCGAAAAAACAGATCTTCCCCTTGCGAGCAATCAAGACGATGCCGCCCACCATTTTTCCATCGTCAAGATATCCCCGCATGATCTGGTCGACCGTCTCGAGTTTGTCGGATGACATTCCGACGAGTTCAGGTTGAACCGTTTCAATTTCCTGAACCGAGAGGACCTCTTGGGCGGGCGAGAAAGACGCAAACGAAGTCGCGACAAAGATCGCAACGGCAAAAGGTAAAGACTTCATTATTGATTCATTCGAGGTTGTGTTTGCAATCGCCGGAATCCACGCACCGTCGCGTAGACGGTGATCGCCAGCCGCTCACGGAGCATGCTAGTCTCGACAGGCGATGGTGTGTGACCTTGGCACGCCACCGAATCGGATGTGGCATGATCGACTAGTTGACCACATTTCGTAGCGGCTGACCGCGTAGCGCGCGAAGACATTCCTGCGCTCCCTTGGTGCGAAACTCTTCGCAGCCTTCGTCGCAATAGAAAGCCGTGTGGGGCGTCAGCAGGAGTCGGTCGTGAGCGGGATGCTCCGGATCCCGCCACGCTCGCAAAATCGCGGAGTCAACTGGTGGAGGCTCTTGTTCGAGTACATCGATTCCGGCACCGCGAAGGTGATCGTCGGCGAGCGAATCAACGACCGCTTCGGTGTCGACGACGCCACCACGAGCGGTGTTGATCAGGTAGCTTCCGCGCGGCATTTGCGCCAGTTCCTGCGCACCGATCAATCCCCGTGTCTCGTCATTGAGCGGGCAATGCAAACTGAGGATGTAGGAACGGTTCAGTAGTTCTTCCAGAGATCCGACCCGCCGGATGCCGAGGGCTTTGTCGACACCGTCGGCAACGTAGGGATCGAAGAAGGCGACATCGAATCCGAATGCCTTCGCACGAAGGGCAGTGGCTGTTCCAATTCTCCCGCAACCGATGATGCCGAACTGGCGTCCGCGGAGCCTCGGGACGGGCAAGGCTTGATCGACGTTCCATTCACCGATTCCGCGTCTGAGCCGACTTTCCAGTAGGTGCGTTCCTCGAGCTAGCGACAATGCCATCGCCATCGCGGAGTCAGCAACTTCTTCGGTCCCGTAATCGGGAACATTGCAGACCGGGATGCCTCTCTCACGAGCGCGAACAATGTCGATTCCATCGTAACCGACACCGGGTCGGACGATCACGCGACAGTTGTTGAGTCGATCGATACTCCCCGCGGTGAAGCGAAAGTAGTGATAGATCATGATCGCGTCGGCGTCTTCGATTCTACCGATGAGTTCGTCTTCACTCATTGCCTCCAGCGCGGTGACGTTCGCAAGGTCGCGGAGGACGGAGCGTTCATAGTCGAGTGGTTCGGTGATCAAGTCCGTGATCACCACTTTGAAACGATTCACAGATTCAGCTCTTCGATGGTTTCTGCCATGTCGCGGGTGCCCAACGCTCCCCAAAGCCCGTAGGGGCTGGCGCTTTGAGGCGCCCGAGCGTCCCTGCCGCCGAGCATGACGGTACCCGAACTCAAGTCGCCGGTGTCAATCGAGTTGGTGATGAAAGTCACCGCTCCGTCGCACATCAAAACATGTGTCCCGCCTTGATGTCGACTCGACGGCGGTAGCATCCCGATTCCCGAAGCACCGCCAGCCAAGCAGAGTTCGCTATTGGGTGGGAGGATCGTGTTGATTCCGGTGTAGAGCGGAGCCCCGTCGGCCCATCGAAACCCCCGTTTTTGGTCATCATTTCCAAAGGATGCTGGTCCGCCGGCCAACCAGAGCTTTGGATTCTCTGGATTGATTTGGTCTCGGCAATGTGTTGGACTCTCGTGGATTGAGATCCAATCATTGTTGAGTGGCCCTGATGTACTGATGTCGCGATCGCCGAGGTCGGTCATGATTTCCGCGGCCATGACCGTGTTGGTGAGGCCGTCCAGGATGTCGTCAAAGTGGGTCGCTTGTCGCGGGACAAAGGCACCCCGTCCCGAAGCTTCGATTTCCTCGCTGCGATCGGTCACCCAGCGAGCCTCGTTTGAATCCCAACGTGTCGCACCGGTGTGCAGCCAATGGGTGGCATCGCCGAGGGACGCCGCATAGTTCGATCGACCATGAGCGGGGTGGCCGTCGCCGGGATCGGAGGGGCAACGAAACGTCGGGATCTCAGTTTGCCACGGCTCGAATGCACGTGTCCAAGGTGCGGGGCCCATCTTTGCAAAATCGGGAGCCGAGCCGCGTTGACGGTTCGGTTCCGCGATCTCCTCCCACAGTTTCTGTTGTTCGACATACGGCAGGATCCCGACAAGAAAACTCAGTCGATAGCGATTGTTATTGGGTGCCTTTGCCCCGTCGACGAATGTTCCTCCCATTTGCATCGGCAGCTGTTTGAACGCCGAGTGATAGTTGACGAGACCGAGTCCGATTTGCTTGAAGTTGTTGGAGCAGCTCATGCGTCGCGCGGCCTCACGTGAAAAGCGAGCCGACGGAAGCAGCAGTCCGACGAGGATGCCGATGATCGCGATCACCACCAACAACTCGACGAGCGTCAAGCCTCGGGTTGATTCTTTGCGTTGCACGGTAATTGCTCCGGAAAGTTTGAAGGGAAGCGGACGTCGTTGTAACGCAACGAGGTGCGCCGCATTATTTCGGTACGACGTGCCCAGAACTCGAAGACAGCCAACGGAAGCAGCCAGCTTATCCAGGCGTTGACTCGGTACAGGAAGTCAGACTCCAAGCCGGTTGCGATGAAGACGCCAGACAGGGCTCGCAAGAAGAGCGGAGACCACAGCAACAAGTAACATCGCTTGGCCCAACGCTGGTGATCGACCATGCGACCTGCCCGCGCGGCCGCGATCGCAAGCATCAACGTTAAGCCCGTCGCCATGGAAAGCGAGGCGAAGCCAATGGCCGCGACTGGGCCCGCATAGGCTTTGGTGGCCATCCATAAACCGGTCGGAACAAGCAAGCCTAGGACGAGGACTCCCTGGGCTCGCCCGAGGTATCGATGCACGGCCGGCCATCGGCCCCAGCAGCCACTGACCAAAAGGAACGTGCCGAATCCGAGCGCGATCGGTCCGGCAATCAAGTGAGCGTAGAACGCTGTTCGGTAGTGGTCGTCAAAGGAAAATCGACGTCCCGACAGAAAGGAAGATTGATCGAAGTCGGGTGGGAAATACCAGCGGTACTCGAGCAACAGTGCAGCAAAAACCTTGACCGAGATCAGCACCAAGCCGCAGACGGCGACTCGGCGAAGTCGATTCCAAGGGCTTTTCCCTGCGACCCGTTTCACGGCGCACCTCCCAAGACACGAATCCAGCAATCATGATACGCTCGCGCCGGTTCCCCTGTTCTGGACCCCGTCGCAAAGTCGTGAGAAAACAGATCGTCCACGCGCCCCAATCGGTGCTCGGTCTGGCCCCTAGTGCTTTATTCCAATGGAACATTGGGGTGACACCGGACGGCTCGCGCTGTTCCGCTAACAGTTTTGGCGGTAGGTGCGCAAGCCCTCCGGCGTCACCCGAAAAGAAGCACTAGTCCACTCGCTTCACATTCAGCTCGGAAGTTTTGATGTCCAACGCCATCTCATCACGACGTCACGACCTGGATGCGTTGAGGGCCGGTGCGATGTTGCTCGGGATCGTCCTACACGTGGCTCTCGCGTACGACCCGGCGATCCCTTGGCCCATTCGGGACGTCAGTCAGTCCGACCTTTTCTCGTTGTTAATGCACTGGATCCATGGATTTCGGATGCCGTTGTTCTTCTGCCTCAGCGGTTTCTTCACGGCGATGTTGTGGCGCAAACGCGGATTGAAATCATTGCTCGGACATCGCGTCAAACGCATTCTCGTTCCGTTGGTGATTGGTGCGCTGACGATCGTGCCCCTCACGAATTACGCGACCGAGTGGTCGATCCAACGACAGAGCAGCGCGCCCGCTGCGGGGCAGGACATTTGGACGGCGGCGCGATTGGGGCATGTGGCCGCGGTCGAGCAAATGATTCAAGACGGACAAGATCCGAACGAGCCTGATCCGACTTTCAAGGCGTCACCGCTCGCCATGGCAGCGACTTTCGATCAAGCCGGCGTGGTCACCAAGCTTTTGGAATTGGGAGCGGATCCGAATCAACGTGACAGCAACGGCTCGACGGCGCTTCACTCGGCCACGATGTTCGGTTGTGGTCAAAGTGCCGAACAATTGATCGATGCCGGGGCCGATTTGTCGTTGGAAAACAACGATGGGATGACGGTCAAGACGTTGCTGTCCTTCGATGTTTCTCTATCGATGACGATCGCTTCTGCGTTTCAGATTCCAGTGGATGCCGAGCAGTTGATCGATGGCCGCAAGAGGATTGCCGCAAAGCTCGGAGTCGAGCTACCGGAAACCATGACCACGGAAGGTACCCGCGGAGCCGACGCGATGGGTTGGATCGTGTGGCTGCTGATCGGACCCGTTCTGCATCACCTCTGGTTTCTCTGGTTTCTTTGCTGGCTTGTCGTCGCGTTCATCGGCTACGCCTGGATCGCCCCAGCGATTGGTCTCCAGCGGATTTGGAGCCCGCTGGTCACGTCGCCACTGCGGTACCTGTACTTGGTACCCGTCGTGATGGTCGGTGAGCTGCTGATGGCCCAATCCTTCGGACCGGATACCTCGATCGGTCTGCTTCCTCTTCCGCACATCCTGGCTTACTACAGCGTCTTCTTTTTCTTTGGTGTGCTGTACTATGACGTGCTAGCTCAAGTGCCCGAGGGCTCGGAGGAGCGCGTCGGAAAGTATTGGTGGCTAACCTTGCCACTTGCAACGGTCGCCTTCGTCATCGGCGTTGATATTCACACGGGACTATTCGGCTGGTTTGTCCAGCTCGATCCAACTGCAAAGTGGTTGGCGGGCGCGCTGTTCGAGAGCCTCTACGCGTGGTTGATGATCTTTGGGCTGATCGGTGTCTTCCGCTGGGCGTTTCGTTCGGAGAACCGCACGCTTCGTTACATCTCCGATTCGTCATACTGGCTGTACTTGGCACACATGCCGCTGGTCATCATGGTGCACGGCTTGACGGCTTCGTGGCCGATACCTTCCGCCATCAAGTTCGTGACGATTTGCGTTGCCATCTCCGCGTTCTTACTCGTGACGTATGAGTATGGAGTCCGGTACACGCCGATCGGAAGACTGCTGAACGGGCCGCGAAAGCGACCCGGAAAGTTGTTGGCTGAGACGAGTTAGTCGTTGCCCAAATGACGCCGCCTTGCTTCGCCACAAAAATACATGAGCGAGGAGACCCAGGGGTTCCTCGCTCATGCAGTTCTCAAGTGATGCCGCTTCGATTTCGAAGCATTAGTCGTTGCTGGCGTTGACGAAGAAGGCTTGCGGAATCCAGGCTCCACCAATCCAGTTCATGGTGGTGTTCATGAACGCACCGCCCGGTTTCTGATAGACCATCACCACATCGTCCGGCAGGATACGGAGTCGTTCTTTCGGATCTTTGATGGCTCGGTCCATGTCGACGCGAATATTGAGCTGGCGTCCATCGGGGAGCTTGCGGAGAACCATGACTCGCGTCGCTTCGCGAATGTATCCGGGTCGACCGTTCGCCAACACTGCGCCGGACAAACCGAGTGGACCGCCCGCAGAACCTGTTGCCATCGCGATCGCCTCGATCACATCGATGTCCTCATCGCGTGGCAGGGCGATTCGTGCACCTGGCAGCAATCCACCGGTGACGAAGTATTCATCACGCCGGGGAACAAACACCACATCACCATCGTGAAGGATGACGCTCTCCGGAGCGAATCCGACGGCGTCGCATGGCGAGACCGCGAGTGGAATCCGGATGACGTTCGGGTTGACGTCCACGCCGAGGTCACCCGACGTCAGGGTTTGCAGCAGTTGTGCGTTCATGAACGCCGTGTTCTGTGCAGCCTCGCGACGGATCACGTACAACTCCCGTGCCGCATCGGTACCCGGAAGTCCACCCGTCGAAGCCAGGGCGTGAAGCACGTCGTTTTCATAAATCGGTAGGTCGATGACTTCACCGCTCCCGCGATGAATCTCGGGGTTAGCCTCCGGCGGTACAAGAGCAACGCTCGTGTTCGGTGTGTCCTCGCGAAGGACGATGACACGTCGAACGCGTGGGATCTGTAACTGGATGCTGATTCGCTCGTTGCCCTCTTTCAGGATGTCCTTCGCGCGGAACGCTTTTCGGACCTCTTCGATGGCTTCGGGGATCGTTTTGCCTGCGACCGAAATGGGATCGATCAACGGCAACTCGAGCATGCCCTGCTCATCAACACGAATCGGCAACCCGGTCGACGGTCCGACGACGGTACCGCGTGGCGGATAGTAACGTTGGCTGATTGCCTGCGTCCGCTGCTGAACCGGCGTCTCTTCTTCGTTCGCCGGAAAGACTCCGAAAACAAACACGGCGAGGGTATCACCGGGGCCGAGCAGGTGTTCGGTGGGACGCTCCTGTCCGAGTGCCGCGTAGGAAATCGGTACGAGAGACTCGCGGGGGCAATCAAACAGGTTCGGATCCAAACGACTTGCCGGGATCGAATCGCGGGCGCTCGAGACAAGGTGACAACCCGAGCTCGCCACTAAGAGTGCCAGCACCGACGCGGTGGCGAACATCTTCTGTGCAGGGCCGCTCTTGAATCGGCGTGGAGCGTCATTTCGAATCATCGCTGGAATCCTTTCGCGAGATGTTCGCTGTTGTGGGTGAATCAGATTGGTCGCGTCCGTCCCTGGCGCGAGTGGCTATTCGATCAAGCCGGCTTGGTTGTTCTTTGTTTCAAAGTCGCTCAGCACCGTCGGTTCTTCGATCCGGTCGGAAGGGCTCGTCTCGGGTTCCGGATCCGCGTCAATTCCCGCGGGCGTCGGCGGAAGCTCTGCGGCCGGCTCGGGCATTTCGACGGCGGGTTCCGGCATGATTGCTTCTTCAGCAGCGACGGGAGCGTCCGCAGCAGCGGGCGGCAAGACTTCGTCGGAGATGGCTGGTGCGGGGATCGGTTGAATGGTTGCCGGTGGAGTTTGCTCCTCCGGTGTTGGCATGATCATGATGTCACCGCTCGCTTCGATGGCCCCCGGGTACAACGCCATGCCCTGCACGGATTGGCAGCCTTGCCCGGCGGAGCAAGCTTCAGTGCAGTCACATTTGGGAAAGGAGCATTCGCACGTTTCAAAGAGCTTGAGATAGTGCGTGTCGGGCTGCTGAGTAGCGCATGCGGCTCCGTCTTGCCAGCCACTGTAGTACTCATGACGACGGTTGTCGCAATCGTCAAGAATTTGCTTGGGACGCCAATACTCAGCGGGCGCGAAGGCAGGTGGGCATGACGGTCCGCCCGTGACGACTTCGTAGTAGCCGTCGATCCATCCTTTCTTGTAGTCAGAAGGATAACGAGAGCATGACGCGTCGGCGTTTCGAAACGCGGTTCGCGCACGTTTCCACTGAGTACGCTCGTAGTGATGGTCACTGAGGGTCGCACAACCCGTCAAAGAGACCAAAAGAAGTAGGCCGGTACTAACCGGAATCCCCATTTGTTTACGTGACACGCCTGCGCTCCATCGCTTGGGTGACTGGTCATGGTGAAACTCGGAATCCGGCGGCGTCAGATCGCAGCTTTCGGGCGGGAAACGGCTTAGAAAGCCCGCAGCTGGAGCGGAAATTGGCTACTTCCCGACCAAGCGTCAAAGTCGGACCACGCGGCAAAACGCCGTTTCGGGTGATGCCTACTCACTTCAGAATGGTTGAGCGGCGTTGATCGCGTCCCAACGGTTAAATTTTTCCTAACGCTGATTTTTCTCCTGGATGCCGTGACTACGATAACCCCCGCCGAGAATCACGGCTGGACGCTGGGAAACGAGAAAACGGGACGCCCCCACTGATGTCATCAATCGAACTTGAAAACCGGTCGCTTCCGGTTGGCGTTGTATCGGCCGATGCAATCGAACAATTGGACCCGTTCGTTCCGTTGAGCGACTCAGTCACGCACGATGCGATGCCGGTCTTCCCGGCGGAATCCAGTGACTCCTCACCGGCGACTCGCTCGCTGCCGGGTGCAGATCGGTTTCAATTCTTCTGCACCACCGCTCCCCTGGTATTGGCCGACGCGTTTGCGTTGCTTGTGTCTGTATTGGCTGCGGCCGGGCTGATCATTGCGACCACTCCGAATGCCGTGGTCCCCACGCTCGGTAACCAATTGCTCGTTGTTTGTGCCGGTTATTTTCTCTTCGGTATCGTCAACGGGGTGTTCCCGGGTTCCGGCACGAGCCCTGTCGTGGAGCTCAAGCAATCAGTGCTCGCGGTGTGGGCTTCATTTGGTCTGATGCTGGTGCTGAACCTGACGTTGGCAGTGCTGTCCAGCTCAGAGATTCTTCTCGGTGTGATCGGCGTAAGCTTCGCAACCGTCTTCGTTCCGCTGATTCGCATGGTCGGCCGCAAGGTCTTATCCCGAACTGGCTGGTGGGGTGAGCGAACGTTGATTGTTGGTGCCGGTCCTCAAGGTCGCGCCCTCTATCGTTTTTACAGTCGTGCTCCTGAAAGAGGCCTTCGTCCGATCGGCGTCGTCGACAGTCTCAGTGTGAGTGAGCATGTCGATTCGGGTATTCCATATCTCGGGTCTGTCAGCGAACTGGAGCGACTCCGTCGCCGATACAACTGTCGCTGGGTCATTGTTGCGCCCGGTGGTTGCGAGCAAATGGACGTCGGTCAGGTGATGGCGAAGGCTGCCGATGTTCCCAACCTTTTGATCCTTCCATCGCAGTTTCTGCTGCCGAGTCTGTGGGCCACGACGCGCGAGTGTGCCGGGGTCTTGGGCGTGCACCTCCGTGATAACTTGCAGGACAAGGTTTCGCTTGTGGCGAAGCGACTGATCGATATCACCTTGGCATCGACCGCGATGCTGCTTCTCTCACCGCTGTTCCTTTTGATTGTCGTTTGGGTCAAGTGGAAATCACCGGGTTCGGCATTCTACGGGCACACACGAATCGGTCGGGGCGGCAAGCTGTTCAAGGCTTGGAAGTTTCGTTCCATGGTCATGGATGCCGACAAGGTTCTCGAGTCTTGGCTCGAAAAGGATCCGGAGATGCGTCGTCAGTGGATCGAAGATCAAAAGCTGAAGAAGGATCCACGGATCATTCCCGGTATCGGTGGCTTCATCCGCAAGACAAGTGTTGACGAGTTGCCACAGCTTTGGAACGTCATTCTCGGCGACATGAGCTTGGTCGGACCTCGGCCGATCGTCAAAAATGAGATCGATCGGTACCGCGAGATGTATCCGTTGTATCTGCGTGTTCGCCCGGGAATCACCGGCCTTTGGCAGGTCAGCGGACGCAATGACACGAGCTATGAGCATCGAGTCCGGTTGGACAGCTACTACGTTTGCAACTGGTCGAACTGGTTGGATGCGTACATCGCGATTCGAACCGTGCGGACGATCCTGCTTCGCGAAGGTGCCTACTAATCGCGGGCAGTGCGTTTTGAGTGGCTGACTACCGAATCGCTGGTTCGGCGGAGCCCTCCATCACTCGATCCACGTAATCCGTGAACTCTTTCCGGAAACGCTCCTCTGAGAATCCAAGGGCGTGTTCTCGGCAGACTTCGGGCGGGAACTCTTGTTCTTCGAACCGCTCCACCGCAGCGGTGATCGATGCCTCCGATTGTTCATCGAAGAGAATGCCTGTGCTTCCGTCGACCACGGTTTCCTGAGAGCCACCACGACGATAGGCAATCACGGGTGTCCCACATGCCTGAGCCTCAACGGGCATGATGCCAAAGTCTTCACAGGCTGCGAAGACGAACGCGCGGGCTTCGCCCATGCGTTTTCGTAACGTCGCGAAGGGTTGATGTCCCTCGAATCGAATGTTGGGGGCCGCGTGGGCTTTAACACGTTTGATTTCTGGACCGTCCCCGATCACGACCAATTGTTTATCCGGCATCTTTGCAAAAGCGCGGACGACCAAGTCGGTTTTCTTGTACGGAACCATCCGGCCGGCGGTCAAATAGAAGTCGGACTTTTGCTCGTTGAGGTGAAAGTCGTTGGTCGCCACCGGCGGATGGATCACCGTTGAGTCTCGACGATAGTATTTGGCGATGCGGCTCGCGATGAACTTTGAATTGCAAACAAAGTGGTCGACACGGTCCGCGGCGACGCGGTCCCATGTTCGTGTGTAGTGCAACATCTTTCGCGCGATCATCGAACGGATGCCCCATTCGATGCCCTTGTTGCGCAGATATTCATGCTGCAAATCCCATGCGTATCGCATCGGCGAATGGACGTAGGAGATGAGTGGCTGATCCGGTCGAGTGATGACGCCGTGCGAGACACAGTGCTGGGATGCGATGACCACGTCGTGTTCGGTCACGTCGTGTTGCTCCACCGCCATCGGCATCAGTGGCAGGAAGGCTCTGTACTTGCTCCTGGAAAACGGGAGCTTCTGCAGGATAGAGGTTGAAATCGGGATGTCGTCAAAGATCGCCGGTCGGGAGTCTTTCAAGTGATCCACCAGCACGTACATCCGTTTGATCGGCATCGCGTGAGCGATCTGCTCGACAACGCGTTCGCTGCCTGCGTAGGTGGTAAGCCATTCGTGTACCAGACCGATGTCAGCCATCACCGTGCATCTCACCCATGGAATCAGGAACCGCGCGTCGCGATGCCCATCGTTTCGATCGCCTCGCGTAGTGTTTGGAGGCTACTCTGTTTCATTTCCGCCAGTCGATCCGCTCTTGCGGAGTCGTCCGTCAATGCGGCAACTTGGTCGAGAACGCGCGCCGCCGTTAGTTCATCCTTGGCGACCAGGAACGCGGTGCGTCCCGCAAGCTCAAAAAAGTGCGGAACTTTTTGGCTCCACTCCAGGCCGACCGATGGAATCCTCAATCCAAACGCGATGATGTTGGTGTGCAGGCGGTGGGCGACCACTTTCCGGCAGCGTCCGATCGAGTGGACGAGTTGGCTCGGCAGAATCGGTCGATCCAGTCGCTCGACGCCGGGCAAGCCCGTCAATTGGAACCTGTGAATGCAATGATCGAGAAATTGTTCATCTTCCGTCGCGCCATTGGTCAACAACGCGATGCGCTGCCCCTCCTTCGAGAGTGACTGGACCACGTCATTCATGATGGCGTCGAGATTCTCCGCGAAAGGCAGGTCTCGACCCGAGGAGTATTTCATGTTGACCGGATCGGTAAAGCTAACGCCGACATCGAAATCAGCTTCGGCGGGAAGATCGCGGGCGTAGGCTTCGGCCACATGGAGGGCTGGATCGAAAGCGAGTTGCGCGGAACCGATGCCGAACTCACCCGCAGCCGCGAGCGATTTTTCATCCCGAACATAGACCGATCGGATGGTTGATGACGCAAGGCTCTCCGCGAATATTTTCGTCCCGGCGCCACCCGATTGCGTCACGCCACACGCGTAGACGACGGCGGGAATGTTGTTGGCTTGGAGGACGTCAACGAGCCCTTCGATCTTGAGTGGAAAATTCAGATCGGAGTCGGAAAGCAGTTGTCCGCCACCGATCAGTGCCGCCGAGCATCCAGCTAGGGTCTCACGCCAATGTGGCTTGAGATCGCGTTGCAACTTGCGCCCGAGGATTTGGCGAACCACGATGTCCTGAAGCATACGTGGCAAGGCGAGCAAGAGGCGCAGTTTCAGCCTCCGCTGCGAGATCGTTTCCTCTCCGAACTCGGTTCGCCCGGCAAGGTCGAGATTGCAAACCTCCGCATTCGGGACGCAGTGTTCGATCATCCAGCCCAGGCAATCGGAGATTACACCGTCCCCGAGGTTTGGGCTGTAGCGAACGCCGCACACGGCTACTTTGGACGCATTCAATGTGAAGCCTCCTCTTCTTCCCATTCTTCCCAGGAATCTTCGGGCTCATCGTCCCATGCTTCCTCTTCATCGTCGTAGTAGCTCACATCGCCACCGATCGAAGAAGGCCGGCATCCAGCCAAAAGAGCCCATGTGGACCAGGCGATTGATGCGCTGGTTAATGTGTAGCCTGCCGCCGCGCCGGCGATGACCAGGTAGACCAGCGACGTGATCGCCATGCGGCGTCGGAAGACTTCGTCGTCGTCCCATGCGGGTGTATGTCGAAAGACACCGCCTTGAATGGCTGACAGGATGAGCGCCGCAAGCAACAGCAGACCGATGATTCCGTAGTCTGCCCCTAGTTGCAGCAATAGATTGTGCGCGTGTTGTCCGAGCGGAAGGTCGCCTTGCCACTGAAAGCCATCGTCCGCCTTGTGCCCGTCGACTCGAAGTGAGAACCAAGGCGGCGCGGTTTCGCGCAGCACGAGGTCGGGCTGCGTGATCGAGCCAGGGCCGATGCCGATCAGGGAGCTCTTCCCCCATTGCGAAAAGGTGTACTCAAAGAGCTGAAAACGCCGAACGACGTTCTTGTCATTTCCGGAACTCAGCTTCTCAACTCGCTCCGTATTGACCGCGACAAACGCGACGCCGAGAGCAATGACCGCTGCCGCTCCGACCAAAATGCCTGAAACCAATTGCCGCGACGAGGGCTTTCCCGGTGAGCGGAACCAGATGATCGCCATCGCGCCCGAAGCCAGTGCGCCGAGCAGGTAACCTCGTGACCCTGAGAGTAAGAGTCCTCCCGCGAGCACGGTCACGGCTCCGAGCAGTGCCAGCCGCGAAACGAACCACTGACGCGGTTGAATGAACAGCATTCCCATGGCGAGAACCAACGCGCCGGTATTGTTCCCGGCGAACGAGTTCTTGGTGCCCAACAGTCCGACCGCGACCTTTCCACCCTTGCCGCTCATCGATCCCAAGGTGTTCTCACCGAGTGAAATCGGCTGGGTGAAAAACGAAAAGATGCTTAAGCAGGCGATCGCCGAAGCAACCGCGAGGCAACTCCACACTAGGTCTCGATACGCCTGTGGACGTGAAGCGGCGGCTAGCCGAATACTCAGGTAAAACCCGAAAACGTAGGTCGCTCGTCCGTCTCCCGCGAAGTAACCGATCGGTGACTCTCGGATCATGTCACCGTTATGGATCCACGCCACCGCGACCGAATAGATCGTGAGCACGATTCCCAAAAAGAAGTCCACCTCACGAAAGACATTCAGATTTGGTCGCGGGAACGAATTGGCGAGCACGAATAGGACCAGACTCGCCGGTGCCGCGATCGCGAACATGTCTTGGCTGTGAGCGAAGACCATTAGCAAAGCGAACAGCAGCGGAATCATTCGCCGCTCCGCGCGGGCTCGGTGTTTGCCAAGGGCCACGGCATGTTCGAAGGAATCAACTCCTGAAGCTGCGAAAGGTCCTCCGCGTAAAAGTCGTCGCAGATCGAATGCGCACCCGCGAGATCAAACGAGTCGGAGTCACCGCTGGCGTTCCGAAACAGCAGGCCTCGAAGTGCTGCCGAATTCTTCGCGCGGCCGAGCAATTTGGTCCAACCGAGCGTCCGCGCCAGCGTAGCGCCGCGCCGCGCGAGTCGCGACAGCAGAACCGATCGCGAGACGGCCTGGCCATTGACGCCCCTTCCGACGTCAATTTCTACCGAATCATCGATTCCGAGAAAGCGAAAGATGCTCGCGGCAAATTGCTTCGAATCTGCCTTGAGATCATCGAACCAAAACACGCCCAGATTCTCCGGTGGAAACGCGTCAACGTATCCACGAAGGTATTTGGCATAAAGTCCGAGATCGAGAATCGGCGGATTCTGTTCGACGGCGTCTTGAAACGATCCTTGAACGTTGCCGAATCGAAGTGAGTACTTGTAGTGCGAGATCGCGCGATCTTTCGGCTCTCGCAAAATCGTGATCAGTTTGACTCCAGGCAAATCACGCGCGATTCGCTGACAAGCCTCGGCCGAGTAGAGGTAGTCGTGAGAAATCTCACCGGCGGCCGCGAACGATTCTCCACCTTCGAACTGGCTGGCGTACCACTCCAAGCCCCGGTCGTAATGCCGGTCAAAGAAATAGAGGTCTTTTAGCTCGGGGACGAAAACATCGGGATGCTGCGCGAGTGCTCCGTAGAGCCAAGTCGAACCCGACTTGGGTGGCCCGATGTAGAGGAAGTTTGGAAGGGTCATCGCTTGTTTGGATTACTCGGTTTTTGCCCGGAATAGCTTCTTCAGAATCGGAAGCGACCGAGCCTGCGAGAACGCCCATCGGAGTCCGATTTTAGTCGGGGCCGTATTGATTTCGAGAAGCCGCCGAGCCATCCACCACATGACACCCGCACGGATAACGGTTGTAAGCGTAAAGCAAATTGCGACACGTTCAGGGCCTGATCCTGGAATGGAGAACAACAAACCGCAAAACACGAACGCCGCAGTCAAATTGACCTTCATCGCGGCGCCCTGATACTCGGTCAGGATGAGAGCCTGCTGACAACTTCCCCCCAGGACCATGATCAGTTGTCCGATGGTCAGGATGAGTAGCGTCGTTGCCGCGGCCGAGTAGCCTTCGCCGTAGCCGAGTTCCAACATCACGCCCGGTAAGAGCAGGATAGGTAATGAACCAAGCAACGAGCAGCTCAGAGCGACAACGGCCGTTCCCGACAAGATTCGCTGCAGTTCTTCTTTCTTACCGGAGATGTAGTAGCTCGAAATGACGCCCGTGACCGCCATGTTGACCATTGCAAATGGCATTCGCAAAAGCAAACTGAAACGCTTCGCCGCCGAGTAGTCTGCCAATTCCTCTTCGCTCAGAAACGAACCTGCGTACAAAACGTCTAGCTGCTCGACGAGGAATACAATCAAAGACGTGGCGGCGACCGGAATACCGATCGCAAGCAACCGTTTCAGTGCATCCTCGTCACGCTCAGCCGATTCGTCTTGGTCGAACAACAGGTCTTTGAGCAGCCAAGCACCCACCAACGCGGCAACCAAGTTCGCGATCGCGAGGGACGCCGTCGCGACCTGCCAAGTCCCCGCGATCAGTAGTGACGCGAGGCAAAACCCGATGAGCGTGACTCCGTTGGAGATCGGACTTCCGTTGGCGCCATCGAGCAGGTTTGCGGTCTTTAAACGGGCGTGGCCGCGGGCAGTGCCTGCGAAAAACTGGTGCGACCCGCGAAACGCGATCGCGAGCCCGATGAAGGCCAACACGGTCGGTGTCAGCACCAGCGACCGACCCGACGTGGACCACCAGGAAAGCCCCACCGCTGAAAGAAAACCGGTGATCGCTGCCGCGACACCGAGTGTGGCCGCGATCACACGCAAGTCCCGTCCGGGAGATTTACCTTCGTGAGTCGCTTCCGCGACCCAGCGGATCGCGACCGTCCCCGAACCGATGCCGGCCACGATGCCGAGCAGTGTGACGACGGACTGAATGAACGTGAATGTCCCGAAGTCCGCCTTGGTCGGCATGATCCTCGCAAGGATGAACGAACTCGAAGCGACAACGGCAATGTTGAGCAATCGTCCCGCGAGTGCCCACAGTCCGTGGCGGCGGAACGAGACGCCTTTTGCCGCGTTGTGTTGCGACGGTTGTTCGGACGTTTCGGATGAAGCAGGCATCGCCCAGGGGCATTCCATGTATGAAGTCGCCTCACCATTGTCCGCGCTACCTGTGGTGTCAAGAACGACTAGACTGTGGAGTCCGATTGGACAGTAGACGAACATTGGGGGTGATGAAGGGCGCGGTCACAGCGATGCGTCCGACGTCGATCCCAGAGGCGGTGACTCGTCAACGTGAATGCGCAACTGAGTTTTTGGATTTTCGCGGCCGCGTGCGCGCTGGCGGCGTGTGTGGCTGCATGGAGGCTTGAACGAAAGACAAGCGTCGGCGTTGGCCTCGCGGTGTCGCTGCTTGCGGCGACATGGTTTCAGCTCACACCCCTGGAAACTCCGCTCCACGTTCAAAGTGCGGTCGCGGCGGCCTTGATGATCGCGTTCTGCGTTCACAGCCTTCGTCGCATTTGGTCGCCGATCACATTGTTGGATTGCTTGATGGCTTCCATGGTGGTTTGGAACGTCGTCGCCGACAGCATGGCATCTGGCTTCGATCTCGTGCTTCCGTTTCGTGCTTACGGCGAGTGGGCTTTGCCATACGTGACGGGCCGGTTTGCGGTCATGCACCGCGACGCGCTCGGACATCTCGCACCCTGGTTCGCGGGAGCCGGCGCATTGATCGGATTGGCCGCGATTTCCGAATCACTGACGGGAATCAATTTGTGGGAAGCCTGTTTTGTCGAGATCGACGACCTTGTTCAGACACACCGGGCGAAGCGCTTTGATCTGGCCTATCGAGCCCTCGGCCCGACACGCCATCCGATTTTTTTGGCAGTTGTGTTGCTCACGGTCATTCCATGGGCGATCGGCTGGCGCGAATCCGGGCCAAGTCGCCGAGACAAGATACTAGCGACACTCGCACTGGTATCGATCAGCTGCGGAATGCTCGCAACTCTCTCAAGGGGTCCCGTACTCGCGGCGCTCTTTGGAGTGGCCTTTGCCGCCGCGGTTTTCAATCGCATCGCGCGTGGAGTCTTGATCGCCACCGTGGTCCTTGGCGGATTGGTCGCCTATTGGCAGTCCGATGCGCTACTGGACTGGCTGGATTCAACGGAGGGCCGCAAAACGGTGGTCATCGTTGACGATGAAGAGAGGGTCTATTCGGGAAGCCGCAACCGGTTGTTCGTGCTCGAGATTTATGGGCCGCTGATCCCGAGGGGCGGCGTGTTCGGTTATGGAACCGAGGCCGTGAGTTCGTTTCCTCCCAACATTCCCGGGTTGCCGACCGAAGCGAGTAGCAGGGAGCGTCTCGGTATTGTCGACAATTCGTTTATTCTCGTCGGGTTGCGTTTTGGGCTGATCGGTTTGGGCCTCTTGATCGCGTTGTTCCTTTCAGCGGTCGTGGGCTGCCTTTCGCTCAACCGTGTCGCGAGCACGTTCTTCTTTCCGGTCGGTTCGCAGTTCGTTGTCGCCCTAGCGGCCGTCCTGCTGGCACTCGCCATTGAAGTGACGACCGTCTTCTGGTCCTATGACTTTGCCTTCTGGATCCTGTTCCTGTTCGGAGTGGTTTCAGGCATGCAGGTACGGGCCAAGCTGGTGACCGCCGGCCGGATCGACTAGCCGCTCCAAGCCGTTTCCCAACGAACGTCACCTCGTGGCGAAGTCATCGATCGCCATCAAAAGCGATAGATCGCGTCCTTGGTCCGAATCAGCAATCCATCCTTGAGAGGCACGGGAGTGGCCATGATTTGTTCGCCGAATTCGTGAACGCGCAGTTCCTGGTAACCGCCTTCACCGCGGAATACATGCAGCGTTCCCTCATGGTTGCCAGCCAGAAGCTGATCGCCCAGCAGGAGTGGTGACGCTGAAAAAGTGCCCCCGAGCCTTTCCCGCCAAAGCGTCGAGCCGTCCGCAACGGAGATGGCCGAGGCAATTCCGTCATCACTGATCACGAAGATTGATTTCCCATCGCTCACCGGAGAAGGCTTGGCGGGGATGCCCTTGTTCGTCCGCCACTTGATGTTCGTCTCGGTGATGTCACCTTCGCCGTTTGGGTCCAAGGCCACGAGTTCGGGTCTCATGTAGCCGGTTGCAAACACCAGCATCCCACCCGTCAGGATCGGCATCGGCGTGGTGCTGAATCCGTCCCCGTAGTCGGCTCGCCAGAGTTCGTTTCCAGTCTTGGGGTCGTATCCGCAAACCCACTGAGCGCCGACGGCGACCGCTTGTTTCTTGCCCGCCACGTCAACGATCAACGGCGTGCTGTAGGCCTTCTTGAATTCCGGGTTGTTCGTTCGTAGCGGAGGTCGGTTCGTCTTCCACGCCACCTCTCCGGTTTGCAATGACAGTCCCGCGACGAATTGCTGGTCGATCCCATCGCAAATCAGGATGACGATGCCATCCACAATGATCGGGCTGCTTCCCGGACCGACACTGTCGTCGACTACCAAACGCTGCTTCCAAAGCGTTTCTCCACTCGACACATCGAGGCACCATGTTCCATAACCGCCGTAGTGACAAATGACTCGGTCACCCGCAATCGCTGCGGTGGGCGACGCATAGCTGTTCATCGGGTGGATCGGATTGGGATCGTCGACCATGCCCAACGATCGACTCACAACAATCTTTCCGCTCTCAAGGTCCACGCAGTGGGCGAGTAACTCGACGCTGCCGGCCACGTCCTTCATTTGAGCGAACTGAACGCCGGTCAACTTGGCTCGCCTCTGTTCATCCGAAGCCTTTGTCGTCACCGCCGCAGTCAACCAAATCCGCTTCCCATCGGTTGCCGGCGACGACCAGCCGACGCCTTTGAGTGGAGTACGCCAACGCGGCGAATCGAACGCAAGCGACTTCAACGGATTCGGGCTGACGCCTTGCCCCGCCGGTCCACGGAACTGATTCCAGTCGGCAGATTTTGCTGAGGCGGCACGTTCCTCGGCATTCGCGACGCGAGCGTGGAAACCCACCAGAGCGATGAGAAGAAGTGAAATGCGAGTCGCAGAGTACGTGTTCAACATTTGAATTCCGGAATGGGGAGTTCGGCTCCAACAACGCGGGTCCGCCATCAATGCGCAGCATGTCGAGCAATCGTAGGTTTGTACACCGGACCCCGACTTTTGGACGTCAGGCGTTTCGGAACCTTACGTCGAGATGATCACATAACTCAAAATTTGGGTGCGCCATGAGGGTGTGGCCGCCGAGGACGTCGATCCGTTTGGCATTGGGTATCCGTTCGGCCAATTCGAAACCGGCTGAGGGCGGAACCAGGCGATCATCGGTCGCCACGATCACGGTCGTCTCAAACGGGATCGCGGCGAGGTCGCCGAGTCGATCGAGTCCCGAAATGAGCTTCGCGCGGTGACCGCCGGTGGAGATTCTCAATTCTTTGACTTGCTCCCACCAGCGGTCGCGAATCTCTCGCGGCATGTCATCGGCGAACAACGTTCGTTCGCGAAATCGTCGGGTCCAGTGAGGGGCCGGACGTGCCGGACCGAATCTCAGGAGTGAGCCCAGTCGCGGGAGCCAAGGCTTGGGGAATTTTGCGAACGTGTTGACCAAGACCCACCGCTCGACGAGGTGAGGAAAACGGGTGACAAACTCAATCGAGACGCCTCCGCCGAAAGACTCGGCAAGTACGGTCGCCTGACGACCGGGGAACTCTGTTTCCAGTCGTCGGGCCGCATCCGCCGCGAGTGACTCGTAGTCGTGGTGCTTGTCATTCGGATAAGACTGACATGCCATGCCATACTCCTGATGCAAACGATGCTGCATGAACAGCAGTCGACCTGAGCCATCGAGTCCGGGCAGGTAGAGCAGCAGTGGTTTGGCGTTTTCGTCGCTCATGAATGCCGCCTCGAAATCACGAGCACTGCCGTGTCCGCATTCAAGTTTGGGTCTTGGTCGGGAGTGAATGCTTCGCCGGTCGACGAGTCGAAATAGATTTCCTTTTCCAGCGTGAGGCCTTTTTCGGCACAGAGGTCATGCACATCGGCGATGCTCGGAAACCGTCGGTTGGGCGTGTTGTACCATTCAAACCCGAATTCGCCGGGCGCCTTGGGCGATCGCCCTCGGACAACATAGTCTTCACGAAGTGCTTTATAGGCGAAGTTGGGAAAACTGACGATGACACGGCCACCGACGCGAAACATTTCCTCAAACAGTCCTTCCACATTCGCAACGGCTTGAAGCGTAGCGCTGAAAACGACGTAGTCGAACTGACGATCGATGAAGGCCGGCAAACCGACATTCAGGTCGTAGTCGATAATCTCCAAACCGCGTCGCCCCGCGCGGATGATGTTCTCTTGCGCGACTTCGACACCCACAAGTTTGGTGTGACCGCGTCGCTTGAGGGCAGCCAGTAGGTGCCCGTCGCCGCAACCGAGGTCCAAGACGGACGCATCGGCGTCGATCTCATTCACGATCAATTGCTCGACCTGCTTGAGTGTTTCACTCGAGTCTTCCGTGTCACCGAGCCGTGCTTGAATCAAGGGTGCGTATTGATCGATATCCTCGTTGATCAAGAACGAGTCGTGCCCGCGAGGTGAGGTGATTTCCGCGTAGGTCACCGGTTTCTCGATGGCCGTCAGTGCGTTGACGATGTCGCGCGACTGGGCCGGTGTGAACAGCCAGTCACTACTAAAGCTGACGAGCAAAAAACGGCAATCCGCATCCTCGAACGTCTCCATCAACTGAAGGCGTGACGCACCGAGGTCGAACAGGTCCATTGCCATCGACAGTGTCACGTAGCTATTCGCGTCGAACCGTGTTGTGAATTTTTGCCCCTGATGGGCGAGGTACGAACCGACGCTGAAGTTCTGTTCAAAAACGGTCGCGACTTGGCGAGGGTCGTGTCGTGTCGGTTCGAACTTTTGCTCCATCGCCTCGGTCGAGAGGTACGTGATATGCCCAAGCATCCGCGCGATGGCTAGGCCCGTGTCCGGCCGGGCAGGTTTGTCGTAGTACTGCCCGCCATGAAAGTGAGGGTCGGTTTGGATGGCGTTGCGTCCGATGATGTCGAAGCCGAGTGCCTGGCTGGTCAACCTCGGGCTGCTCGCGATAACGACACAGAGTTCGGTGCAGTCAGGGTGCCGCGCGATCCAAGACATCGCTTGCTGACCGCCGAGCGAGCCACCGACAATCGCTCGCCAGCGGCGAATGCCCAGGTGCTCGCTGAGTCGTTTCTGAACGGTGACCATGTCCCCGATCGTGATCCGAGGGAACTCCGCACCGTACGGTTTGCCGCTGCGAGGGTCTTGGTCGCCGGGGCCCGTCGTGCCTCGACAGCCACCCAGCACGTTGGGACAGACGACGAAGAAGCGGTCGGTATCGATCGCTTTACCCGGACCGATCAATGTGTCCCACCAGCCCGGATCGTCGTCGTCATCATGGCTCGCCGCATGCGAATCGCCTGAGATCGCGTGACAGACCAAGACGGCGTTTGATGCTTGTTCGTTGAGTTTTCCCCAGGTCTCAAACGCACAAGTCACCTCGGCAAGACTATCGCTGAGTTCGAGCTGGATGCCTTTCTCGAACGTGACCGATTGCACGTGCCGAAGCGGGCCGGCGACCCGCATTTCGTCCGTGCTCGCGAATTCGCTGGTTGGTTCTTCGCTCGAGTCACTCATGATGGTTTTCGAATCGGATCGACGTTCGCGCCGGTCAGTGCCATCCGTTTGCACGATTGGCGACCGACCCATCCTCCCGTTCGATTAGCTCACCGCGACTTCAAGCGCCTGCTGAATGTCGTCGATGATGTCTTGGGCGTCTTCAATACCGACCGAGACACGAATGTACTCGGCAACCACACCGGTTTGCTCTTGCTCTTCAGGCGTGAGCTGTTGGTGGGTGGTACTGGCCGGGTGAATCACCAGAGTCTTGGCGTCGCCGATGTTGGCCAAGTGCGAACAGAGTTTGCACGCGTTGATGAATTTCTTGCCGGCTTCCATCCCACCCTTGATGCCGAATCCAAGGATCGCACCCTGTCCACCCGGAAGCAGTTCTTGGCCACGGGCGAAGTCTTTGTGTGACTTCAGTCCCGGGTAGTTGACCCATTCCACCTTGTCGTTGGCTTCGAGGAATTCGGCAACTTTGAGCGCGTTCTCACAGTGCCGTGGCATTCGCAAATGCAGCGTCTCGAGGCCCTGAAGAAAGCACCACGCCGCGAAAGGGCTCATCGACGCGCCGGTGTCTCGCAACCAATGGGTCCGCACGTGCAGGTTGTAAGCGATGTTGCCCATCGGTCGCAGGTGTTCTTCAAAGACGGCGCCGTGGTAGGACGGCGAAGGCCCGCAGAACTCGGGCCACTTCTCGGGTTGGTCCGCCCATTTGAAGTTTCCGCTGTCAACGATCGCACCGCCGACGTGGACGCCATGACCGCCGATAAATTTGGTGGTGCTGTAGATCACAATGTCGATGCCATGATCAATCGGCTTGAGCAAGATCGGCGTCATCACCGTGTTATCGCAGAGCACCGGGAGTGCCCCGTGCGGGGCCGAATGGGCCGCGTCGGTGATGGCTTTGAAGTCCGGCACGTCGTTCTTTGGGTTGCCCAAAGATTCCATGTAAACGAGCCGCGTGTTCTCGTCGACCAACTCGTGAATCTTCTCCGGTTGATCGGGATCGAAAAATCGGACTTCGATACCGAGTTGCTTGAACGTTTGAGTGAACAGTGTCCACGTGCCGCCATACAGCGACGTGCTGCTGACAATGTTTTGGCCGCTGTGCGCGAGGGTGAGGATTGCTGCGGTAATGGCGGACTGGCCGGAAGCAAAGCAGAGACCCGTCACCCCGCCATCCATGGCCGCCAAACGCTTTTCTAAAACGTCGACGGTCGGATTCATCAGTCGGCTGTAGATGTTGCCGAATTCAGAGAGTCCGAAGAGCGCGGCTGCGTGATCGGTGTCGTTGAACGTGTAGCTGGTTGTCGCGTAAATCGGCACGGCCCGACTATTGGTCGTCGGGTCGGGTTCTTGACCGGCGTGAAGTGCCAGCGTGCCGGGACGATATTGCTCACTCATCGATAGGCTTCCGAATCAGGTTCAGGGAGAACAGGAAGCCGTGAGTGTAAAAAAGAAGCGTCATGCTGGCCACGAGGCAAGCACGACGCTTCGAATGGACAAAATCACCGATGGACCGAGTTTACATCTCGATTTCGTATCCGCTGCGGTAGGGCCGAGCGAGAAACGCGTTCGCTTGCTCGTCACCGACGATCTGCTCGCTCGCGTCGTTCCATTTAAGCTCGCGACCAAAGCGGGCGCTGATACCCGCCAGGTGGCACACATTGAGCATTTGCATGTGCGAGTGAACATCGCTGATCGGATCCTTTCGCTCCTTGACGCAGCGCAGGAAGTTGGCCCAGTGTGCTTTTCGCTCATTGTGTTCCAGGGGCGAACCGTACACCTTCGCGATCGCGTCTTCCGGAAGCGGATTGTCCTTCAGGTCTTCAACAGGCTTGCCGACCAGCTTGCGACGATTCACGAAGATACGCCCTTTATCGCCGGTGATCAGCACGCCGTTATCGGTGTCGTTGCGGATGATCATCTCGGTGCCACCGGGATAGCTCACGTTGAACTGGAACTTCGTCGCGGTGTTGTAGCGGTCGTTTTGAACGGGGTAGCCGTCTTCGTTGAACTTGACCGGATGCTCCGCCGTTCCACCAATCGAGTACGGGCCTTCCGTTTGTCCATTGAGTTTGAGGGCCCAGTTGCAGATGTCGACATGGTGCGCGCCCCAGTCGGTGAGTTTTCCGCCGCTGTATTCATACCACCATCGAAACTCGTAGTGGCAGTTACTGTTTCCTCGACCCTTGCCGCTCTTCAGTTCGCGGTACTCGACCATCGGGGCCGGGCCCAGCCAGCGGTCCCAGTCGAGCCCTTTGGGAACTTCGGCGACGGGGATACTGGGGCTGGTGGGGGCACCACCGATCGCCGCTTGGACTTGCTGGATCTTTCCGAGTCGACCTTCGGCGACGATCGCCATCGCCTTCGTAAACAGGTTGAACGTGCTGCGTTGTTGCGTGCCGACTTGAACGACACGGCCGGTTTCCTTTTGAACCTTGCGAATCAGTTTGCCCTCGTCGATCGTGAGAGTGAGCGGCTTCTCACAGTAGACGTCTTTGCCCGCCAACATCGCCTCGATCAGCGGCTTGGTGTGCCAGTGGTCCGGCGTCGCGATGTGCACCGCATCGATGTCTTTGCGTTCCAGCAGCTCTCGGTAATCCTCGATCTCCGCTGCCTTCCCGCCGCTCATCTCCTTGTTCGCCGAAGCACGACGCCCGGCATCGACATCACAGACTGCGACGACATCGACCCACTCCTTTGCCGAGCGCATGTTGCCACGGGCCATGCCGCCCGAGCCGATGACACCCATCGCGATTCGATCGTTCTTGCTTTTCGATTCGTCAGCGAGCGTGCGAGCTGCAGAAAAATGGTAGGGCACCGAGGCTGCCGCGGCGGCGGCAACGGTCGACTTCAAGAACTCACGTCGTTGACGACTGGTTCGGGGAGTTTGGGTCATCAAAAGAACCTTTCGGGAGAAAGCGTTTTGGGCGGGGGTTGGACAAGACCATCGGTCCTCACAACCATATCCTAATCGAAAACACTCATCGAATCTGACGTGCTCGCTTCCCGAGGAGACCAATGGAATTCAACTGCCCCATGTGCGGAAAACGCTATCAAGCCGGTGACGAGATGGCCGGGCAAACCGTCAACTGCAAATCTTGCAGCCAAACCTTTCGGATTCCGGGCGGGGCACCGCCGCCCGCTCCAGAGAGCAACTTTCAAGCCGTCTCGGGTTCGAACTCCACCACCGATGGCGATGACCAATTCATGGCGGGTGAAATCCAGATGAGCACCGCCCCGGTGACGATGCGGGGTGGACAATCAAATGATGGCGTCGATCGAACCAGCGACGAAATCGACTACGAAATCTTTGGGCACGAGACTCAATACGTTGAGATCACGCTCGATCCGGGAGAACAGACGATTGCCGAAGCCGGGGCGCTGATGTACATGACCGATGGGATCGAAATGGCGACCGTCTTTGGGGATCCTTCGAAGCAGGACAGTAGCCTCTTCGGAAAAGTGATCTCGGCGGGCAAGCGTGCTTTGACCGGCGAGTCGTTATTCATGACCACCTTTACCAACCAGAGTCACCGCCAGGCCAAAGTGGCGTTCGGTGCGCCACACCCGGGGCGAATGGTTCCGCTGCACCTCGACCAACTCGGCGGGGAGATCATTTGTCAAAAAGATGCCTTTCTCTGTGGTGCTCGCGGCATCACGGTCGACATCGCGTTTCAAAAGAAAATCGGTGCGGGGCTGTTCGGCGGCGAAGGATTCATCATGCAACGCCTCAAGGGTGATGGAATCGCAGTCATTCACGCCGGCGGCACGATGATGTACCGCGAGTTGGAACACGGGGAAATGTTGAAGCTCGATACCGGTTGTTTGATGGCGATGGGGCCGTCGGTCAACTACGACATTCAATTCGTTGGTGGATTGAAGAACGCGTTCTTCGGCGGCGAGGGCTTGTTCCTCGCAACCGTCCGCGGTCCCGGACCGGTGTGGTTGCAATCGTTGCCGTTCTCGCGCTTCGCCGGTCGACTCGTCGCTCAATCCGGTGGCGGTTTAGGGGCAAATAAGGGCGAAGGATCCATTCTTGATGGATTGGGCGGTCTCGGCGGAATGTTGATGGGTGACTGACCGCACGGCGCGACGTTGCCTCTTGGCGAACCCGGACCGAAAGGGCATGGGCAAAAAACGGCTGGGCGTTCAACGCTTGATCGCGGTTACGGTTGCTCGCACAGGACTCGGATAGCCTTCGATCGTTCGTGACGCATCGGCCGGATCGAGGAAGTCGGACAAGGACTGAAACGTCATCCAGTCGGTTCGACGTTGTTCTTCGGTCGTCGTCCGCGTCACGTCGATCGTTCGGACCGATTCAAAACCGGTTCTCGCGAGCCAACGGGTAAGCATAGCGCGTGAGGGCAGGAACCAGACGTTGCGCATTTGCGCGTAACGATCCTCGGGAACCAAAACACTCGGCTCGTTGTCCTCGACGATCAACGTTTCGAGTACCAATGTTCCGCCGGGCCGGATCGCTCCGTGAAGGCTGCGGAGATGATCAATCGGACTGGTGCGGTGATAGAGCACGCCGAGTGAAAAAGCGACGTCGAATGCCTCGAGTTTTTCCGGCAGGTCGCTGTCGATCAGCGGCACCACGTAATGAGCGTTTGCTTTGTCCGCATACCGGCTGAACACTTCGAATTGCATTAGAAAACGCAGGATGGGATCGAAGCCCAAAACAAACGATGCGCCCGCCGCGAGCATCCGCCAGCCGTAGTAACCGTTTCCACAGCCGACATCGAGAACGGATCGATTTTTCAGATCAATCGAGCCGGCGATGCGATCCCATTTCCAGTCGGATCGCCATTCGGTATCGATGAACAGATCAAGGAAATGAAACGGACCCTTTCGCCACGGATGAAAACACATCAGCGTCTCGCGCAACGTTTTCGTCTCGCTCGAGTGACCGACGACCCGGACGTCACCGTTAGACGTGTCCAGTCGACAGGTTTCGGGCGGCGGAAGTTCTTCAATTGCCGCCACCCAGCGACGCAGATCTCCGTTGGTAGGCTGATCAAGCCTCTTTGCCGACAACTGCCTGATGTGGTCGGCGAACTCACCGAGCTTTCGCTCCCGAAGCCACGCATCGAGTCCGCTGCGGTTGTACCAATCGGGCAGCGTCCCGGTCACGAGTCGCCTTTGACCGCTAGGATCGACGCAAAGTTGAAGCACAGGAACCACGGGGCGACGATTTCGAAACCGACGGTTCGCAGGCGTTCGCAGTGAGCTTCGATCGTTTCTGGAATAAGCGTGTTTTCAAGTGACGTTCGCTTTTGGGCGATCTCCAATTCGCTGTAGCCGTTTGCTCGCTTGAAATCCAAATGCAAGTCGGCGAGCAATTGCTGTTGGGCCGGAGCATCGAAGCAGACCTTTTCGCTCAGCAGTAAAGCACCACCGGGATTCAGTGCGTCACAAACTCTCTGGAGTAACGCGTCGCGGTTCTCGGCGGGGATGAACTGCAACGTGAAGTTGAGGACGACAAAGGAGGCGTTCTCCATCGTGACGTCGAGGATGTCGGATTGTTGTACGTTGACGTTCGCCGCGTGAGCGGGCTCGGCGTCGAGCCGTTGTTGAAGCCGGCTCGTCATTGCTTTGGAATTGTCGATCGCGTGGATCGTGGCGTCGTCGGGCGACTTGTCTCGAATCAAGAGCGTCGCGGCACCGAGCGAGCAACCCAGGTCATAGACGTTCGAGCCTGGGGTGACGAAACGCTCGGCCAATTGTTCGATGACCGACAAGATGGATCCGTATCCCGGCACGGAGCGATTGATCATGTCGGGAAAAACGTCGGCCACGGCATCGTCGAACTCGAACTTGCCGACCTGATCGCGTGGGAGAGAGTAGATCTCGTCGCGCACCGATTAGCTCCCCTCTGAGCCCGGCATCTTGAACGAGACGTCTTGCCACTTGATGCCTTTGTCCATCGGCTCGATCTGCATCTTCAGAAAACCGTTTTGATAGAGACGAACGGTCCCCGTCGACTGACTGACGACGATCGAGATCGCTTTGGTTCGTCGCGTGATGGCGGCGGCGGCCCAGTGGCGTGCGCCGAGTCCTTTCGAAATCACCAGGTCTTCATGCAGTACTTCCAGCATCTGGCGGCTTCGCTCGATCGTGCCGTCGGCGGTGACGACGAAAGCACCGTCAAGTTGTGAAAGCTCTTTTGCGTCCGATTGCACCTTTGGGTCGAGAAGGCTGCGCGCCTTTTTGTTGTAACCGCGAAACGGGTCGCACCCACTGTCTTTGGCGTGCTTGAGAACGTTGCGGGTGTCGCCGACGACGAACAGGGTTCCAACCGGTTTGCCCTCCCGACCTTCGAGTCCGATTTGGACCGCGAGATCGATTACCGCCTTGAGTGTTTGCAGGGGAACACTGCTCTCGATCGATTGAAGGTCGCGGCTGGTGAGACGCCGCATTCGCTCATCGAGCTTGAGGTGGCTGATCGAATCCAGACGGCCGGCGGTGAAGCCGCCATAGAGCGCGACGACTTCATCATTGGGTTTGATGAACTCGTCGGCCGTCGCTTCCAAAAGTGCGTGTTGCAGACGCTCCAGAAGCGGTGCTTTTTCCTTGTTCAACGCCAGTGGCTTGAGGCCCGCCTCAGAGGCTCCTTCGAGTTCGTTCTCATCGTCCAACGCGACAATGATGTGTTTATCGAACTCGGTTTGCTTGGCCATCTCCGCGATCTTCTCCCAATCGCTGGCGCCTTCGAGGAGTACCATGATTGCGTCGGCCGAGACCTCTTGAACCAATGCCATCGCCGATGCGAGCATCGCCGTGTTGTGCTTGGTCAAGCGTTGAGTCGCCATGGCAGCCGGTGTCAAATTGATTGCGGAATATCGTGAACCCAAAAATGTAGCTCACGCGCAAAACCCCGGACACCGGGACGCGTCGGTTGAAAGCGATTTTCACACGTATCCGAACGGGTACGTGGTACTTCTTCGGCGAGCGAACCCCTTCTTCCGCTAGCGAACTGCGGAACGGCGGCTCTGCGCGGACCGGGGCATCGCGACGGCCCAGGGCTTGTTGGTTCGGAAGACACGCTGGTGATACATCGAAAGTGACCGTAACGCATGGCCCTTCGGACCGATGCTCCAGTCGTGATCCAGGTCTTGATAAAGCGTTCGAAGCAGAAAGTTGACGGCACGAACTAGCCGTGGATTCTGTAGCTCCGAGTCGGGTGTGACCGTCAACAGCCACTCGACGACGTGGCCGGTTGTCTGGATTTTTCGGTCCATGTCGTCGTTATCGGCGCGGCCCTCGAACCACCGGGTGCTCATCGAACCATCACGGTTCTGAAGGGAGTACGCGTAGGCGGTGAAGTCACGGGTGTAGACTTCCGCTCGCTTCCATTGACCGGTGATCGGCTTGCCCTCAGCGCGGCGTTTTCGCAACGCATGGGCAAACCCCATCAACCGGTGTGTCCCGCCGCATGCGGCGCCGACGATCGGCTGGTTGAGTTCTTCGGCGAGCAGACGCTCGAAATCCCACTGCTCTCCCTCGTCCGTGATCCAAGTGCTGTCGGTGTTCAAATAGTGCGACAGTCCGATCAACGTGAACGTGAGTTCCTCGCCGGAGCGGCACGCCCGTTGCTCCGCTTCAATCAAGTCGGCAACCGAGTACTTCATTTTCCCGGCATGCAGCGGATAGTTGGTCGGAACATGACACATTCCCAGTACCGCGAGAAACTGGCCCTGGTGGCCCTGTAGCCCGACGCCGCTCTTGGCCAATAGCCCATTGGCGTCTTGCGTGAGGAGTCGTTGACCGCGGCAGTTATTGTTTCCTGCGATCCAAGCGATGGTGCTGTGGCGTTTCGCACCCACCTGGACTTGGGTGTCCGTCCCGAAGACCATCATCGCGTGCATCATGCCCCAGTTGCTTCGTCCTGTGGCGACTTCGGGGCGACGGTAGAAGTAGGTGAGTGTTGACTCGATTCCGCGTCGCATTTGGGCCACCGAGCGCGTCAGCCGAATCTGACCGGTCGGATGGCCGGTGTAGTCGATCATCGTCGGTGGCGCCGACTCGGAAAGGTCTCCCACCGACGCCGAGGCTTGCGGGCGAGCGGCCGGTTCTCGCGACGAATCCGTTTCTCGGCGAGCAATTTTCGGTGCCCGTTCCACGGGATTCGTTTTCGACTCTTCAACCGTCGGCTGAGTTTCGGTTGCCGCCTCGAGGGCGTCTCTCAGCGGAGTCCTTGTCTCCGTCCCCGAGTCGTTATTCAACCCGGATGCACCGGCTCGCGGGGCGTCATCAGCTTCGGTCGCAGGAGTCTTGGTTTCAGGTGCGGACGTTTCTGCCGGCTTCGGGGCCGTGGTGGCAGCGTCGCCTTTGGACGTTTTGGCATCCGCCTTTGAAGGGATCTCGACGCTTGGCACGGTGTCTTTGCTCGGCGCGGTGTCTTCGTTGACCCCGGTGCCTTTGCTTGGCGCGGTCCCTTTGCTTGGCGCGGTCCCTTTGCGTGGCGCAGTGCTTTTGCCAGATGCGATGTCGTTCGAACGGGAAATCCAAGATCCGCCCATCGCCGGCGCGAATCGGCTCGGCATGGGATCGACAACGCTTCCGGGCTCCGCGGACTCGGTGCGGAAGGCGTTCGATGGTGGCGGGCTCGGCGGCTGCCTTCGTTGGAACTCAGACTCCTCGTTCTTCTTTTTGTTGAAGAACCGACTCAATGGTCCAGCAGCCGGGATGGCCTCGACCGCGTTACCTTCGGCCTGCTGCGCCCGCGAAGAGTATTCGCGAGGTCGCCATCCGTCGTCGGGTCCCGGTGCCGGTAGTGTTTCTTCCGTCGAAGACGCGTTGCTCGTCTCAACAGCACTCGCTGCTTCACTGGTGCTCGCTGACCCGCCGGTCTGTTCTTGCGCCACGCTCTGCCGCGCTAACAACAGCTGAGCGCAGGCCATGAGTACGAGGAGCGATTTGGAGCAAAACAGACAATTGCGACGAGCGAGCACAGGTGACTCCAGTTGGGGTTCAACCTCTGCTATCGGATTCAAATCCGCCGAAATTCACCCCGAACCAGGGAGCTTTTTCGCGAAGGAAAGGGCAGGGAAGTGGGAAGACTGTTCCGGCAGACCTTCCTTTGTTTCAACGAAAATTGCGAATCGTGCTCAAGTCTTTTCGTCGTTCATTTGATGACAGAAGGGGCTTACGCGTTCACTCTGTGACTCAATCGACACCGAGGCGCACCCGCCTTCAGTGATGAACAACTGCAACGTGACAAAAAATCACTCACACGGTTCCATCGCGTTGGCGCAGTCGGTAGCCCCGTTGCCGCAGAAACACAATGAACGTCGCTGAGCCACCGAAGAAAGCAAGCCACCACGCGGCTGCGAAGAAAAAGCCCATCCATACTTCGTCGAAGTCTTCCCAGACCGTGATAGCACACGGACCGACTAACGTGATTGCGAAGGTGACGGCCGTCGCAACCGAGAACCATATGGCCGTGGACCTCGTTCGGAGTGATTTGAAACCCAGCAAAACGCGGATTTGGAAGACAACGGCACCTATCGAAGCGATGACGGGCGTGGCGAGAAGGGTGCTTAGTCGCTGTGGTTCGTCGGACCAATCGTCTTTCAATTCGTCGGGAACCAACCGCAACGCCGCGATCAAAACAGCAATGAAGGCGGTAAGCAATAAATACGACGTGATCGAAGTTGGCCGAACCGGCGATGTGTCCGACAGGTGAACGATCCGCCAACCCCGAAACATGCTTGTGATGAGAACGGGGAGTGCGATCAACACGGCCACAAACGGCGAAAGGAGCGTGAACGCCGCGACATTGAAAGTATCTTCTAGAAGGGCATTGGAGAGCCAGATTAACGTGAGGACCGTTCCGCCACAAACGAGGACAAGAATTCGATTCCGGAACGAAGCTTGCATGATCGCGACCGACACGAACAACAGCGTCCAGTGCATCCAAGATCCCGCCACAGTCATTCCAATCATGGCGTTGTCCCATGCGATGGAAGTCGAACTGTTGATCAGGAAGATTGGCCCGGCCGGAAGCAAGAGCCACCCGATGAACGCTGCCGTGGGCCACAACGGCTGATGGGTGATTCGCCCTTTCTTTCGGGGGAGGCTTATCGGCTCACCCGGGTCGGAATCGGATTGCATCGGAAGCCCTCCAGTCACCGTCGGGCGTGCACGACGATTCAGCGATGTCAGGCCGTCATCCAAGCGGCCTTGTAGCGGAGACCAAGGTTGAGAATCCGCTGTAGCAGTGCATCGTATCCGACACCGGCTCGTTCGGCTGATTCGGCAAAGTCTTCGCCATATTCGATATTCGGATTCGCGTTGGCTTCCAACACGTAGACCTCACCGTTTTCGGTCACACGAAGATCCATGCGGGCGTAACCGCTGAGATTCAGCGCTCGATACACTCGCTTGCAGATCTTGCCGATCTTGTCACCAAGCTCGCCCTGGAGGTCGGCGGCTTCCAGCGTGACGATGCCGTGTTTTTGCTGATACTCACGGTTCCATTTGACGCGACTGGTCGCGATCCGCGCGACGTCGGGCGGCATACTGCCGAAATCCATTTCCCAGGGTGGAAAGGTGCGAAGCCGTTGGTTGCCGATCACACCGACGTAGATTTCACGGCCTTCGATGTACTGCTCGACAATCGCGTCGTCGCGTGTCTTCTCATGCACGAACGCGACACGCTCGGCCAGTTGTTCGTCGGTATGGACAATCGACGCTTGTGAGATGCCATACGAGGCGTCTTCGCTGACCGATTTGACGAACAGGGGAAACGCTAATTTCTTGGGGCGATGCACGGTGCGTCCCACTGGAAACACCGCAAACCGGGGCGTGCCGATGCGGTGGTACGTGAGGATTTTCTTGCTCAGCGCCTTGTCCTTGCTGAGCATCAACCCGCGCGGGTTGCATCCCGTGTAGGGCTGCTGCATCAACTCGAGGTAGCTGATGATCGCGAAGTCGTAGGTGACAACCCCGTGAAACTCCTCCAGCAGCATGAACGTGATGTGGGGCTTGAACTCCTTGAGCGCCTTTCGGATCGGCCCCAAATCATCGTAAACGCCCAGCGGCAAGACTTCGTGGCCGAGCAAACGGAGTGTGTCGCAAACGTCAAATTCCGCTTTCCAGGCATCGAGCTCCTTTTCCGACACGCCGTCGAGGGACTCGGGTGGTTCATGTCCGGTACGAACGAGAACCAGCACACGCAACTTGCTCACATCATCACTCGTCTATTCCCAGCATTCAGGTAGTTGCTGGTTCGAAGGGCCACCAGGATCATCGCGTCGCGTTTGCAGACTTCCTGGGTCGTTCCCAGGCGCAAATCCAGCTCGCGGCAGCGTTCGATCATCTCCTGAATGACCTGATCCACCATGTAGGTATAAGCCCCCGTCCAATGCGCCACAACGCGGCGAATCTCGCCTCGCCAGCGAGAGAGAAGCGCCGCGGCGGTCGGGTTTCGCCGATGCGCGCGGTCGCTTGAGAACAATTTCCGGAGGTCTTTGTCGAAAACGTTCGGGAAGCTCATCCCATAATACTCGCGTTTGCGACGGTAATGCGTGCGCAGCGTTCGGCGAATTTGCGACAGCGGTTCGGTTTGACGCCTCGAAGCGACCAACGGACTCTTTCCCGAGACCGAATTCATGAATTGATCCACGAATTCCAGCTTTTGCATCGCCGGCCAACCGCGATACCGAGCTTTCCAACGGGACTTCGGCGGCAACCAAACCGCGAATGTCTCCGCAAAGTCTTCTACGGGGTGCGCCTGCGCGTACCACATCTCGAGGTGCAGCACGTAATCGCGGGTTTGCGGATTCGGGCGGTAGAACTCGGGATAGGGCTGCGATGCACGGCCGAACAATTCGCGGTAGCGGCTCCGGCGACGGATGCGAAACGCCGTGTCGATCGCGTGTCCGGCTTCGTGCCGAAGGATTTTCATGCACCATTCCTTGGTGCCGCCTTCCACCTCGAGCAATTGCTTTCGCTCGAGCCTTACCAACCGCGGGTGGGCAAGGTAAAAGGGAATCGCGATGCCGGGGATACCCTCGGGCGAATACCAATCGTCGCTGAGCCAATAGTGTGGGCGGAAACGGAGATTGCGTTCCCCCAGTTCTTGGTTCAGCTGATCGATTCGCGACTCCAGCGGGGTCTCACGCAACGAGAGTTTGAGGTCGCAGATCCGCGTGTCCAATAATTCATCATCGGTCATCGACGACAGATCAGGCGTTCCCTTTCCCATGGCTGTATTAGTCGAGTGATGTGTTGAATCGCTTCGGCTCAGTCTATTCAACTTTGTGACATGTCCCCACCCCAACCTACGTCATCAATTAAGGTTCGTGACCAGCAACACGGTGGGTCTTCGAAAGGAGTCGACTTGTCTCGTGCCGGTCGCGAACGCTCCAAAGAGAACGAGACGACTTGCTCGCTGTTGACCGGAAGCGGTCAGGCGGCCGTCGCGGTCATTGAAGTGCGTGGTCCGCGTTCGGCCGATTGTATTGCAACACAATTTCGACCTGCAAATGATCACGCACTTCGCCCCAACGAAATTCGGTACGGCCTCTGGGGCGACGGCACCGGCGAATCCATTGTGGTCGTCCGTTCCTCCGACCAGAGATTCGAAATCCACTGCCACGGCGGTTCGGCGGCAATCGATCGGATTCTGAACGATCTTTCGTCTGCCGGGGCACAACAGAGACTGCCCGCACCCGCAGAGGTTTTCGGGCCCGACGGGGACCGTTTGATTCACGAAGCCTGTGACATACTCTGCCGATGCGTCACGGTGCGAACGGCCGCAATCGCGCTCGATCAGGTGCGTGGGGCGCTGCGGGATTGGCGTCAATCGGCGATCGAGCGGCTACGAGAGTCACCCGAATCGGCCCCGGTCATTGCGAGCGAGGCGTCTCTCATCGCCGAACGCGGCCGTTTCGGATTACGACTCAGCCGTCCATTCGAAGTCACCTTGGTGGGACCGCCAAACGTCGGAAAGAGCAGCCTTCTGAATGCGATCGCGGGCTTCGAGCGGAGCATCACCATGGACCTGCCTGGTACGACACGCGACGTCATCGAGGTCGAGACGGTCGTGGACGGATGGCCGATCAAGTTTCGAGATACAGCCGGAATCCGTTCGGTCTCTGGTCCCAAAGCAAGCGACAGCTCGGATGTTGCCGCCTCTCAGATCGAACAGGAGGGCATCGTTTTTGCGAAGAAGGCGGCCGAAACCGCGGACCTGCTCGTGTCGGTTTCCGAACCGAAGGGGCGACAGCTGGATCTGGACTTCGGCAGTCCGGTTTTGAGGGTTCTCAACAAGGCGGATCAGCTCGAAAACGCCTCGACTCAGAGCGGAGCTCCGTTCGGTGGTGACTGGCTCCGCACCGTTGCCACGCTTGGTGACGGGATCGAGACACTGCTCGACGAGATCCTCGAAAAACTGATCGGCGAAACGCCGCTCGCCGGAAGTCCGGTGCCCGTCAACGAACGCCAGCATCAGTGGCTGGACGAGCTTGCAACGCAAGTGGAGGCGGCATCGATGCTGATGTGCCTCCAACGAAGCTGACTGTCTCTGTCAGTTCACGTCCTGAAGATGGACTTCGGTGCGATATCGTTTGCCATCGCGATAGATGATCATCGGCACCCTCGAACCAACGGGGGTCAACCCGACTTGAGCGACCAAGTGGTCGTCATTGTCGACCGGATTTCCGTTGAACTGAACGATGATGTCACCCTGCTGAAGATTCGCGAGTTCCGCCGGCGAACCGCGACGAACGACTTTGACACGTGCTCCGCCGTTGGCCTCGGCGCGAATCGCACCCAAGTCGGCGGCTCGAAAATCGGGATCCAGCGTAACGCCGAGGTAGCCTCGTCGGAGACGACCGTGTCGAATCAGCTCGTCGGCAACCTTGATCGCCATGTTGATTGGGATGGCAAACCCGATTCCCTCGCTGCCTCCGCTGCTACTGGCGATCGCCGTGTTCAACGCGATGACTTCACCACGCAGATTCAGTAGCGGGCCGCCGCTGTTGCCGGGGTTGATCGCCGCATCGGTTTGGAAAAAGTCTTGCAGGTCGATCTTTTGATCACCGAGGGAGAGATCGCGGCGACCCTTTGCACTGAGAATGCCGAACGTCACCGAGTGACTGAGCCCGAAGGGGCTGCCGATCGCGATCGTGAAGTCACCGATATCGACGGTATCGCTGTCACCGATACGTGCCGGTGGAAGTTCCAAGCCATTGACCCGCATCACTGCGACATCGGTGCTTTCGTCCGCCAAAATCCGAGTCGGCCGGAATTCACGCCCGTCGATGGTTCGAAGCATGATCTCGGCGGGTTGGGCGCCGAGAATGACATGTCGGTTGGTCAAAACCCAGAGCCCGCCGCCCGCGCGAATCACCACGCCGCTCCCGGCCTCATCATAGGACTCGTATTGCTCGGACTTGTGAGCCTCAATGTGAATCACGCTCGGTTTGACGAGCTGCGAAACCTTTCGAACTAAGTTCCCCAGGCGATCGAACGCGTTGAACTCCTCCGCAAGCTCTTCGAACATTGCTTGTCGATCCCGCTCCAACTCGCCTTGAGATGGAACGAAGGACATTTTTTGGGGCGGGGCGATCGACGGACGATTGACCGTCACGCTCGTCTCCTGCGCGGAGAGCGTCGAACTGCTGCCGATTCCCACCGACGCAAAGGCGGACAATGCAAGGCCCAGCAATTTGGTGGCCCGCGGTTTGTCACCGCGTAGCCTGCGTCGCAAGCAGGGACGTGCGCGTTCGACGCGCAGGCGTGACCGACCGGTCTTAAAGAGGGAGTGTGCCATCGTGAACAGAACCATGGAGAGGGAGGTACGACAAGGCGTCGCATTCTATGCATCGTCCAGTCACCGAAGGCAACTTTTCAAACCCGCTGTCGGCTATGCTCCATCGGGCAAGTGAGTAGAACCCGTATCAACGGCGCATTAAAAAACGGCCGCTTCACACGACTCTCGTCGGGCGGATTGGCCGTTAAGGTTTGCGGCAACGCTACGAACCGGTACCGAAAGTTACGGTTACGTCGCGTCCACCTGATAGGACTCAAAAACGCGATTGATCGATGCGCTCGGATGCGACCGCTGCTTCGCTTTGAGGCGATGACACTCGATGCACGATGTGGCATAGGGGACGGCCCTCAATCGAGTCAGCGGGATCGGTTTGCCACAGCAATCGCAATCGCCGTAAGTCCCTGAGTCGAGTCGCTCGATAGCATCGTCGATCGCTTTGAGTTCCCGACTCTCGACCTCGAGCAGTTGGCTGTTGAGTTCCGTCTGGACGGTGTCGGCGACCGCGTCGAGCACGTCGCCCGTTTGCTGACTTCGCCGCTGCAGTAGGTTCAGGTCTCCGATCGCCGCACGAACCAGCGCGTCGCGCCGCTTCTGAAGCGTGATCCTCAGTTTCTTGATTGCGTCTTGTCTGGCCATCGGTCACTCGGTGAGAAAAGAAGTGGTCGTGACAGTCCCGCCGGGCGGCGGCACTCCACCCTATGCGTACGGAATTGCTGGCCAAGCGGTTTCACGAATCGCTGGCGAATCCAGTCGGCCCGACGCGAGGGCATCGCAAATAGTAGAGGCGAAGACCCTAAAGTCACGCCCCAAAGTAATGCATAGCTCCCTTGTGGATCCTCAAAGGCCGGTAAGGCTCCCTTTTTTGCTGATTTTGAGACTCTTGCTCGTTGGAATTTGAAATATTCCGCGCGACAGTTTGGCGCCGTCAAAACGACCCCCTCTGATCAGAAGAACACCTCTGGGTCCTGAAAACCCGATCATCCCCTTCGATTTCGTTCACCCGAACAAGCGTGCTAGCCGACACAGAGAACGGGTGCGTCCGCCCAAAGGCGACGCCCAAAACCGAGCAAGTTTGCATGCAACAAGGAAGTCGTCGTGAGCAAGCAGGGCAACGACATTTTCAACGCGATCTCCCAAGAGCACCCCTTGGATCTGATGTCCCCACTCGGGGACTCCGCTCAGGGGCCCTCTGAAACGGTGGAGGCGATCGAGTTTCGCGTTCTTCGCCCGGGCGCGCCCGTCAAGCGATTGCGACTGACCGGCAGCCGCTACACGCTGGGAAGCGGCGAAGGATGCTCGATTCGGCTGGACGACGAAACACTCCGTCCCATGCACGCGGTTTTGCTGCGTGACGCACAGCGAATCCTAATGCGTGCGTACTCGGTGCCGCTCGAAATCAATGGTGGACGCGCCAACGAATCGTTGTTGAGTGTCGGCGACATTATCCGAATGGGCCAATACCGTTTTGAGCTCTTGTCGGCACCGGGAGAGTTGCCTCGCACGGACAACCAATCCATCCGCCTGAGGCAGAGCGCCGCATCGTCCGATCGGGACGGCACGAGGCATCTTCAGGACAAGCTGACCGAGTTGAGCCAGCAGTGGCATGCCCGTCACGCGGAGTGCGAGGCGCGCGAGAGCCGCTGTGATGAACGGGAGTCGGAATTGCATGGTCGCGAGACCGAACTCTGGTCCCGCGCCGAGAACTTGCAACGACGCGAGACCGTCTTGGTGGCGCAAGAGGCGGCGGCCCGTGAGATTCAGGAAACTCACGCCGCGAATCAACGTGAACTTCAGCGGCTGCGAGAGCGTGAGGCCCAAGCCGAGCAACAACTGCTTGAGAAGCAATCCGAGCTTCAGCAGAAGAATGAAGAGTTGGCCGCGCGGCAACAGGAGATGTCGCGGCAGCAGGCTCAGTGGCAGGAACTGGATCGCGAATACTCCTTGCGGGCAGCCGAGGCGGAACGTGATCTCGAGGAAACTCGTGAACAGGCACAGTCTGCGGGTGAAGCGCTTCAGCGTGTGAGAGACGAGCTGACTCAATTGAATCAGCAACTCACGGATCTTCGCGATCGCCATGAAGAGTTGCAGCAACGCGAACGGCTCGCCCAGGAAGAGCATGAGCGCTTGCGCGGAGAACTCGAGGCGGCTCGAAATGAGGCCGTGGCGGCTTCGGCTCTAAGCGATCAAGAACGCGAGCGGACCCAGGCCGAACTCGACCGCGTTTCCCAACGTCTCTCGGAGGTTTCAACGGAACTCGAGTCGACGCGACGGGAGTTGGAAGAGGTTCGTCAGCAGAGCAAGGAGACGCAGGAGCAACTCGATCAGCGACTCGAGCAGACCAACGCGGAACTGCAAGCCGCTACGCAACGAGCCGACCAAGCACACGCCGCCGCTGAAGCTTCGCAGCAACACGTCGATCAGAAACAACGTGAACTACAAGACGTCCGCAAGGAGAGTGAAGCGGAACGCGAGCAGGCGAACGCACAGGTTCAGGAACTGCGGGAGCAACTTGAGCAGCTCACTCGCGAGAAGGACGAAGCGAACGAAGTGGCGCAAAAGGGCCGAGAGGACGTCGAAGACCTTCGCCGCCAACTCGACGAGATCGAGACAGAGCGATCCCGAGCCGATCAACTCGTCGCGGAGGGAAAAAGCGACCTCGAAGAGCTGCGACGTCAGTTGGACGCGAGCGAGTCCAAGCGATCGGAGTCCGACGAGCGTATCCGTGGCGGTCAGCAGGAGGTGGAGACGCTTCGACAGCAAGTCGCCGACCTCACCCAAGAAAAGCAGGACATTGAAAACGCCGCCCAGCGGGACCTCGATGAACTCAGGCAACAGCACGACTCTGAACGAGATAGTCGACGTGGTGCCGAAGACGCAGCGGAGCAGTTGCGGGAACAGATCTCCCAATTGCAGAAACAAGTTGCCGAGGCGAACGAAGACGCGTCGAGGCTTCGCGGTGATTACGAAGGCGCGACGGCCTCGATTCGCCAACTCGAGTTGCTGGTCGATCAGACCAAGAACAACGAGCATTCCGACCACGACTCATGGGCCGAAGAGGCGGAGAAGTTACGGCAAACGATCGAAGACCTTTCGGTCCAATTGGCGAC
>JBCBOT010000034.1:0-42603 GCA_039821165.1 Planctomycetota bacterium | reverse complement strand
TGAACGATTGGATCGGATGCCACGGGACCACACCGCGAGCGATCACGCCGAACCTTGATCGACTTGCCGAACGGGGAGTCAATTTCACCAATGCACACACGGCCGGTGTGTTCTGTGCGCCGAGCCGAGCGGCTATTTTCTCAGGGCAATACGCTTCGACGACGGGCTGCTACCGAACGGCGACCTACTTCGTCGAGCATCCAGAAATCGAATCGTTGCAAACGAGCTTTGCCAAGTCCGGCTACGAAACCTTCGGAGCGGGGAAGCTGTTTCATCATCCGGCCGGCGCCATCGACACGCGCGACTGGACGGAGTTTTTCCTTCGCGAGGATCGGCAGCGAGACAATGGCTGGCCGCTCGATTCGTGGAGCGAAGGCACTCCATTTCCAAAGCCGTTTCCCAACAGCATTTACAACCGCGGTCAGGAGATCACGGGGGGATTGTTCTTGGAGTGGGGAGCGATCCCGAACGAGCGCGAGGAGGAGATGGCCGATACGATTCGGGTCAATTGGGCCGTCGAGAAATTGAAGCAGAAACACGACAAGCCGTTCTTTCTTGGGGTGGGAATCTACGCCCCACATTTCCCCAATTATTGTCCTCAGAAATATTTCGATCTTTACGCGGCAGACGCGATCACGCTGCCTCCTTACAAGCAAGATGATCTAAGTGATTTGCCGTCGAAGATTCGAAAGATGAAAACCGCGCGATCGCGGATCCATCAGAAGTTGGAATCACTCGATGCCGTGGATGATGCGATCCATGGCTATTTGGCCTGTATCAGTTACGCCGACGCGATGATGGGACGGGTACTGAATGCTCTCGAAGAGAGCCCCTACGCTGAGAACACGATCGTCGTGTTGTGGAGCGACCACGGTTACCACCACGGCGAAAAAGGCGACTGGGGCAAGCACACGCTTTGGGAGCGAACGTCGAATGTCCCCTTTATTTGGGCCGGACCCGGAATCGCAAAAGGCAAGACCAGTGATGCGACGGTCAGTCTGATCGACATGTATCCGACCTTCGTGGAGATGTGTGGGCTGTCCGAGCCGAAGCAACCGCTTGAAGGCCAATCGATCGCGGAGACGTTGGGCGATCCGGACGGGGCCGAAGATCGCAGCGTTTTTCTCCCGCACATGAATCCAGGTGAGTACGCGGTCATTAACAAGGACTGGCGGTACATTCGCTACGACGACGGGGAAGAGTTGTATGACGTGAAAGCCGATCCCAATGAATGGAACAATCTCGCATCGATTCCCAAGTATGACGCGATTAAGGAAGAACTCGCGAAGGTCGCGCCGACGGAATTTGCGATGCCAGGGAAGAGTTTCAATGTTCGTAAAGACTTGCGTGTGGAAGACGGTCGCTTTCGGTGGGAAAAGGGACAAGGAAATTCGACGCCGACCCCGAAGTATCTTCCCTACACGAGTTCTGCCGATGTGGGCGCGGATGTTTCGAAGACCGCATCGTCAGGCGGCGATACTGCCCGTCGCAAGAACGTTCTGTTGGTGGTGTGCGATGATCTCAACACGCATGTTTCTTCGTCGGGGTACGAACCGATCGTGACGCCGACGCTTTCCGAGTTGGCAGCGGAATCGATGACGTTTCGTCGCGCATTCTGTCAGTACCCGGTTTGCGGACCGTCACGGGCTTCGTTAATGAGTGGGCTTTATCCGCAATCAACGGGCGTCCTCAACAACACCGCCGACATACGCAAGGAACGCCCTGGTACTGTCTCGATGCCCCAATTCTTGAAGCAGCATGGTTATTGGACTGCGAGTGTCGGTAAGGTGTTCCACTCGCCCCGACATGAACATGGAGATCGGGCGTGGGACGGGTTCATTCGCTTTGAAAACGATGAACTCCCGGTCGTTCGGCAAGCTCGTGAGGCGTTTGAAGCCAAGTTCGGGTCGATCGATCACGCGTCCAACCGAAAGGCATGGCGCGAGACACGAAAACAAGCCTCCGCCAAGTTGGATGCTCAAACGCCACCGGGATACGGCCGAAGTGGCTTGAGCGACGAGCAGCACAAGGACGGAAAGAATGCACGTCAGGTCGCCAGATGGCTTGCTGAAGAGTCACATGGAGACAAGCCGTTTTTCATCGCTTGTGGGTTACAGAAACCGCATGTGCCGTTTCTTGCGCCCGACAAATACTTCGACCTGTATCCAACGAGCAAAATCGTTTACCAGGCCGATCGGCCACAGCTTTGGGATTCGATCCCGACGTCGGCAATTTCAAAGCGGTACACGGCATTCGGTTTCAAACTCGGCAAAGAAAACGACGCCCTTCGACGTGAGTACATGCAAGCGTATCACGCATGCATTTCGTTCATCGATGCCCAGCTTGGTTTAGTGCTCAACGCGCTTGAGGAGAGCGGGCACGCCGAAGACACGCTCGTGATTTTTACGTCGGACCACGGTTATCATCTTGGCGATCATTTTTTGTGGGGCAAAGTCACGTTGTTCGACATCGGCGCAAAGGTGCCATTCATCGTTCGGGCACCTGGATGGAGCAAGTCGGGAACCACATCCGAGGCAATGGTCGAACTCGTGGATATCTATCCGACCGTCGCGGACTGGGCTGGTCTCGAAGGCCCCGCACATCTTCAGGGTGCTTCGTTGCGTCCGCTGCTGGGCCATCCCGAACGATTGGGACGAAAGAAGTATGCCTACAGCGTTGTGACTCGCGGCCAAAAAATGGGATATGCACTGCGCAACCAGCGTTGGCGATACGGCAAGTGGCCCGACGGCGAGGAGCTTTACAACTTGACCCGCGATCCGCAGGAAAAGAACAATTTGGCCGGTAAATCGCACGTCGCGGATCGGCTCCGTGAATTTCGTGAGGCTCTGTCCGAGAAGCAGCGAATGGCCGCTTTGAATGCTATACGGGATGATTCGTCGACCAAGAAAGTTCAGCCCGCAACCTAGCTCGGCGAGTCAAGGCCGCGATCCAAAACGTCGGTTCGAGTAAAGTGTCGCAGTTGCTGTCGTTGTTTCCCCGACCGAGGTCACCCATGTTGCGTTTGCCCGTGTTCGTCTGTTTGCTTTGCCTTTCGCCGGTCGCGTTTGCGGATTGCCAGCCGGAATCAATCAAAGCGGTTTGGGGATCCATCAAGTTCGAGGGGCTTGAGGTGGTCATTCAAGTTGATTCGGAGCCGCCGCAACGCAAGGTGACGATGCCGCGGTTGAACAATCGAATGAAGACGCTTGTGGCCGACGGAAGCGATGTCAAATTGAAGTTCGTGCCCGAACCTGAAGAGTGGGTGATCACGCTTCCCAAGACACTGGCATTGCCTGCGACGCTACGGCTCACGTTGATCGAACCCGCTCGACTCTGCAAACAGCCTTTTGAGATTCAACCGACGAAAGAAGGCATCGTTGAGTTGCCCGCTCACCACGCGATCACTCACGGCGAGAAACTGCGTTTCGAACCACAGCCTCATAAGAACACGATCGGGTATTGGACCATCGAGAAAGACTGGGCCGAGTGGAACTTTGAACTGCCGCAAGATGGCGACTTCCAGTGCGAAGTCCTGCAAGGCTGCGGCAAAGGCCAGGGTGGCAGCACTGTTGAGCTACGTTGCGTCAGAGTGTCTGACGAATCGGTGGTTTCGATCTCATTCGAAGTGCAAGACACCGGCCATTTCCAGAACTTTGTGCCGCGAAGCGCGGGGACGTTCAAATTGACCAAAGGCGGCTACCGACTCGAAGTGCGCCCCAAGACCAAGGCGAACAAAGCGGTTTGTGACATCCGTCAGATTCGATTGGTTCCGAAGAACTGAGTGTCGACCTCAGGAACGCAATAAAAAACTCCGCGACCAAAACGGCCGCGGAGTTCCGATGTTCTCAGAAGCGAAGTTCGCTTACTTGGAGGTTTCCTTCTCAACCTTCTTGAAGGCCGCCTTGAAGGCTTTGTCGTTAAAGACAAGCTTCAATTTAGCAGCGTCGTCTTTTGCAGCGACGAACTTGCTCTTACAGCCATCGCAGCAGAAAGCAACGGAGGTTCCGTTGAACTTCACGGCTGTGTCTTTGTTGACTTCGCCGCCACTGAACGGGCAACCCTTTTGCTCGTACTGCTTGGTCGCGACGAGTTGGTGGTTCGCCTTCTCGGCGTACTTCTTGGTGTTCTTGGTGAACTTGCTGACGCAACCGCCGCAGCAGAAGTAGACCTTTCCGTCTTTGTAGTCTGCCGACTTAGAGGCGTTTGCTCCCTTCGGTGCGACCAAGCACTTCACGTCCTTGAGGTCGACTTCGGCGGCAAACGTTCCCGCCGCAACGACCAAAACGGCCGCGACCGATGCAATGGCTTTTCTCATAGTGGATTCCCGATTGGATGTTGTGGGGTGAAGTAGTCCGTGGATAGACCTTCGGAGAATAGGCGAAACCGGCGACGAACGCCAAGCCCGTGGGCCCCCAACGCAAGGAAAATTCGCGGATCCGTGAATCGCGAAACTCGCGTCGCCTTTCGCTTTTTATTCGAGTTCCCGACGATTGAGCTCGTCGCGAAGCTTAGCCGCGAGTTCGTACTGCTCCTGCTCAACCGCTTGGCTCAGTTTTTCTCGGAGGGTTTGGCCGACTTCGTACTCGCTCCGCAGGGTTTCCCGAAGATCGACGAGCCGGACCACGAGTTCGTCCTCCTCGAAATGGTCTTCCGCCTCGTGTTTCACGAAGAATTCACGGATCGATTCTAGCCCGCTGTTGATCGCCTGAACCGCGTCTTCGCCGGACTCTTCCTCCTCAAGTGCCCCCAGAGCGGCGGCCTGCGTACGGTGAAAAAGGACAAAGGGTCGGTACTGCTCGTGTGAGCGGGTCCACTCTTCTTCGGGGCTGAGACGCTCGCTCAGGTCCATCAGCCGTAGCGTGTGATCGGCGTCCATCACGGCGCGGTGGTAGTACTGGAGTCTCAGCCAGCAGATTCTTCGGTGGTAAAACTGCATGAATTCTCGATCCACCTCCATGCACTGGTCGTCGTCGAGCTCGAACTCCGTCCCATCGAGACATTCGTCCTGGAGGAATTCGAGGTACGACGGGTGTCCCTCAATGCTGACACCATCCGGCCGTCCAGTCGTCTCTAGCTGCAGGATTCCCATGTCGACACGCATCTGGATGACGTCGCGGCCGTCATTCCCTTTCACCATGCGCACGTTCAACGTGTGCGGGTTGAAATCCCACTCCTTGATCAGTTCATCTAAATGCATTGTTCGTTTCATCAATCTTGTACTCGCGTCACCGGCAATTCCGATGCTCGGGCAACGCGATTCACCGCTAAAAACCCTGTTTAAGCGGTCTTTTGAGTATAGCATCGTGCTTCGGACCGTCGACGGTGGCGTCTTCCCGACGCTTCACGGCGTCCAGACACGATGCGGCGTGTTGGACCAGCCGTGTCATCAGTGCCGCGATACTTCTTTCGGTCAAGGAGAGGAATCGAAGGATTTGTCTCAATACGCGACAGGCATACCAAGATGAGTTTTTCGTCGTGACCCAGGACGGTTTTCCGATTCCATCAGGGATGGCGGCAAAGCAACAAAAAAACTCATTTCGGAGATGTTTTGCTCAAGTATTCCGAATTCGGGCTCTCAAAAAGTCCGCTCGGCCTCACTTTGGCACGACGTTTGTAACGGAATTGTTATTACTAGCCGAAAATCTCTCTTCTCACTCAAGGAAGTTTGTCATGTTGGTTCTAAGTCGCAAAGCTGGTGAAAAGTTGATCATCGGAGACGATGTGGTGCTCACAATCAATCGAATCTCAGGCAACCGCGTCGCCATTGGCATTGAAGCACCGCGTAACGTGCGCATCGTTCGCGGCGAACTTCAGCGCAACCAGGTCGCTCCGACGAGCGATGCTCCGAACAGCATCCCAATGGGCCAACCCAATATCGCGATTGCAAGCAAAGCTGACGCGTAGCGTGTGTGGTAGAGGGGCCGCCTTCCGGCGGCCAACTACGGCGTCCTCGCGTGAAGTTGAGGGCACGGGAAGTTGCAGGTGCGTTCGAGTCGCCGCGTCTGTGTTTTCCCGTGCTCTCAGTGAGCGGAATCAAAAAAGGGTGAGACACGACTGATCGTGATCTGCCCACCAAAACATTCCGCCACGTCACGTCCCGATTCGCGAGGTCGCCCGTGGAAATCCCATTCGAAGCGGACCGTTCCTTCGGGATCCATGCTTCCGTTTCGTTCGATCGGACAGCGATCGATTTCGCAGCTGACGCGGCTCGGAATGCGCGACGGATCGTCATGATCTGCCGGTAGGTTCACGTTCCAGAGACGCGCTCCGACCTCGTACTGTTCTCCGTCGGCGTTCCAAAAGTCGATCAACGTTTCCAATAGCCAATGCGGAACGTGCGTCCAGGAGCGTGGAATCTCATGCCGTCGATATTGAGAGACCGCCATCGCGGGGATTCCGATCGAGCTGGCTTCTCGGGCAGCGGCGAAGGTCCCGCTGATCATGAGGTTCACGCCCAAATTGGCCCCCGCGTTGACTCCCGACAGGACGAGATCGGGCTCGAGGCCCATCGCGGTGACGGCAACTCTCACACAGTCCACGGGTGTTCCATTCACACTTGTCCATCCTTCACGGACCGTGCAAATCCGTAGTGGCTGTGAAGTCTCGATGCTGTGACTGCATTCGCTACGTCCACGGTCGGGTGCGACAACGATGATCTCAACCGGTCGATTGTCGTGTGATGCTGCTAGCTGAACGCTCTCGAACAGCGCGGTCAGTCCGGGAGCATCGATGCCATCATCGTTGGTGAGCAGAATTCGCATCGCCGCAGAGGTCACGGTGCTTTGACCGCGATCAGTGCGTCGAGTTCTTCGCGAAGTCGCGGCAAAATCTCGTCGTAGCCGAATGCACCGAGTGCCTCCGTGCCACGTTTCAAATTGACTTTGGCTGGGCCACACCAAAGGCCCAGATCGGCATCGTCAGTTTCACCAGGTCCGTTCACACGGCATCCCATCACGGCGATGGTTATGTCGTAATCCTTCGCGTATTGAGTCATTTCCTTGACACTTTGCGCCAAGTCAATGAAGGCTTCGTTTTCCACGCGGGAGCAACTGGGACAGCTGATGATGTTGAGCGATTGCTCATTGAGTTTGACGACCGTGCGGACTCGACCGGAGTAAATGTCCTCGACGATCTCGCGACCGGCGGCGATCTCTTCGGGCTTGCGGTCATTCGGCAACGTCAACGAGACACGCACGGTATCCCCGATGCCGCGGCCGATGAGTTGTTCGAAGGCGATTCGCGTCTTGATGATTCCATCGGGCGGCATCCCGGCTTCGGTCACGCCCAGATGGAGCGGAACGTCGGGACGTGCCTCCGCAAAGCGTTTGTTGACCTCGATCACCTTCTGAGGGTCGCTGTCTTTAAGCGAGACGACGTATCGTTCGAAGCCGAGTGAGTCGACGAACTCGCAGTGCTCCAGAGCGCTCTCGAGCATCGGTGTGATGGAATCGTTTGCGTCGTATTTCTCTTTCTTTGCGGGGTCGACACTTCCGCAATTCACACCGATCCGGAGGGCGCAGTCATGCTCCTTCGCCTGCTCCACGATGAAGCGGACCTTGTCCTGCCAAGGTTTGTCACGCTGGTGGTGATAGAGGTGTCCGGGGTTGTAGCGAATCTTGTTGACGTGCGGCGCAACCTCCTCGGCGAGGCGGAAATTCTCCTGGAGATCGACCGCCAGATTCACCGTCGTCTGCTTACGGATTTCCGCCAGCGCCGCTGCGTCCTTGGGGCTATCGACCGCGATCCGAACGACTCCCGCGCCGGCTTCGCGGTACGCCTCCGCCTGGGCAACCGTGGCGTCGATGTTGACGGTTTTGGTCGCCGTCATACTTTGCACCGCGATCGGGTTTCCGTCACCGATCACGATGTCTCCGACGGAGACGGCTCGCGTCGGGTTGCGTTCGATTCCCATGATTCGCCTTTCTCGATAACCGTTTCGCTTGTGATTCTGCTGATCCGGCAAACCGTACGGTCCCCGACTGCGTTTGGTTGTTGCAAATCGAGTCAACCATGACAACCGCTCGGCGGCCTGGCCGGAGCCTGCCTGGGGCGACTCGAGCCGCCATCCGGACGAAAATCTCGCCGTTCCCGGAGATTTGAACCAACCGTCAAACTCTGCCTGATACGAACGAGGCGCACGTTTCAGCGTGCGCCAAACATCCGAACCGGATTATTCCGATCCCTCCAGTGCGAGCGGGACAGCGCTCATTTTCGAAGGGATGGAACCGCAGATCCGGCATGCCGAAAACAAACTCGCCTTTTCACGACGACGGTCCTGGTCATCTGCTCGAGGAACTCGAGCGGAGACAGGATGACGTCATCGCCCAGTTGGACGACCTCGACGCCCAGCTTGAAGAGGTGCTGAGGGGTCTGGAGCCAGCCTCGGACGAGGATGCCGAGACGGAGACCGTACAAATCGAGGCTGGAAAAGCGACGCTCTCGAACGCCGCGGCTTCGGAGCCCAACAAAACCGCAGCCAGCGACGATCTGTCCGCCACTCCAGAAACGCCCGTCTCCGACGTGGCGGTGGATGATGGCATGTCTGACGCCGACTACTTCGCCTAGTCGCCTTGCGGAGACGCCCAATCATTCGGGCGTCAACACGTCATCTCGCGAATCGCGGCGAGAACGGATCCACGTCGCATCACGACGATTTCGTTCGCTGCTGATCACGCATTCAGTCATCCGGCTGCGGTGCGTTTCGCTTCCGCTGCGGTGGATGGACGGGACTTCCAACGTCCCGTCGAACAATCGCTTCGATTGAGTCGCTTCCGAAGCGCCTCTCGGCTTGGCCGCCGATTAGGATGACGGCAGGCGGACATCGTTCGACATCTCTCCGGAATGGACCTTTCAATGGTCCTACCTCACTCCTTCCATCGGCAAGAAAGTAACCACATGCGATCAGCAGTTCGAGACGGGCTCGGAACATTCCTGCTTACTCATTTGATCTTCGCCATTTGTTGGTTCGGAAACGCGAGTCACAGCGTCGCCGAAGATCCTCCGAAATCGAAGACGGAGACCGTCGAGAAAAAGCCCGAGCGAGAGGCCAGAAAGAAACGCGGCAAGAAGAAAGCGGAACAAGAGAAGGCAGCCGCGGAGAAGGTTGAGAAGGAATCCAAGGAAACGAAGCCTGAAGAAAAGGAGGCAGCGAAGCCCGAGCCGAAAGAGCCCAAGCCGGCTCCACCCAAGAAGCTCACTCCCCCGGTCGCTCCGGAGCCACCAGCACCGCCGGTCGCCAAGAAGGCTCCACCCAAACAGCCCGCCAAACCGGAAGCGGCATCCTCCCAAGATCAGCGCATCGAAGCCCTTGAGAAAAAGATCGACGCGCTTGTCAATTTGATGGAGAAGCAAGCCGAGAAGTCGGCACCCGGAAAGGCCGAGACGAAGCCGCAAGCGTCATCGGAAACCAAGAAGGAAGAAAAGGCGGAGCCCAAGGCTGAAATAGAATCGAAGCCTGAGGCGAGGCAAGCACCAGCAACCAGAACGGCACGCACGAGGCAGGCCGAACAGCCGAGCGGACTGAAGGCCGACCCGAATTGGATCAAAGAGCTTTCTTGGCGCGCCATCGGTCCCGCTAATATGAGTGGACGCATCACGGATGTTTCCATCGACGACCAAGACCCGTCGCTTTGGTGGATCGGAACCGCCGGTTCCGGCTTGCTCAAAACTAGCAACCACGGCGTCAACGTCGCGCACCAATTTGATCACGAAACGACTTCTTCGGTGGGTGCGGTCGCCCACGCCCCGAGCGACAAGAAGATCGTTTGGGTGGGCACGGGTGAAGCCAACCCACGGAACTCTGTCTCCTACGGAAATGGCGTCTACAAATCGACCGATGGCGGTGAGACGTGGGAACACAAAGGACTGGACAAGACCTTTCAGATCAGCCGTGTCTTGATTCATCCCAAAGATCCGAACGTGGTTTACATCGGCGCCGCTGGGCGTCTGTATGGTCCCAGCCGCGAACGCGGTGTGTATAAGACGACCGATGGCGGCGAGACTTGGGAGCAAGTTCTTTACTTGGACGATAACACGGGCGTGATTGACATGATCATGAACCCCGACGATCCCGAAACGCTGATCGTTGCCATGTGGGATCGCATGCGCGACGGATTCGACAGCTGGCCAGGTAGCGTGAAGAAACCCGATGGCGTCGACGGCTACGATCCGATTCGCAAATACGGTCCGAGCGCCGGCCTCTACAAGACTTCCAATGGAGGTCAGGATTGGACTCGGCTTTCGAACGGACTTCCGACCGGCAAGATCGGACGCATCGGTTTGGATTGGCAACGCAAGAGTTCCGGCACCATCTACGCGATCATCGACTGTGAAGAGATCGGTACCGGGCCCAAGCCATTCGACGCTTTCTTGGGTATCGTTGGAACCGATCAACCCGGTGAGGACGAGGGCACCGTCGCAGTGGTCACTCAAGTCATGCCCGAAAGTCCCGCCCAAAAGGCTGGTGTCAAAGTCGGCGACATTTTGACAAACATCGACGGCAATCCGGTCGAGCAATTTGATGATTTGCTCGGCGTCCTCCGTGAAAAGAAACTCGGGCAGAAGATCAAACTGTCGCTCGATCGTGGTGAGGAAACGATTGAGATCGAACCCAAACTGCTGGCCCGTCCGGGTTCGAATCGCCAGGTCCCGACCGTCTACCTGGGCGTCACGGGCGAAACAAAGGATGACAAGATTGAACTGAATTCCGTCTCGAAGAACACGCCCGCTGAAAAGGCAGGCCTGAAGGCGGGAGACATCGTCGTCAAAGCAGGTGGCAAAAAGCCGGCCTCTTACGAAGCTCTCGTCAAACAAGTGCAATCGATGTCGGACGGCGACGAGTTGCCGCTCGAAATCAAACGCGGCGAAGAGACGCTCACGCTCACGGCCACACTTGTGAATCGGCCGGCGCAAAATCAGCAGCGTGCCAGCAACCGCAGCTTCATGGGGATTCAAGGTGAAGACCAACCCGGTGGCGGCGCAAAGATGGTGGTCATCACCGAAGGCGGCCCATCGGAAAAGGCGGGCATGAAAGCCGGTGACATCATCAAAAAGGTCGGCGAAAAAGACGTCGCCGACTATCAGGCGTTGGTGGCTGAGATTCGCCAACGGGAACCGGATGACAAGATGAAAGTCACGGTGATGCGGGGCGAAAAGGAAGTGAAGCTTGAAGTCACGCTTGGTGACCGCAATGCAGGATCGTCCAACCGACCGTACACCTATTCATACTTCGGCCAACAACCCAACATCCAAGACATGCAGGGCGCCCAAGGATATCGCTACGGCGGAATCTACAAGTCGACCGATGCGGGTGAGAGTTGGGTGCGAGTCAACTCGCTCAACACGCGTCCGATGTACTTTAGCGTCATCCGTGTCGACCCCAGTGATGATCAACGCGTGTACGTGTTGGGCGTGTCACAGTTCAAATCGGAAAACGGTGGTGCCACATTCCAATCCAACTTCGGCCGCGGCGTGCATGCCGACAGTCACGATTTGTGGATCGACCCCAACGATGGTCGTCACATGGTGATCGCCGGCGACGGCGGCGTTTACACGAGCTTTGATTACGGCAACAACTGGGACCACATTAACACGGCGGCGATCGGCCAGTTCTATCACGCTGCGATCAGTCCCAAGAAGCCCTACTGGGTTGTCGGTGGATTGCAAGACAACGGCAGCTGGGCCGGGCCGGCGATCAGTCAAACCGGTGGCGCGATCAACGAGGACTGGATTTCTGTCGGCGGCGGTGACGGATTCGTTTGTCGCGTCGATCCGAATGATCCGGACTTGATGTACTACGAAAGTCAAAACGGCGCGATCGCGCGACGCAACTTGCGTACGGGTGAACGTGCCTCGATTCGCCCGCAACGCAAACAAGGCGTTGAGTATCGATTTAACTGGGAGACGCCGTTCATCCTTTCTAGTCACAACTCGGGCATCTTCTATTCGGCCGGTAACTACGTTTTCCGCTCCTTCAATCGCGGTAGCGGTTTGCAAGCGATTTCGCCCGAGATCACCAAGACCAAACGGGGCTCCGCAACGGACCTCGCCGAATCACCCATCGATCCGAACGTCCTCTACGTTGGCACCGATGACGGGGCCCTCTGGGTCACCAAAGACGGTGGCGTGAACTGGAAAGACATTACCGAAAACCTGAATGCACCGGGATTGCGATGGGTCAGCTCCATCGAAGCGTCTCGTCATGCCGCAGGGACCGTGTATGTGGTTCTCGATGCGCACCGAAGCGACGATGACAACCCGTATGTCTACGCGAGCGACGATCATGGAGAAACGTTCCGCCCGTTGCACAAGGGATTGCCGTTCGGTTCGACCCGTTGCTTGCGCGAAGACCCGGTCAACAAGAACTTGTTGTACCTCGGAACGGAATTCGCATTTTGGCTTTCACTCGATCGGGGCGAAAACTGGGTGCAAGCCAAGCAGGTGCCGACGGTTTCGGTACATGATGTCGCGGTTCACCCCTCAGTCAACGAAATCGTTCTCGCCACCCATGGACGAAGCCTTTGGGCATGTGATGTTTCGGTGCTCCGATCGCTGGACGCCAAAGCTGTTGCGAATGACGCAAAGTTCTTTAAACCTCAAGACGTCGTGCGTTGGCGTTCGGCCCCGCGCCGCGGTGGAACCAACCGACGGTTTGTCGGTCAAAACCCCGCCTCAGGTGCGGGTTTTTGGTATTGGCTTTCGGAAGATGCGAAGTCGGTCGCGTTCCGAATCAAGAACATCGAAGGCAACGTGATCAACGAACTCAACGCCGATGCGCAGAAAGGCCTGCATCAGGCTCGTTGGAATCTGACCCAGAGTCAGCCGTCGGGACGCGGCGGGCGGACCACTCAGCGACGCTTGCCGCCAGGATTCCGTGGTCGCGGTCGTCCCGTTTCGAGTGGTTCCTACCAAGTCGCGATGGTGGTCGACGGCAAGGAGGTGCAATCGCAAGTCGTCCAACTGCAGAGTGACCCCAACCTTCCGACGGGCGCTGTAGCCGACGAAGTTTACGAGTTGCAGTTGATGCGCGACGAGATGGCCAAGCAACTCAAGTCGCAGAGTAAGAGCGATGGGGTCGATGTTCTCAAAGACGACTGACCCGAAGGTTTCGTTCGACTGACATTCATCAAAGGGCCGCGTGTTTGGACACGCGGCCCTTTCTGATGGATCTGTATGATTTGAGAATGGATGTCACGAAGACACGCGTGTACGCGGAGATGCCGCTCCATGGTGTTTGATTGGAATGGCTCTTGGAAAGGGCTCACGCGGAGGCGCGGAGACGCGAAGAAGGAAAGGATTTGGTGGATTGATTTCCCGCTAGTTCCTATCAGAACGAAGCTCTGTCCCAAGAGCTATTTCTTTCCTGGGTCTTGCTTCGTGTCTTAGTGGCTTTGTGTGATCTCATCTACTCGAATCGTTGAGCGAGTTTCCGAGTGATGGTTTTGATTGGTGTGGTTCATGGAAAGGATTCACGCGGAGGCGCGGAGACGCGAAGAAAGAGAGGATTTGGTGGATTGATTTCCCGCTAGTTCCTATCAGAACGAAGCTCTGTCCCAAGAGCTATATCTTTCCCCGGGTTTCCCTTCGTGTCTTAGTGGCTTTGTGTGATCTCATCTACTCGAATCGTTGAGCGAGTTTCCGAGTGACGGTTTTGATTGGTATGGCTCTTGGAGAGGATTCACGCAGAGGCGCGGAGACGCGAAGAGAGAGGATGTGGTGGATTGACCAATCAGAACGATGCTCTATCCCAAGAGCTATTTCTTTCCCCGGGGCTTGCTTCGTGTCTTGGTGGCTTTGTTTGATCTCATCTCAGCAAACTCGGGACCAAAATCCAGGCGACGCCTACCCGGATTAGAACTCGCCCAGGATGTCGCTGATGGCTCGTAGATCTCTTGAGAGTTCTCCATGCGGGAACATCCCCGAGGCATAGGAAGCAACCAAAGCAGACAGCCACGGATCTGAAACGGCTCCGCGAACAGCGTCGGCGACGAGCCCGATGTCATCCGAGATGTATCCTGCTGCCTCGTCCGATTTAGTGATCGCGAGCGCGCGTTTGAATGACAACTCACGTAGCGAATCGACCGACGGTGAAGGGGCGAGCTTTCGCTCGATCACCATTGTGTGAACACGCATCCATTCTGCGTCGAATGGATGGCTTTCACGAGCATCAAGTAATTCGACGAGAGTATCGGTGTTCAGATGCGCGAGAAAATGCTCCGAACAAACCAACGACCTGAGAGTCGACGTCAAACTAGACACGTCTGCTGTCAGTTGGCTGAGTTTGCAATCGTGACCGATACCAATAGAACAGCGCCACCAACGCCAACCCGATAAGACTCCCAAACACGACACCCTGGGTCAGCCCCTGACCGATTCCTACGGCGATCGGGTCGAACGAGGCCGAGTCGCCGTTGCGAAACACCGACTCATAGTATCCGGGCCATAGTGAGCCGAGCACTGCTCCGATCAACGCACCGAAAACGCCACCGACCAATCCAGTGCCGAATACGCACGCGGACGTCCAAACCAAAAGCGATGGGTTGGCTTGTCCGACGGGTTCCGGCGGCGAATCGTAGGGGTTTTCGGCATTCATTTGAGCATCATGAGTGTTCAGCGTTGTCTCGCCAGGATCGAAGGTCGATCCGCGTTCGGAGAGTTTTTACGCGGCAAGAATGCGCTAGGCTCAGCCTCCGATTCGGTAAAGCGAGTGGCGTGTTCGAAGGAGAAAACCGCCGCCGTGGGGGATCAGGCTCGCAACGGTAAAGGGCTCGCTGTCATCCAGCGTGTTGGTTGCGACAACATCCGGCTCTTCAGCATCAAGCGGTCCGATCACATAGGTCGTTGCGTCTTCGGCGGTGACGTAGAGGTGATTGCCAGCCACCAACGGCGAACTGCTGAAGCCCTGACGCGATTTGGGGAGTGTCATCGTCCAAACATCTTTACCCGTTTTGAGGTCGACCGCCGAAACGACGCCGTTGCTTTTCAGTTTGCGACTGTCACCGACAACGTAAACGCGTCCGTCTTTGATCGCCGGTGTGGGGACATCGCTTCCCAGGCCATCGCGGTGCCATGCGATACTGTCACGACCCTTTCCCTCAATCACATCATCGATGCGACACACTGTGATAGTCGCGCCACGGGAGTAGGGACAGACGATGTAGTCGCCGCTGATGACCGGCGAGGAAATCGAACGAAAATACTTCTCGCCCTCCGGGTTAAAGCCGGGAACACGACCGAGTTGCTTACCCGTCTTCGCCGAGTGAATGGTTAAGTTGTCGGCCCCCATCACCGCAATGTTGCCGCCCTTGATTGCCAGCGGAGTTGCGTAACTCTGGGCGGCCTCTTCGGGAGCACCAAGCACGCGGTCTGCTTTCCATGCTCGTTTGCCAGTCGCTCGATCGTACGCCACAACGTAACTCGGTCCACTTTGCATCACTGCAACAACTACCAAGTCATCGATGAGCATTGGCGAGGAACCCAGGTCCCACCACAGCGTGTCCTCGCCAAATTCGTCCTGTAAGTTGACTTGCCACGCGACGTTGCCTTCGAGGTCGACGGCAGCCAAATCGCCGCTACGAAAATAGGCAAAGACATGCTTTCCATCGGTGACGGCAGACGGATTGCTTCCGCTGCCTTTGCGATGCTTGTTGCCTTTGTCATCGCCGAGCGAGACGCTCCATGCCTTTTCGCCGGTATCAAGATTCACGGCGACCAGAGTGTTCTTTCCGCCATCGCCCGCCGTAAAAAAAGCGTGCCTCCCAGCAACGACCGGCGTGCTGCCGCCGAGTCCCTCGAAATCGTATTTCCAGAGTACATTTTGAGACGTGCTCCACTCGAGAGGGTAGTCGCCGGCGGGGGCCACGCCGTTTTGCTCGGGACCGCGCCACTGGGGCCACGTCGAGTCTTCTGCGGAGAGGCTGACGCAGAAAATCAACGTCGAAAGCGTCGCAAATCGCATCGCAAAATGCATTGGCATGGTTCGTCCTCGGGACATCAGGGGGTGGGCGGCGTCGTTCCGATTTGGTGTCGTTCGACGGTCTGGTATCATAGGGGTGAAGAGATCATACAACGGATTATCAAGTGCGAGCATCCGACACGATGACAAAGCAGTTCCCAGGCCCGCGTCGCTCGTCCACTCGTCGCCCCGGCCCTTCGAGATCCGTGTTCGATGCGATTCGAGTGATCGCGTTCATCACGACAGTAGCGTTGAACGCATGCTTCTCGTGGGAAGCGAACGCGCAAGAGTCTGGGAAAACGGAATCGGAATCGCCCGAGCTTCAGTCACTTGCCGAAGGAAGCTATGCCGATCGCCAGCGAGCCACTTTGGAAATGTGGCGGCGTCGAGCCACGTCACGGCAAACGGTGCAAGATGCCGCTCGCGATGCGGACCCCGAGATCGCCGAACGCGCTGAGTGGATTCTTCGTCAGTGGCGCAATGCAACGTTGCCGGGTACCATTCGAGGTTCGATCGGTTCGCTTCTGGAAACCGATGACCCCTCGGCCCTCGCCAATGTCTTGCAGGACGGATTGTTTTCGGTCGTCCAAGTCGCGGTAGAAGAGTCTGCCGGGACAATCGAATTTGAACAGATCAAGGCTCGTGTCGCGAACTTCCTCATTCAGCGTTTTCCGATGTATGTCGACCGCGCGGTCAACGAGGGCACCGAAGCAGACTTATTGAAGCTGATCGAGACGGTCGCGATCGATCGCAGTCTCGCCGATTCGTGGCTGAGTTTGAGGGCAGAGCTTGGGATCGAGAGCGAGAGTGACACGCTCCCCTCGGCGGCACAGCTTTGGGACGATTCGGAGCGTTATCTGTTCCGCGCCCAACGCGCGATGCTGAGTGGACGGGTCGACGATGCTGTTTCGCACGCAAGACAGACCAACGATAGCGTTTCCGTCCGCATCACTCAGATGCTTAGTGGTCGTTGGGACCAAATCGCGGACGAGGCTTTCGCAGCGGCTTCGGCCAGCACCGACGAGCATGATCGGTACGATGCCTACGCGTGGGCGCTCGCAGCGGCGGACCGCCTGGGCGACGAGCAGCGTCGAGCGCGGGCAATCGAAAAGTTGATGTCCAAGGACGACAAGCATCTGTCCGAAAGGACGCAAACGCTCCGTTGGCATGCTCTCGCCGTCCACGGCGAAGTCGATCGTGCGATCGACGTGCTCGCGCGCCACGATAGAGCGCTCGCGGCAACGGTAGCCGTGACGGCCTCTCGCTACACCCGAGCCATCGAACTGATCGGGCTTCCTCACGATCAAGTGGATTCGGAGTTGGAGAATTGGATCGATCAAGCCATCGAAATTCAGACTCAGTTGCCGCAAGGTGAACTCGCCGAAGAGATTGAATTGCTCTCGGCCTACGCTCGGTTGTCATTGCATCTCGGCGAACAGGAAGTCGCACACGAGATTTATCAACGTTTCGCTATTCCCGGGATCATTGTCGGTGAAGGCAATCAGTCGCTCGTCGAATGGACCATCGACGAAATGCTCGGGACCAACCGCTTGGATTGGATGATCGATCTGGCGGTTGGCAAGAAAGACAACACGATCAAGCGAGATCCCCTGCTGTTCGTTGCTTGGGGGATGGATGTCGAACCGACCACGATTGTGTTGCTTTCGGACCGACTCAAGTCGGTGTTGCCGCGATCAAGTTTGCAGACTCGTTTTCGCGCGGCATGTCGGTTGTTGCGAGGTGAGATTCCCCCAGGCTTTCAGGACCCGGAGGACTTTGATCGACTCTATGAATTGATTGCTCGCCAACCGGTTTATAGCCGCGTCAATGGTCGACCCGTTTCAACGACGAAAGTCAAGTTGAACTCGGACATCCTCGACATGTTTGAAACACACGGCAAGATTTCTCTCGCCCGCGAGGGCCTCGAAACGCTGGCGTACACGGGCGACCTCGACGCGACTATCCGATGGGCGGAGCAATCCGTCGAGCAGGGCGACACCGCAATGGCTGCGGAACTTTGGGAGAAGGTCGCGTCACAAAGCTCCAAGTTGGACCGAACCCAGTCATTGGTCACGCTCGACCATGGACTCGCCTACGCGAAAAGCGTTGTCGGGAAATGGTTGCTCGCACGACGATCGGGACACGTTGAGGCGGCTGCCGGGCTGGAACGCCGGATCCGGTTGATGCTCTTGTCACCGTCATTGAAATTGCGAAAAGAGCTTTCGGACTATCTCAGGACGATGAACCGCTCCGAACTGGCAGCACCGGCCCTTCGCGATCTCGTGGTTCAGGCGAGTTACGGAGGCGAGGACGCACCCGATTTCTTCTACGTGGCTCGGTCTTATGCGGCAGCGGTGACTGAACTTCAAGAGAGTCAGCCTGAACGAATCACGGAATTGGCAATCGATCCGTTCGACATCGCCAAGTGGGGTGACTTGTCGATTCTCGGTATTTTGGAAACCAACCGCTTCCCCGACTCTCTCTACGTTTCGCTTCCGTTGGCTGCACAGAAGGCGATGCTCCAGCACGCTATCGAGACGAAGGACGCTGCGTTGGCGGAACGTTCGATCCGTAAAATCGAAACGCTCGATCGTTTGAACATCGACTTCGCGGAGCGAATGCTTCCCGAACTCCGAGCCGTTGGGCTTGATGAGGTGGCAAACAACGCGTTCGACCGATTATTCGAATCGGGCCTCCAGCACACCGAGGCTTTCCCCGTCGACGCAACGTCGCTCAACAACGTTGCTTGGGCCGCAGCGACGAACGAGCTACGTTTGGAGGATGCGCTCAAGCTGTCGGAGCAAGCCGTGTTTTTGGAACCTGATAGCGTCGTCTACCGGGACACGCTCGCGGAAGTCCTTTTTCAGCTTGGTCGAGTCGAAGAGGCGCTCGCGGTCGAGTCCGCGTGTTTGATTGACACGCCGGACGATTGGCACCTGCACCAGCAAGTCAAAAAGTATCGCGAGCATCTCGAATCGCAGCGATAAGCAACGGTCCCGCAAATGGGGAGCGGCTCACCCTTGCCTTTCCAAATGGCATGACGCTCTCGTTGCTGCTGCTGCCGGTTGCTCCCGAGCTGGCAAAACCATGGAAGGCAAAACGATCGAATTTTTTGCTCGACCAAGCGTCCCATCGAAGGGCTTTCACGCTCAGGTCCCGCCCGAGTGGTCCCGCTTCGGCGCACGGAGTCGATCGTTCAATCGACGGTCAACACGATCTTGCCGCCCACGTCGCCCGTTTCCTGCAAGCGATGTGCTTCGGCGGCCTGCGAAAGCGGTAGACGGTGTGCGATGCTGGCGCGAAGCTTGCCTTTCTTCATCCACTTTCGCATGTCTTTCGCACAACGCTTCATCTCGATCGCGGTCGCTTTGAACATGACGAAGCCGTGAAGCGAAAGCTCGTTGACATAGAACGGGCCGACGGGAAACTCGGGGCGAGCGTCGCGTCCGGCCATCAACACCATGCGTCCTCGTTGGCTTAAGACGTCGATCGCCAATTCAAAGTCGGGATCACGACGCGTTTCCCAATACACGTTGACTCCCGCCGGAGCGATTCGCTTCACGGCCTCTCCGATCGACTCTTGCGAATAGTCGATGGCGTGATCCGCGCCGAGCGAAATAGCCCGTTCACACTTCTCGGCGCTCCCCCCGGTTGTGATCACCGTCGCGCCGGCAGCCTTTGCCATTTGCACCACCATGGACCCGACGCCGCCGGTACCACCGATCGCCAACACGGTCTCTCCGGGTTCGAGGCGTGCCGAACGAAACAGGCCGAGGTGTGCGGTTACTCCGACCAACGCATTGGCCGCCGCCGTCTCAAAGTCCACGGAGTTTGGAAGCGGAAAGCACCAAGACGAATCGATCGCGATCTTTTCCGCAAACGTACCCTGGCGTCCGAGCAAGCCTTGGTTGGTGCACCAAACGCGGTCGCCGGCTTCGAATGAATCGACCCCTTCGCCAACCGCCGCAACGACGCCTGCCGCATCACACCCGGGCACGAAGGGTTGGGGTAACTCGAACGCGACCTTACCTGCACGAACATAGGTATCGATCGGATTGACGGACACGGCCTTGGTCTCAATCAGGACTTGTCCGGGGCCGGCGATTGGATCTTCCAAGTCACCGAATTGAATCACGTCCGGAGAACCGGTTTCGGTCAGGTAGGCTGCCTTCATCGCTACTGCATGGGTTAAGAGTGCGAAACGCGTCGCGCGCTCAGGCGTTCTGCCAATCAACGCCATTCATTTTGGCGAGCGCGAGGATCAACGATTGCGTCCCGTCGCGGGAGTGTCCCTGTGCCGCAACCGCATTGTAGAGCTGGTAACCGAGCGCCAACCCCGGCAAGGCGAGATTCATCCGCGAGGCTTCATCAAGCGCGATCTTCATGTCCTTCAAAAAATGCTCCACGAAGAAGCCGGGATCAAAGTCGCGGTCGAGCATCCGAGGTGCCAGATTCGAAAGTGACCAGCTGCCGGCCGCTCCCGAGGAGACGCTTTTGAGTACGGTCGGAATATCCAATCCGACTTTGTGAGCGTAGAGCAATGCTTCGCAAACTGCGATCATGCCGCTGGCAATCAGTGTCTGATTGACCATCTTGGTGTGTTGGCCGCTCCCCGGGCCGCCCTGATGAACGATCGTCTTGCCCATCAGTTGAAAGAGCGGATCGATTCGTCGAACCGCATCGTCATCGCCGCCGATCATGATCGATAGTCCAGCGTTGCGGGCGCCGGTGTCACCGCCACTGACGGGAGCGTCTATCGAGGTCACTCCTTTGGCCTTCGCCTTCTCCGCAATTTCGATGGCCAGATTGGGCTCGCTGGTGGTCATGTCGACAATCGTCATTCCATTTCGCGACCCCGCCAGCACACCGGCTTCTCCCAAAACCACTTCGCGAACGTCGCTCGGAAAACCAACAATCGTGAACACGACGTCGCTCTTTTCGGCCACTTCCCGGGGTGATTGCGCCGCGACCGCTCCTTTCGAGATCAAGTCCGCAGCCTTTTCGGGTGATCGATTGAAAACGGTGGCCGAGTAACCCGCATCCATCAAGTGGCCACACATGCTGCGTCCCATCACACCCGTACCGATCCATCCGATGCGTGTCTTTCCGGGTTCGATCGTCATGTTGAAAGTCCTCGCACGATAATATCGCGCCGCTCAATCGGACTCCCAACGGACCGCGAGCGCGCGGGCCACTAATAGAAACGTAACGCCCGCCCCCATCAACACGGCCAATTCCGTACTAAGTGCTTCGACGGGCATGTCGCGCCAAAAAACCTTGTCATAGCCATCGAGTGCCCACGCGTTGAACGTCCATTGACCCAAGTCACGCATGCCTTGGCTCATCACGTAGCGCGGTACCATGGAGCCGCCGAGCGCACTCATGGTCAAGATGAGGATGACTGACAATCCATTGAGTTGCCCGCGGGTTTTGCACAACGTCGCCAGAAAGAGTCCGAACGCCGCCGCCGCGCCACTGGTTACCAACGTCATCATCACGAAACCATCGAGGTGGCCGATTAAGTCGATCTCGAATACCAAGGCCCCCCAAATGAACATCACGCAAACTTGCAGGAAACCGATGACCGACAGGTAGAACCATTTCCCGAGCAGCAGTTGATCCATCGACAAACGCGTCGAAAGCAATCGATCAAGTGTCGTGTTCTCGCGTTCTTCCAACAACGCTCCCCCGCCACCGCTGGCACCGAACAGTAAAAACATCACCGCAATTCCGGCCGCGTACATGCTGACGACCGGATTCGCTTTTCCGTCGCCAAGCACATCGACGATCTTCACATCGGCCAGCGGGTCTTCGCTCGTGACGCTCAACTCGGGTTTCGGCAACTCCTCCAGTTTGTCCTCGAGAGGCGGCCGCCGGACCGTCGTTCGACTATCGGGTGCATTTGCCGTTCTTGCCTCGTCACCGCGACGAACGGAGGCTTTGGGCGCGCGGGGGTCCGTGTCGGCATTGCGGGCCGCTTCAGCAGCCCCGGCGCGAGCCGTTTCAGCCTGCGCTTGTGCCACGATCAACTCGCGGCCGACGATCGCCGAAACGACTTGCGGTGCCACCTGGTCCGAGGAGTCCGCGAGGAGTTCCGCCGAAATCGAGTTGTCTTCGTTTTGGGTGACGACGATGCCGATTGTCGCCCGCCCCGAACGAACGATCTCGGAGGCTTGTTCGCGAGTCAGTTCCGCCTCGTCTTCGGATTCCATGAATCGCAGGCCCGTGTTCTCACGCAGCGATTCGGTCACGGAACCACTTAATGCGGACTCAACTTCGTCGGCGAGTACGACTTTAACTTTCGGCGTCGAACCGCCGCCGATGCCTTTCCCGAAGATCAACGCGAACACGCTGAAGAAGGCGATGGGGACCACAAACATGAGCAAGAGCTCGATGCGGTTGTGCAACAAGCGGCGCGCGTGAATCTGCAGAACCGTCCAAATCATCGCACTCAGTCTCGCAACTCGTGGCCGGTCAAATGCAAGAAGACATGATGCAGCGAAGGCGCGTGCACTTCCATATCTGAAACCGTGTAACCGTGTCGTCGCACCGCTTGGATCAACGGACCGAGTTGATCCGTGACGTCTCCGATTCGTGTTTCAAAGTGGTCTTCGCCGCGATTCCCAACCTTCACGCCACGGCGTGGGTCTCCATCGGCGGGTACCACGACGGGAGATTCCAACGGGCGGTCAACGCGAACGCGCACCAAGCGTGATCTTCCGACCGTTTCGGCGACCAACTGATCGATCGTCCCATCGGCGATCACCTGTCCCTGATCCAAGATCACGATCCGATCGCTACGTTGTTCGGCTTCGTCGAGATGGTGCGTCGTCAAAAGAATCGCCGCGCCGTCTTGGTTGAGTTCGTCGAGCATCGTGAAGATGCGTTGGCGACTTTGTGGGTCCACGCCGACGGTCGGTTCATCGAGCAAGATGATTTGCGGACGATGCAAGACGCCACACGCCAAGTTCACGCGGCGTTTCATTCCGCCGGAAAAGCCGGCGACGAGTTGATTCGCGCGATCACTCAGGCCGGTCCACTGGAGCGCCCAGTCGACGCGTTGCTTGAGTTCCTTTCGCGGGATGCCATGAAAGCGACCGAAGGCAACGAGGTTTTCCCGCGTCGTCAAATCTCCGTAAAGTGCGATGTCCTGGGGGACGAGTCCAAGCGCATCACGGACTCCGCTGGCATGAATCGGCTCGCCGAAGACATGGATCTTTCCCGCCGTCGGACGAGTGCGACCAGCCAACGCGCGGATCAACGTCGTTTTGCCGGCGCCGTTGGGACCGAGAAAGGCAAGCCGCTCACCGCGCTGGAGTTCAAAATTGACTCCACGCAACGCCTCGACCGTCGCGTAACGCTTCTTCAAATCGACGATCTGGAGTGCGGGCGCTGTTGTACGAATCACGATGGCCGACTGGGCGAGACGGGAAGGATGGACAGATCGAGTATGTCAAAAACCGCTGGCCCGCGTCACCGCGAATCAGAGGTTTCCCAAATACTTCAATCCCTGCACTAATTCGGGGATCACGGAGTCCTTTCGCCCGACCGTGAAATGGCCGCGAAACCCGACGTCTTCCAGGGATGCCAGGATCTGAGGATAGTCCGCCGTTCCCTCTCCGATGGGGACCGAAATTCCCCGACCTTCAGCGAGATCGAGCACCCCATCGGTCGCGCAAACCACTTGGACACGGTCTTTTAAGTCTCGCAGAGCGTCAACAACACTGTGGCGGTTGATGATCAACTGACCAGGATTCAGGGCGACTGCGACGAAGCCGTCTTCCTTTTCTCGCAAAAACTCCGACAACACCGAACCCGACTCGGCACCGGTTTCCGCGGCCAAAAACGCACCGACTCGAGCCCCGTATCGTCCGAGGTCGTCGAGCACCGACTGCATGGCGCCGTAACGCGGATCGTCTTGGTCTTCGGGGACGCGGCCGATGAAGTTGATGACCGAATTGGTGCCAAGTTTGTATGCCAAGTCCATTGCGGATTTGGTTGCTTCGACACGCCGTTGAAGATTGTCGGGGTTGTCGTAGCCGCTTCGGGTTTGAAAGCGGATCGCCGCGACTTTCAAATTGCGTTCGTCAAGCAACTTCTTCAGGTGGCGCAGGCCGGTGTCGCTCAAGGATTCTGGGTGGGCTTCTCCGCGACCGTCGAGTTCCACCGCCGCGACGCCCATGGTCGCCGCCGTATCGAGTGCTCGTTTGAGCGGCAGCTTGAGAGCATCCAATCGGAGCGCGAGTTTGAGTTCTGCCATCAATAATCAAGCGTTTGTGGTTGGACGTCAGGCCGCTTCGTCGCTGATTTCGCCGTCGTCGCTCACATCTTCGAACCGAATCGAAACACGTTTGCTGACACCCGACTCTTGCATCGTTACGCCGTAGAGCGTGGTTGCTGCCGTCATCGTCTTTTTGCTGTGGGTCACAACCACAAATTTGCTTTGATCGAGAAACTCATTCAAGACCGTCACGAAACGACCGATGTTGGCTTCATCAAAAGGCGCGTCGACTTCGTCCAGAACGCAAAACGGACTCGGTCGATATTGAAAAATGGACATCAGCAACGCGACGGCGGTGAGAGCTTTTTCGCCACCGGACAGAAGCGAGTTGCTGAAACTCGGCTTGCCCGGTGGTGTTGCCAGAATCTCCACGCCGGCTTCCAGCGGGTCTTCGCCCTCTTCGAGCACCAAGTCCGCGTGTCCGCCGCCGAAGGACTTTCGATACAGGCGTTGAAAGTTTTGGCGGATCGCTTCGAGCGTATCCATGAACAGTCGTCGGCTGTCCGCGTTGATGCGTCCGATGATGCGATGCAGTGAGTCTTTGGCGGCAGCGAGGTCTTGGTATTGGCCGTTCAAATGGTCAAAACGCTCTTGCAAACCTTCCAGTTCAGCGAGCGCTTCCATGTTGACGTTGCTCGTTCGTTGCAATTGATCTCGCAAGCGATTGATCTCGGAGTCCATCGCCTCGCGGTCTTCAATCGGCTCAAGAACTTCGGGCGGTTCATCGTGTTGCAGATCGATCTGGTAGTCTTCACGCATCCGCTCGAGCAACGTAGTGGAACGATGCGTTGCCGAGTCACGACGGCTGGTCACCGCATGCACGGTTTCGCTCGCTTCGGCTGCTTTCTTGATCGCGTCTTCGCTTGCTTGAATCGTTTCGCGATTGGACTCGCGGACCGCGTCTGCTTCCGCAGCGAGCGCTGCGAGTTTGTCGTTCGTGGCTGACTGCGCGGCTTCCGCGGCGACCAACTCTGCTGCTGCTGCGGCGATCCGCTCACCGAGTTCACTCAATCGAACTTTGCCCGCATCCGCGCCGGCTTGAGCGTCCGCGACGGCTTCCTCGCGTTGAGATTGGTCACGACGTTGTTGCTCAATCGCGGCCGCGAGCGATTCACGCTTTTGTTCCACGCGAGCGACTTCGACGGAGATCGTCATCACCGCCGAAACGGCGGATTGAAGTGCTTGCTGAGTCTCCGAAAGCGTTTCTTCGATTTCGGCGGATTCCGATTCCAGCGTCTCGATTTCTTGACGCCGAACGCGCAACTGTTCGGTCAATCGGTTGGCTTCGGTGCGCGCCAGGGCAAGTGTGCTGTCCGTTTGGTTCGACTCGAGCGTGACTTCGTCGAAAGTCGCTTGGCAGGATTCGAGTCGTTCCTGAGCATGACGAGACTCCGCTTCCGCGGTCGCTCGTTTGGTGAGCAAGGCACGGTGCGATTTTTCGAGTCGATCGACTTCGGCGACCTGCTCCTCGACCAACGCGGCGAGTTCACTCAATCGCTGATCGTTGCTGGAGAGTGCGGCGGTCAATTCATCGACTTGGTCCGACGCCGCCACCAATTCACTCTTTCGGCTGACCAAGCCCGTTGCCGCTTGGGCCGGCCCGACCACCACGGTGCCTTCGCTATCCATGACTTCGCAACCGCGGGTCACGAAACGCTGTCCACGTCCGCCGAGTTTGCGAACCTGCTGTGCGACGTCGAGACTTTCGACGAGCCACGTTGTCGAAAGCAGGTACGAAATCAGTTTGCGTTGATCCTCCGCGAATTCGATGACCTGATCAGCACGGCCGATGACCCCCTCAAGTCCTTCGAGCCGAATGCGATTTTCGGTCGGAGGTTCCGGCAAGAGATCGACGCGGATGATTCCGACTCGACCCGCTGTTTCGAGTTCGCCCGCTTGAATCGCGTCGATCAAACCGGCTCCCTCGGCGACCAGGAACTGCGACCGTTCTCCCAAAGCCGCATCGATCATGGGAGCCGTTTCGACATCCGCGGTAACCCGATCCGCGACAATGCCGTCGACCGAGTCCGCAATCGGGCCAGATTTATCGCCGAGTTGCTCGAGCAACTCACGAACGCCGCCCGAAAGACCTTCCTGCCGTTTTTGAAGGTCTTCCAACACGAGATAACGTTGGCGAACGCCTTCGAGCTGGGCACGCAGCGATGCCATCTCCTCATTGCGTTGCTCGAGTTCATTTTGACTCGACTCGGCGCGTTCGGTTGCGTGCGCGAGTTCCGACTCCGCCGATTTGATTTGGGTGCTTAGCTCTTCGATTCGACTGCCACGGGCTTTCGCATCCTGCTCGGCCGAAGTCAGTGCCTGCTGCCCTGCTTCGAGTCGCTTCTTGAGCGAGCCGACGAGTCGCTCGGCTTCCGCGATTTGAGCTTCAACACGTTGGCGGCTTGACTCTTCGTCGGCAACTTTACGGACGGTGACCAAGTGACGGCGTTGAAGCTCATCGCGGCGACTCAGGATCTCGTCCGTCTCCGCCTGCACTCGGTCGCGGTCCTGCGTGACTTTTTGAGCCTTCTCTCGGATGTTGTCCAACTCTTCCTGGCACGTCGCCAAGTTGGAGTCGGCACCTTGCAGTTCTTCGGCGGCACTTCCGGCGTGAAGTTTCAGTGCACGAACGCGTCGAAGGCCTTTCGCAATCGTGGAACGTAACTCCGTAACCGACTCGCGATCCGCGTCGCGTCTTCCCACCAACGAAGCGATCTGTTGCGTCGTCTCGCCACGCTTGGATTCGAATTCGCGGGCGCGATCGGCGATGGCTTGCAGCTGCATGTCGGCCGCTTGCCGCTTCTCGTTCATGCTGTCGCGTTCGGCTTGCAGCTTTTCCTGCAACTCGGTCGCTTCGGCCAACTGCGTTTCACATTGCGTGAGCTCGGAATGTAGATTGGACCAATCCGTCCAAGCAGCAAGTGTGCGCAGCTCTTTCAAACGCTCGGTGGCTTGGCGATAACGCTCCGCCTTGCTGGCCTGGCTTCGAACACTCTTGAGCCGTGATCCGACTTCGTCAACGATGTCGCTCAATCGGGTCAGGTTGGACTGCACGCGAGCCAGTCGTCGCTCGGCTTCCAGCTTCTTGGCTTTGAAGCGACTGATGCCGGCCGCCTCTTCGAAGATCGCACGGCGCTCCTTCGCGTTGGCTTGCAACATGCGATCGACTTTGCCCTGCTCGATCAAGCTGTAGGCGTCGATGCCGATACCGGTGCCGCGGATCAAATCGCGGACGTCTTTGAGCCTCACGGCTTGCTGGTTGATCAGGTATTCACTTTCGCCACTACGGTAAACCCGGCGAGTCACGTGAACCTCGGGGGCGTCGACCGGAAGGTTCCCGTCGGAATTGTCGAACACGATCGTCGCTTCCGCTGCGCCGGCGGGGGCTCGCGTCACCGAGCCCTTGAAGATCACGTCGGACATGTCCTTCCCGCGCAGACTCTTCGCGCTTTGCGAGCCGAGCACCCATTTCATGGCGTCAACGATGTTCGATTTGCCGCTGCCGTTGGGGCCAACGACGACGGTGATTCCATCAGGGAATTCAAATCGCGTGCGATCCGCAAAGCTTTTGAAGCCGGCGATTTCGAGAGCTTTGAGCATGCGGAGTGGGGCCGGACGAGAGCGGTCGAGGCCCGTGGGTCAGGTCGCGGGCGGGGTGGGTGGAGCCGTGAAAGGGACCACCGCAGATTAGATAAAAGGCCGTCGCGGGGGTAGCTGGTTTTGGAGGCATTTCGCAGGTCGATCCGTCGGGCCCCGCCGATTCCGCTTGCGAAACGGCCGACTTTTCCGGTAATCCGGATTGTTGCGTTTGATGGCGATTCGGCACGCGTCCATGCACGGGGCGAAAATGCTCGCAATTTCAGCTCCTGAGGCACCGATCTCACGCGTTCACCGCCGCGCTGAAAATGCACCGAGCCAGGTAATGTCCCCGGAAGGTGCTGTGTCCCCGGAAGGTGCTGTGTCCCCGGGGCGTTGGTTGGAAGGTGCTGTGTCCCCGGGGCGTTGGTTCTTTGCTTGCTTGATTTGCGTGGCGATGGCGTCCGGGGCGAGTGCCGTTGCGGCAGACACGGTGTCGCTGCAAGCAATCCGTGCCGAACGGGACTCCGGAAACTACCAAGCCGCTTTCCAACATCTAAACGCCCTCACTCAGTCGTCCCAGGAAGACCTGTCGCTCGACTTGGTGTTGCTGGCCAGAAAAGCCAAGGGGCATTTGCCACCGACCCAGATTACGCAGCTTTACCGCGACGCCGTCGAGTCATCCTTCCGCAAGAAACCGACCGCCGAGAATCTCGACCTGCGATTGCTCATCCGCCTCGCCGCTGCGGAACATTTCTCGTCCATCAAACAACACACCCTGGCGACGCGGCCTCTCCTCGCGGCGCTCGAAGACCTTGTCACAGTCAATCCAGAATCACTGCCCGCTCGTCGTGTCCCGCTGATTCGTTTCGCGCTCCGCACCGCCGGCGAGGAGCTTGCCAGTGGGCATCACCGGAATGCGGAAAGACTCTACAGGGCTGTCTTCGAAACGACGCAGAAGGACGAAGCCAGTGGAGATCACGAGAAAGCAATCCTCGGTCTCGGCTGGACGCTCGCATCCGATGACCAGCGTGCCGCCCAAGCCGCCGAACTGTTACGGGCGTTCGTTCGTGACCATCCCAGTCATCCCGACGCACCACAGGCCTGCGCACAAGCAATCCGCTGTGCCCGCGTCGCTGGCGATCAAGCCATGACCGACCAGTTGACCGGGCAGTTTCTTCGCCGGTGGCCGACGCACCGCCTCGCGAGTCGACTCGCAGCCGATGCTGCAAACTCCGGCGTTCCCAAATCTGAATTGCTCGACTGGCTCAACCAAGTCAGCCCCGAAAAGTGGCCGCCCGAACTTGTTTCCGCTGTCATCGGCGATTCGCTCTCCTCGAATCAATTCACTCGAGCCGCCAAAACGCTGGCGACCATCGACGAAACGGGACAACACATTGCCGACGCCCTCAATCGATTGACTCAGAACGAAGAAGTCGCTGCCGCGGAACGACTCGCCGTCGTCATACTCGCGCTCGATGCGGATGAGGAAGCTTCTTTCATGCCGATGGCCTGCGAATCCGTTTGTCGTTGGGCGGGGCGCACGTCTCGATGGTCCATGCTCGCATTGCACGCCGAATCGGTGAAACCGAGTGATCGCGAATCAAGAACCAGACACACCGAACGGTTATTCGCCGAAGCGCTGATGCGTGAGGGCGACTCCGAATCGGCACGTGCCTGGTGGAGTCACCTGGTCGATACCCGCAAAGCCACCGACTTCGCCACGCGACTTCGGCTGGCCGAGTGTTCCGTGGCACATGCCGATATCGACGATGCCACATCGCGGATCGCACAAGCCCGCTCCGTTGCCTCGGACTCCTCCGGTGAAGCCTTGCTCGATTTTCTCGAAGCCGAACTCGCCATCCGCCGCTTACAGTTTGAACCCGCCCGCGACCGCTACGAGGCAATTATTCGCGATGCTTCGATTCCAGCCTCACTCCGAGGCCGCGCGCAATGGATGATCGCCGAGACCCATTTGATGCAGCAGCACTATGCCGATGCGATCGACGCATATCGTCGTGTTGAAGGGATCGATCCACAAAGTCGATTCGTGCCGGCGTCCTTGGTCCAGGCTGGCAAGTCCTTCGAACAATTGGGGCGGACACGCGAGGCTGCGGTTTGTTATGCAGCGCTGTTGAGCCGGTTCGCCGACAGCCGACACGCGTCCGAAGCCCGACGCCGGCTCGCCGAGCTACCTGCGGCCGACGAAAACAAACAATCGATCCGGCGTTGAACCAATGAAACAGAATCGTCGCTCCAAAGTCCAACTACGCCCGACCTCAAGTCCGCGCCGCACGCTGGGATTCGCTGCGCATGTGCTTCCGCTGGTCGTCCTCGCGGTGGGCATGTGTTGGTTCCTCGGCACACGAAACGCGGACGCCCAAAACCCGTATCCTCAAACACAGTACGGAAACGGGTTTAACAACGCACAACCGATCAATTCGTTCGGCGGTCAGCCCGCGGCGGTACCGCCCGACTATCGCATCGCGCAGCAACCCGGCGGAAACACCGCAACGTCCAGCATCCCCACGATACCGCCCACCGGCAACGCACCGGCTGCCGAGGGACCGACCGCCGAGGGCGAAGGCGACGCGGAATCCGAAAGCGATTCAAGTTGGTTGAAAACGCCTGCTTTCGTGCGAAAGATCGCTTCGGGTGGTTGGTTGATGCTGCCGCTCGCGATCTGCTCGCTCATCGTGCTCGCGCTGTCACTCGAACGACTCGTGGCGTTGCGTCGTGGTCGCGTCATCCCGCGTCCCTTTGTGCGACGATTCACCGAATGCGTCGAAGACGGCGTGCTCAGCTATGAAGAAGCCACTGAGCTTTGCAAAGAGTTTGATTGCCCCGTCAGCGAGGTGTTTCGAGCCGCGTTGCGGCGATGGGGACGCCCCATGTTTGAGATCGAGCAGGCCGTGATGGATGCCGGCGACCGAGTCTCGGAGAACCTTCGCAAGTTTCTACGTGTCTTCCATGCAATCAGCAACGTCGCGCCGCTGATCGGACTTTTGGGGACCGTGATCGGGATGATCCAGGCCTTCGAGATCATCAGCGACCAGCAAACCATCGGCCGTCCTGAAGCCCTCGCCAGCGGAATCAGCACGGCCCTGATGACCACCGCGGGAGGGTTAACCGTCGCAATTCCGGCGTACCTCGCATACATGTACTTCAGCAGTAAATCCGATCGATATTTAGGCGAGATCGAAAGACTGTGCCAGCGTGTGATTGATTGCATCTCCGCTGAGGGTCTTGAAAACGCCAGCGGTCGGACCAAGAAACGCAAAGCCGCCTAGTGCTTTGTTCCTATTGAACACTAGGGTGACACCGGACGGCACGCGCCGTTCCGCTAACGATTTTAGCGGTAGGAGCGCAAACCCTCCGGTGCGTGAACCCGAAAACTGAATTGGAACGAAGCACTCGTCGGGCTCGCGACGGAAGTCTGACGCGTCACGCGGTCGGGCTCGCCACGGAGGAAACCATGCCGAGCGGAAAACGATCTCACGAAGAAGTCACCATCAACTTGACGCCGATGATCGATGTCGTCTTCTTGCTCGTCATCTTTTTCATGGTCGGCAGCAAGTTCAGCGAGTCGGAAAGCAGTGTCAATGTGAACGTTCCGGCCAACAGCGCCAGTGCGATGTCGCGCAAACCGGACACTCGCATCATCGATGTTGCCGCCGACGGAAGTGTACTCTTGGATCAAACACCTCTTTCGCTGGAACAACTCACCGCGACCCTTCAGCAGCAATACGATGCCTACCCGGGGCTGCAGGTCGCCGTTCGGGGCGAGGGAACCAGTTCGTTTCAACGGGTCTTTGAAGTGATGCAGCTCGTTGGGCGGATCGGAATCAAGCTGGACGTTGCCGCCAAGATTGATCGAGGAGGCGGAGGGCGCCTGCGTTGAGTGACCTCCGACCCGAATCGCTTTGGGCCGACGAGCGACTCGTCTACGCCGTTGCGACCGCAGCCATCGTGTTGCTCGTTGCCACGGTTTGGCTGTTCCGCCGCAGTAAGAAAACCGGGCGGGGCGCGGGCTTCGTCTGTTTGACGCTCTCGATCGTGCTGCATGCGGTACTCCTGTACTTTTTGCCTGCCCAACCCGAACAGCCCGGTGGGTCCGCCACGCAAGCTCCCGAGATCGAGTCGATCGGTATCGAAGCCGTCATGCAGTCCACCTTCGATCCGCAATGGGACATCGAGGATGCGTCTGGCGAAACAGAATCTGTCGAGGCGACGCCACTGCCGATCGCCGAACTCGAAGAGCAGCTCTTCGAAACATCACCCCCCGCGCCGCCGGCCGAGCCCTCGACGGAGGAGTCATCCGAACTCGCATCCCTCGCTGCTCCCGAGAGTTTGAATGACTCGGTCGACTCATCGGATGAATCCTTCGAAGCGTTCTCAAGCGACTTGGACGACGCGTTCGGAGAGTTGATGGCGGCGCAAGCCATCCCCGACTCGTCCAACGAAACGGAAACGATCGAAGAATCGAGCACCGAACCGACCGTGGAGTCCATGATGGCTCAGCAGACGATTCCAACGGACGCATCAATCGTGCCTCGTCCCAGTCGACCACAGCCCGTCGCGCGAGCCGCTTCGGCCAACGTCGTCGGCGGTGAGACTTCCGACTTTGCCAATCGAGTCGGCGCAGCAAAACAGCTTGCACTCACACAAACCGGGGGTGATCTCCAAACCGAAGCCGCTGTTAGCGCCGCGCTTCGTTTTCTCGCCGATGCCCAGCGCGACGACGGGGGCTGGGACCCGCGTGCTTCCGGCGCAGGTGTCGAACGCCGACCGCTCGGCGAAACTCGGTTTGGAGCCGGCACTCGCTGTGATACCGGGCTGACCGGGTTGTCGCTTCTGGCGATGATCGGTGCCGGCAACACGCATCAACGTGGTGACTACGCCGACAACGTCTACAGCGGACTTGCGTATTTGATTCGCACTCAAAAGTCAGACGGTTCACTCGGCGGTGACGCCACCGTTTATGCCTCGAGTTACTGTCACTCGATGGCCGCACTCGCGCTCTGCGAAGCCGCCGTGATCACTCGCGACACGTCCGCGATCGCTGCATCGGAGCGTGCCATTCGCTACACCACTCGGATGCAGCACCCGGTCACCGGCGGATGGCGTTACACGCGCGGCGATCCGGGAGACCTCAGTCAGCTCGGTTGGCAGGCGATGGTCCTCGACGGCGGTCGGCGGGCAGGAATCGCGGTCGAGCCGCGGACGATCACGGGCGTCGAGCGATTCATTCGCAGCGTCCGCGCCGGCCGCGGAGGGTTGGCGTGCTATCGGCCGGGCGAAGCGGCAAGCCGAACGATGACAGCCGAATCACTCGCGACTCGTCTCCTTTTCGGGGAGAAGATCCCGCCATCGGAAATCGCAGAAGCCGAACGCTATCTCTTGCAGCGTTTGCCTGGTACCGGACAAGACAACTATTACTATTGGTACTACGCTTCGCTCGCGCTGCACCAACTCCAGGACGACGCGTGGGCGCAGTGGAATGCGGCTCTCAAGAATCGCTTGCTTGCGACCCAGCGACCCGACGGGAGCTGGCCCTCGGATACGATGTGGGGAGGGTACGGCGGAACGGTTTACACCACCGCAATGGCGACCCTGTGTCTCGAAACCTATTACCGTCACTCGCTGCGACAGACTCCGCGCGTCGCCGATCAGCCGACGCTTCGTTTGAGTGATCCGATCAATCGTTGAACGCCAAAACCACGACCGACGAGACAGCGAATTGGCTTTCCGCGTTCCGTGAACAAGCCGCCTCGCTCGGCTTTCCGCGTGTCGCGGTGGCACCTGCCGTCGAGGCGACGGGCTTCAATCAGCTCGTCGAGTGGATCGAGTCAGGCTACGCAGCCGAGATGCACTATTTTGCAAATCGATTGGAAGCCTACCGGCATCCGCGCGGCGTGATGGAGGGCGTCAAAAGCATCCTCGTCTTGATCTATCCCTATCCCGCCGACGTCACGCGTACCGTCAAACCCGCGCATGGGCGCGTGGCACGCTACGCTTGGAGTGGCATCGATTATCACGACACGATCCATGCCAAGCTCAAGGCGCTTCGTCGCTGGATCGAAGCCGAGTCGCCGGGAGCGCGTGTTCGTGGATGTGTGGATACCGCACCGTTACTCGAACGCGAATTGGCGGAGCTTGCGGGTATCGGATGGCGCGGAAAGAACACGTTGCTCTTGCACCGCGAACTCGGAAGCTACTTCTTTCTCGCGAGTTTGCTCGTCGATTTTGAATTGCCCTACGATACCCCGTTCTCGACATCGCATTGCGGCACCTGCACCGCTTGCTTGGACGCGTGCCCGACCGACGCATTTCCTGCGGCAGGAGTTTTGGACGCCTCACGCTGTATCAGCTACTGGACCATCGAGCATTCCGGGGAAATCCCAGAATCGATGCGTGAAGGCATTGGCGATTGGGCATTCGGCTGCGACATCTGCCAAGAAGTGTGTCCCTGGAATCGAAAAGTCACGCGACGGAGCGAAACGCACGCGACCGAAAAACCGTTCGAGCAAATCGACCTGATCGAACTCTTTTCGCTTGATGACGAAGCCTTCCGCGCGAAGTTTCGCAAATCGCCGTTTTGGCGAACACGCCGACGGGGAATGTTGCGCAACGCAGCCATTGTGCTCGGAAATCAACGTGACGCTTCGTCGCTCGAGCCGCTTTCCGCTGCGTGTAAAGACGACGATCCGATTGTTGCCGAAGCGTGTCGATGGGCCGTTGACCAGATTCGCGAGCGATGACCGACGAACTGTGGTCGCAAGGCGATCTTGATACGCTATTGGTTGATCCCAATCGCCTGTAACTGATCCCTCCCAACTGCGACTCTGGTTTGCCGCACTACATCGATCCACGTACCGCTGAAACGTTCCCGATCGAATCGCCTCTCTGGCGCTCACCGAACGGGAATCCGCTGATGGTGGCCCCGTTGCCCGGCATCCGTCGCGGCGACATCGCGATCTCCGAACGATCGATTTGGCGTTATCGAGCCGCCTTTCCCATCTCGATCGAGACACCGATTTCGCTCGGTGAGGGCTGCACGCCGCTCGTCCAACGAGAATTCGGCGGCGCATCGGCTTGGTTCAAGCTCGAATGGTTTTCGCCGACCGGTTCCTTTAAAGATCGCGGAGCCTCGTTCATGCTTTCGGCGCTCCGCCAGCAGGGCATCACATCGGTTCTCGAAGACAGTTCGGGCAACGGCGGTGCGGCGATCGCGGGATTCGGAGCGGCTGGTGCGATGGACGTGAAAGTGCTCGCCCCCGAATCGACCGTGCCCGCAAAGATCTCTCAGATCCGCGCCTATGGAGCGACGGTCGAGCTCATTCCTGGATCACGAGACGCCACCGCGGAAGCTGCGATCCGACAATCGGAATCGATCTTCTACGCGAGTCACAACTGGCAACCATTTTTCTTACAAGGCACCAAAACACTCGGTTATGAGATCTGGGAAGACCTCGGATTTCAACCGCCGGACAACATCATCATTCCGGTCGGCGCGGGCAGTAATTTGCTCGGATGCTCGATCGCATTCGACGAACTGAAACGCTCGGGTGAAATCACGCAAACGCCACGCCTTTTCGTCAGCCAACCCGCGAACTGTGCTCCCATTCATCACGCCTTTCAATCCCGAGAAGGTGAGCCGACGGAGTGTGCGTTCCAACCCACGCTCGCCGAAGGCACCGCGATTCGAAAACCTGTTCGACTGCGAGAAGTCGTGGATGCGACGCGCGCCAGTGGTGGCGACACCATCGCGATTGAAGAGTCTCAAATCGCCGATGCGACGCGAGCGCTCGCGCGACAAGGGTTGTTCGTCGAACCGACGTGCGCCCAGGCCGCTGCCGCGTTCACCCAGTTGCTCTCACGCGGAATGATCCAATCGGACCAACGAACGGTGGTGGTACTCACCGGCACTGGTTTGAAGAGCAGCGGATTCTTCACGCAAATTAGCCACTCAAACTGAGCGGTATTGGTGAATTCACCCTCCCTCGTTTTTCTTTGATGCCAACGGCATCAAAGACAAAACGAATGGGAGGGTCGGTTCTTTTGCGGCGTTCGCCCGTCAAAGAACCGGGGAGGGCAATCGAGCGACTCCCCCCTCCCCGACGAGTTTCCGCATCCGCGGAAACACGTCGACCCTCGTGTTCAATTGGCAAAGCCTCGAAGGCCACCGTTACGGATGGCGTTCATTCAACGCTTCGATGAGCGATTCGGCTTCGCGAGTGTATTCGTGATTCTCTCCACGTTCGGCGGACAGTATCTCCTGGGTTTCCATCAAGTACTGGCGGGCTTTGCTGATTTCATCCAGTTGTTCGTAGGCACGAGCAACAACTTGACGCACGCCGAAGGTGAGTCCCCGCCCAGGTCCAACATATTCGTCGTGCAGCTTGACGCAGGGCAACAGAAGCTCAAGAGCCGCAGCCGGCTTTTCGTTCTCCACCATCAATCGGCACAACTTTCGCATCGTTGAAAGCGTCTGTGGATGCCCCTCACCAAAGAATCGAGTGTATTCGTCCAAAGCGACACGAAAGGCCTTTTCAGCTTCTTCGAACCGACCACCGGTTTGGTACATCAACGCGAGCGTCTGAGGCAACTTCACGAGAATCGCTTCATCCTTTAGCAACTCGGAGGTTTCCTCGATCAGTTGCTGAATGCCGGCAATGGCTTCATCCAAATTGACTTCCCTCTCCATCAAGCTATACAAGTTGTGTTTGCAAGTAATCAGTTCGATGGGATCCGTTTCCGGATCCTTCTCCATGACTTCGAGTGACTCCTCAAACAGTCGGCGGGCGCCGGCGAAGTCGCCCTTCTCATCCAGCACCACCCCAAGATTCACTCGCGCTTGAACCGTGAGTGGGTGGTTGGACCCAAGCAATTCCCTTCGGCTATTCAAAACACGTCGACGAAGGTTCTCCGATTCGAGAACTCCTTCGTCGCCTCCAAGCGAACGCAGTGCCCCGGCAAGTTTGTCCATGGATTTGACGAGTTCCAACTCATTGATCGGTTCGACTTCCTGGAGTGCGGCCACCGACTCACGAAACTGATGCACCGCCTCAGCTTCGTCCCCGAGTTCCCGAAACGTCGTTCCAAACTCTCTCCTGATCAAGCCGCGGACTCTCGGCCGATTTTCGAAACGCCTATCGATCTCAGATTCCAAGACTCTCATCACGTCGATGACGCGGACGTTCTCGCCGGCGGACTCGGGTCTCGCGGAACGAAGCATCTTTGACAGGAAATCGTTGACCTCGTTTGTGGTTCGGAACTGGTCAAGCTCCCTCATCCATGCGGTGCGTTCTGATTCAGCGAGTCTCACGGCGCGGCGACGTTGGAACTCCGCATCACGCCATTTCCAGGTTACAAGTGCAAAGCTACCGGTGAAGACAATCGCCAAGGTGGCCAGCAGAGCAGCAATCTGCGGTCGCCGTTTCGTCCATTTTGAGACGCGTCCGACCCATGAAATCGGGCGTGCTTTGATCGGTTGCCGGGCGAGAAACCGGCCCAGATCGTCGCGCATTTCGCGCGCCGACTCATAGCGTTTCGCCGGCTCGCGCTCACATGCCTTGAGAATGATCGTTTCCAGGTCCCGTGGCACACGCGAGTTGATTCGACTTGGTGCAGGAGGATCATTCTCGGCCATCGCGCGAATCAATTCGCTGCGATTAACGGAATCAAATGCAGGACGAAAGGTGAGCAACTCGTACAGCGTCAGCCCGAGGCTAAACACATCGCTCAGCTCGGTCGGGTTGCCACGACTCTGCTCTGGTGCCATGTAGCGGAGCGTGCCGATGATTTCGCCGGTCTGCGTGAGATCATCCTCACTCGTGGATTTCGCCAACCCGAAATCGAGCAGCCAAACCGTACCCGCTTCATCCAACATCAAGTTACTGGGTTTGATGTCGCGGTGAAGTGTCCCTTTGTCGTGTGCATAAGCCAAAGCATCGGCAACCTGCATGCCGATGCGAGCGACGCTATCCCAGTAAACCGAGCTGCTTGAAACTCCGGAACTGGCCAGGTTTTCGCGTTCGGTCACTCGTTTCGGGTTGTCAGTTTCATCTTTACCGCGTTCCCGGGTCACCGCTTGATTCGCATCTTGTTGTGAACCAAGGTCTGATGCACGCGATTTGAGAATCAATCCAGAATCGATCCGCATGTTGCCTGTGGGCGCGGATTGCCACGCGCGGCGAAGCTCCCCGATCACCGCATCGAGGGTCGCTCCTTGAATCAGTTGCATGCAGTAGTAGAGGAAGCCCTGTTCTTCCCCGACGGCAAAAACCGGCGCGATGTTGCTGTGATGGAGTAGCGCTGCGGCGCGAGACTCTCGACGGAATCGTTCGACGTGTGTTCGTGAGCCACGCACCACGGGACACACCTTGAGCGCGACGCGTCGACCGAGCGACCGTTGGGTTGCGTCATAGACGGTTCCCATCCCGCCTCGGCCGATCTCACGGTGGATCTCAAAATCCCCGAAACTGTCGATATCGAGATTCGAATCCTGCTCCAATGGAGCTGCGAGATCTTCCATCATCAGCAGCATTGGAAAGACTTCACGAATCTTGTCCGCGAATTCCGGGTGCTGCTCCGCATAGCCGTCCACCGAAGGACTTTCGCCGGCACGACAGCGGTCGATGTAGTCTTGTGCGAGGCTGGCCACTTGGGACGCCACCACTTCGGATTCATCGGTCATGCCGTGTCCCCAGCCGCTCTTTGGAAAGGTCTCAGCCTAACGTGCGTTCATTGCCGCGATAGAAATGCGGCTCTACGCATCGAGGATACGCAATCCCCTCCGATGAAGCGATGTGCCTTACGAACTCGGGTCGATCCTGTCCGGCTATTTTCGCGGACAGAGCCCTTTGGATCATCCACGGACAGGGTTCCTGAGGAGCGACTCGGTGCGTGCAGCAAACACCACCAAGACGTCAAGCATCCCCCGTTTACCTGTGCCCCGGATCGCTCAGATCACTCGGATCGTGTGTCCCACTGAAGCCTCGGGTGGGCGTTGAACTCGTAGTCGACAAACTCGATGCGATGCCCGAGTTGCCACACGGACTTGGGACTCCACTCCTCTTCGAGTTGACGAACTTCCTCGTCGCTGAACGAAGCGGCTGTTTCGGGTGGGAACAGAAGCTGAATGACAAGCTGATCTTCTTGCCCCTTCCACAACCGCAGCAGTGATGCCGTGTCCTCAGTGTACAGGCCCAATTCGTTAAGTGCCCGCTGGACCTCCTGAATGTCGTCCGCAGCGATGTCCGGGTGATGGAAGAAAAGGTTCCTCCCAAAGCGAACCTCCGTTCCAATCCCCTCCCGTATCTGACGGGCAACGACGGGCTGATTCTGAGTATCGACGTAACTTGCGTGCAACAGTTCCGCGTCGGGCAACGCTTCGAAAACGCTGCGACCGACCAAGGTGCTGATTGTTTGAAGCGGAGCAAGATCCCCTGGCTTTCGAGTCACGTACACGACGAAGTGAAAGTGGTCTTCCTCACGCCAAAGCGATGCTCGAATGTTCTGATCCGCTTTGTCCTTGTCGACGAGCGTGAAAAGCACTTTGCGAGCCACATCTTCAGCGATGGTTTCGCCGTAGCCAAGCGACACGCCATTCTCTTGCATCCGTGACATGCCGGGACGGCAGCCGGCGCGGTACCAATCTGCCGACTCATAGCGTTCGCGGCTCCCTGAGCATCCGATAATTCGCAGGGCGGCAAACTCGAAAGCCTCTTGCTGGAGCACTGGCAGAATCCCGTTGAAGAACTCGGACTGGGTTTCGAACGCTCCCGGATCACTGGGGTCCTGGGCAAGATTCACTTCCAAGACGAACTCTTCATCGAGCATTGCCAAACCGATAATGGATTGATCGCCCCCCAGGAATCCTCGTTCTTTGAGTTGCGGTGCAATCTCGTTCAAACGATCAGGACTCAAGTTTGCGGTGTGATAGATGAAGTCCTTCTCATATTCGAATACTCGTTCGCCGAGCGTTCGGACAGCGGCAACGGTTTCAATCGGAGAACCATTGTGGCTCAGTCGAATTGCCACAGGCCCAGAGTCCCCAAGGTCCGTGAGAAGTCGCGCATAGATCGCGTAGAGATCCCGAAGTTCGGGTGTCAGCGCGTCGACAACAATCGGGATCTCAAGGATGGCGGTGCCATCTTCATTCCCCATCGACAGTTCAAAGACTTTGTCCTCCGCGAACATTGAGGACTCGGACAATATCCGAACCGCTTCGGAGGCCGTCTTTGGCGAAACGCTGTCGGGATAGTTGATCGTGAGTCGACCGCTTGTGGCCGACTGCAACTTCTCCGGAGAACGGCCGACCTCCACGATGGAGACCATGACGAGGACCAGGCCGGCAAAGAGCATTCGAATCATGATTGTTCTGCGATGAGAGCGGGATCAGATGGCGGTGGCGGGCGCGCTGCTGATGGATGCTACCGGTGGTTTGGCGTTACCCAACAGGCCGAAGCGATATCCAGCTTTGCGAATCTCTTGCGTCGCGATCACGAGGATCAGCCCGATGAACAACCACGCCAGCGGCGGAAAGCCCAGCATGCACAGTGTCAGGATGGCTGCGATCCACATGGGCATCACACGGTAGGATGTGCGAGTCAAAAAGAGCACGCAGATCCAACCCGAAAAACTTGCTGCGATTCGCATCGGAAGCGATTCAATCTCAACCGGAAGTAGCGCCGGCGACAAATGGACGCCGATGTATGCCAAAAGAGCTCCGGTGCCCCAGTTGTAGTCCGTGATCAAATCCGCCTCGAGCGGACGCCAAGTCGGGGGCGAGATCGCACTTGCTTGCGAAATCGAGAGGGTGTCAGAATCGCTGGCCATTTGGCTTTCCACTTTCAAACCGGTCTTCCGGAGGAATCTGAGATAGAAACGAAAAACGAGAACACTGCTGCTCAAAACACTGGCGGAACGGCGCGAGCCGTCCGGTGTCACCTAACGTTCAAATGGAACCAAGCACTAAGACTGCTGACGTTTGTTGAGCAGCACCCAGCCGGAAAAGTTCTCGAAGTACATTGAGAGGAACTGACCCTTCCAGCGAATCGGAATGGTGATTGTGTCAGTGGTTCCGTCGGGCTGATAACGAAGTTCATTGCCCTGAATGGCGAACGTACCCGTCTCATGATTTCGGTTGGTCTGCCCCGCTTCGGTACGCAGCATTGTCATTTCGTAGCGACCATTGGCACCCAATACCAATGTCATTTGAAAAACGGTTGCTCGGTCACGTACCGTGGCCGACCAAGTTCCGATGAACTTGGCGGCAACGGCTGCTTTCGGCGTGCTGAACCCGACGTTGTTCGCGGCCGCTCCCGTGACGGCTTGCCCCGAAGCAAAGTGTTGACGAACGACTTTGATCGCCTCTTGAATCTCCTCGTTGTCGGGTGCGAGCTTCGCCGCCTTCTCAGCAAGCGCGACACCTTCACTGACCTTCGAGTTTCGGATGAGTGCCAACCCGAGATAGAACATCGTGTCGGTGTCCTCAGGCGTCTGTTCGGATTGAATTTGCAAGGCTGCCAATGCTTCTTCATTGCGATTCAATTCAAGAAGCGACAATCCCAGAAAATAGTGTGCCCAGCGATAGTTCTCATCAAGCTCGGTCGTGAGTTGGAAGTAGTCGGCCGCGGCTTGGTGATTCTCGGTTCGTCGCATCAAGATTCCGCAGTAGTACATCGCTTCGGGGTCTGTATTCACAAACTCGACGACGGAACCCAAGGTTTCCAACGCGGCTTCGGTTTCGCCCAGGTCGGATTCGCAATAAGCCTTTCCGCAAGTCGCCGCGACCCATGTCGAATCATGGTAGAGCGCCGATTCAAAATCCTTCTTCGCCTTTGAATACTGCTCCAGCGCCCGTCGCGAAAAACCGCGGTCAGTGAGGTATTCGGCGTTACCTGGGTCGTTGCGAATGGCGTCGGTGTAATACTTGATTGCCTCCTCATGCTCACCTTCCCAGGCAGCAATAAAGCCCAGGCCGTAATGAGCATTTGCAAAATCCTCATCGATCTTCAGCGCATCTTCAAAGTCACCCTTTGCCGCATCATCATCGTCGTACCAGTACCAACACCAACCACGCAGGCAATACAGCTCGGCGGTCTTGGATTGCTTGAGTGCGTTTGTCGCGTGTCGCAGCGCAACCCCCGAACGTCCTGCGTCGAGATGACGCTGAGCCGTGAATTGGAGCTCCTCGACCGACTGTGGGTCCACGCAACGCAGCGCCTCTCCGAGGTATTCCGCCAACGCTTGCAGTTCAACATCCATGCTGACCAGACGAGCCTCCGTATTGGCACCCTCGACCACGGCGACGACTTGTCCCTGATCGTTACAAACGGGGCCGCCACTATTGCCCTGGTTCGTCGCCATGTCCGACTCCAAGACGATCGTCTCATATCCATTGGCCAAGGGGCGTTCAACGATTTGACGGACGTGTCCGGTCGAGTAGCTCCAAAGACTTTCGGAACCCTTCGTGTTTCCCGCCACCGAATGAATCGTTTCGCCGGGTTGGGCGCTCTGATCGGCAAGCTCCAACGCGACGATTCCTTCCGGCAACTCACCCTCGATTTGAATGAGCGCCAAGTCGACGGTCTCATCGCTGTCGATCACCGTGGCCACCAGTTCGCGTTCCGCCGTGAGTGACGAATCGGGATCCGTGTTGAGTTCACCGTTGATGTACTCGGGAAAGTAGACCGAACAGCTGATCATGCCTTCAATGACATGCTGGTTGGTCACCATCAAACGTTGTTCCGCGTCGACAACCCACCCCGTTCCATGCCAACTGGCT
>JBCBOT010000033.1:0-43524 GCA_039821165.1 Planctomycetota bacterium | reverse complement strand
TCGCTCGACTCACTGGTCTCGGCATCATCTTCGGCGCTTCGATGGTGGCGCTTGGCATGTCGGATGTTTTTGGACAGTTCAAATTGGCGATCGAATTACCGATCGTGTTTGCGGCGCCTTTTTGGGTTGGACTGTACTGGCGGCGCGTCAACACCACGGCGGTCTGGATCACCAGCTCCACCACGGCCATCGTGTTCTTTGTGCTTCCCATCGCCCTGAGCTTCTCCGAAGAACTACGAGTGAGCCCTTCGTTCGGTGCCACTACCTACCTTGAGACTCGCTCCCTCACGCGACCCGCTACGGCCGCCGATGTCGCACGGTACGAGGCTTGGCGGGAACTCGTTGAACAAGAGGGTACCGACGAGGCGGGACCACCTCCGGCAAATGCCGTTCTCGGAGAACCGACTGAATTCGTCACCAAGCGAGGCGGTGCCTCTATCTTTTGGAAAGGCGGCGTGGAGTCACTTGATGGTGGCGAGGTTCTCGAATTGGTCGAGGAACGGATGGAAGGCGAAACGCGAGTTCTGGTGCAAAAGAGAGTCGACGCGGTGCGCGGCATCGGTTGGTTCAATGTGGACTACGTGATCTACCACTGGCTCGGGTTTGACTTGGCTGCTTACAGCAAAGCCACCTTGGAGACGCTGCGACTTCCACTTCGAGTCGCGTTCCCTTTTCTGTTGCTCATCTCGGTCAGCTATCTCACACCGCGCAACAGTAAGACAGCCCTCGATCGTTATTACGCCAAAATGAATACCGAAGTGGACCCGGACCCGAGGCGTGATCAAGAGAAGCTCGCATCCGCTTATGAAGATCCCACACAGTTCGCAGACCGAAAGCTTTTCGGTCGCGGCGATCTGGAGTTCACCAAGCCGCGGCCTAAAGAATTGGATCGGTTTTCTGATCTCCGTGGGCGTCTGCTTTGTGGTGATTGGGTTATTGATATGGCTTGCCGGAATTGGCGGGACTTAGAAAACATCGTCGGCGATGTCCAAGAATACGCCCTTAAACCAACGCGGTAGACAATCGCATGCCGTTATCCGGATCATCCGAACAAGGTTTACGAAGCGGCGTCCATGCCCCCCGAATTTGCTTGCGATCCGACCTCAATTGGCTAGGCTGAGCATCATCCAATTCACGCCACGCGGACCCGAGGACGGCGAGCAATGACGATTCGAATGACGTGCGGAAAGTGCCAAGCAACTCTCAAGGCACCGGAAAAATTCGCGGGTCAGTCGGTCAAGTGTCCAAAATGCGGTGTCGCGATTAAGGTCCCGGCGATCGAACCACAAGTGATCGCGGCGAAACCCGTTGAAGTTGCAGACCCACTGGTCTTGCCCGAGCGATTCACCGCGCAAGCGTACGAGGCGATTCCCGCCCCGCCAGCTCCAGCTCCAATTCCCGCCGCGCCTACTCCAATTCCCGCCGCGCCAGCTCCCGTTGCCGCCGCACCGATACCCGCAGCCCCTGTTGCTGCCGCCCCCGCCGCCGATCCATTCGCGGCGGCGACAATGCCAACCATGCCGGCGGGCAGCATCCTTTGTCCGCACTGTGAGTCGCCGGTCTCCGCGACGGCAAAGAAGTGTCGTCACTGCGGTGAGTTCATCGTCGATCCCAAGCTCGCGAAAAAGAACAAGGCGGCCGCCGCAAGGAAAGAGGCTTCCGAGCAGAGCGCCGGTCCGGTCGACTACGCGATTTCATTTCTTCTTCCGCCCGTCGGTCTCGGTTTAGGAATTGTCGCATTCACACGCGGTGCGGCCACCAAGGCTTTCGTCATGCTGGGTATCTCCGGCGTGATGACGGTTGTGTTGATGGGCGGCGTCATCTTTCAAGCCTTCCGTTATCCGAAACCGAAGTGGGATCGTCCTTTGGCGGACAACGCCAATCCGGTTGTCGAATACGACCTGGGCGGCAGCGGTGGCGAAGACGAAAGCGCCGCGGAAGAGCCTGAAACGGACTCACCACCGAGCGGTGGCATGGCATCCTCCGGTGGTCAAGAACCGAGCATCATTCAACCGCCGAGCGAAGAAGACTTAGCTCGACAACCGGAAGCGATCCAGCGAGGCATGCGTGCCAATGTTCGCCTCGTCGTGACAAGTCCGGCGGGCTCGTCGGTTGGCTCAGGTGTGATCATTGAGCGACGCGCTGACATGGTCTTTATTATCACCAATCGTCACGTCGTCGACCCACTCTTCGCGAGATCCCGTGGCCAGAGTGGTTTGCAGATTAGCCAACTCACCAACCCCGAAATCATGTTTGTGACCGGCGACGAAGAACCGGGCAAGATACTTTGGTTCGCCCCCGACAACGTGGACCTGGCGGTCGTCCGAGCGTTCTGCCCGAACGAGGGAATTGAAGTAGCGGACTGCGCAGAAGACCCCGCGGTGACGATCGGCGAGAGCGTGTTTGCGGTTGGTAACCCACATGGAATCGGTTGGTCACTGACCAAAGGCACCGTCAGCGGTCTGCGAACGCAAGACACCGCGACTGGAAAAGTTCCGGTGGTGCAAACGGATGCCCAAATCAACCCGGGCAACAGTGGTGGCGGCCTCTACAACGCCGAGGGACAACTCGTCGGGATCAATGACTTTATCATCGACCCGAGTATCGCCCGCGGAATGGGATTCGCCATTCGCTACCCGTTCTTCCGCGAACTCTACGAAAAGAATCCGCCGCAATAGCCAACGATCTCCATCGATTGAGGTCTTGCCGCGTTGGACTCAGTTTCGAAGCAGCGCTGAGTTCGAAACCGAGTTGCCGAGGTGTTCAAAGTCCATCAAGGACCACACGACGTTCTTGTCGCGATCGATCTCGATGATCTGAGGCTGACCTTTGCCTGCATGGCAATTCCCGAAAAGAATGTTGCCATCTCCGACGACCTGAAGTGTGGTGACCCAGGCGAGCGTGATCTTCGGTAAGTCGTTCTGTTCCACTTTCCAAACAATCTCTTTCCCGGGAGTGACCTCGAGAATGCTGTGCCCGTTGCCGGTGCCGATGAGCGTGTTTCCATTGTCGAGCCGAATCGCACTGAACACCGCATCGCCGAAGGCTTCGGGACCATGGCCGCCACGGGGCTCTTTACCGAACAGTGGGACGTCATACTCCCAAATCAACTCACCCTCACGACTGTACTCACGCACCATCCCGTCACCTTCTTGAGCGACGAGATATGACAGCTTGCCATTGCTTGTGATGGGCCGCACCAAGCGTGTGTCTCGGTGCGGATGCGGACGATCACGCTGAAGAGCAAAAGATCGTTGGACCTTCCCGTCGCGATCAATCTCAAAGATTTTCCCTTCGCCGCTGAGCGCCACCATCAAGAGACCATCCTCGAGTGGCGCAAACGAATGCAGTTCCACCTTTTCGACGCTCGCTAGTTTGCGAGTCTCAAAAGACCAGACGACCTCACGCGTTTTAGCGTCGAGTTCGATCATTTCAGTCTTTTGGTGCGTGAGGATGTTTCCGTTTTCCAGTACATGGATGTCGTGTGGCGCACCTTTGAGGACCTTACTCGCCGTCAGGTGACCGTCCGCGTCAAACCAGCACAGCTTGCGGCCCTCGTTGGCGACAAGTGGATGCCGCGCGTGGACAAGATTGACAAAGTACAGAACGCCAAGGAGTGTCACGAGCAATCGCATGGGAGGCCGATGGTATCGAGTGGGGAAGCGTGCCGACGCAGGTTCGACCGCCGAATGGTCTTACACATCGTAGCGAGCGAGAAACAAGACGCCGTCGAGCCTGGAACGGATCTCAATGAAAATCCGATTCCTCTAAGTCGGCCTTCTTTTGATCCTCACCTGCGAAGTACGCAATGGCAGCCCCACCAAGGAATCCACAAAGGTGACCATCCCACGAGATGTTGTCCTCTCCTCCGGGCATCATGCCTGAGAGGAGCGTGCCGCCGAACAGGACTCCCACCAAAACGGCCACCCCTACGCCGAGAAGACTCCTGCGGAGAAAACCGTTGACGATCAACAACCCGATCAGACCAAAAACGAGCCCACTCGCACCGATGTGGTTGTCTCCGCGACCGATGATCCACAGCAATGCAGAGCCGGCCAACGACGTGAACACGACCAGCGTCCAGGGACTTTTGCGAAGACCGATGAGCAGGGGTAGCAGGATCGCGAGCGAAATCGTGTTGCTCAGAACATGCCCGAAACTTGCGTGCAGAAATGGCATCAGCACGATGCCCTGAAGGCCGGTGACGGTACGCGGCACCAGCCCATGGTCGACGAGCGAATACGGAATGATCGCATCGACAAGGCGTACAAGCCAGATCGCAAGCAGCAGGAGCCCGATCCATGAAAATGAAGTCTTCATACCGCCTCGATTCGGATGACCTTCCCGCCTAAGTTGAGCCCTTCTCGGCTGACACTCGAAACGTCGTCACGATACTCCCATCGGCCCCACTCGGTGGCGACTCGGGGCGCCGCAACAACGCCCAACCCCACAAAGGGTGAGAACCGAACCCAACGAACCAATGAAAGCCATCACACTGTACGCCGGCAAGCTCGGTTTGAATGCTGCGCGACCCGAGCCCGTGCGAAAACCAGGCGAAGTTCTTGTCGAAATCGAGCAAGCCGGTATCTGCGAGACCGATCTTCAACTGGCCCAAGGATACATGGGTTTCGAGGGCATCCTCGGCCATGAGTTCGTCGGGATCGCGAGCGAAGGCAAATTCAGCGGAAAACGAGTCGTCGGCGAAATCAACTGCGCCTGCCGAGACTGCGACACATGCCTGGCTGGTCGCCCGACACATTGTCCGCATCGCACGGTGGTCGGGATCGATCGCCACGACGGGGCGTTCGCACCACGACTGGCCATTCCGGAAACAAATCTGCATGAAGTTCCTGATTCGCTGGAGACCGACGCCGCGGTTTTTGTCGAACCGCTCGCCGCTGCGTTTCAAATTGTCGACCAAGTTCCGATTGCCCTGGGTGATCGCGTCGCGATTCTGGGTGACGGTCGACTCGGTTTTTTAAGCGCGCAGGTACTCCGCCTTTCGACGGAGAACGTCACCGTATTCGGGAAACACCCGAGCAAATTGGGACGCTTTGAAACATTTGCGAAAACGATTCAAATCGAATCGCCAGACGAGGACTTTGTTTCGGAGGGGCTATTCGATGTGGTGGTCGATTGCACCGGGTCCACGACGGGATTACCGATGGCTATCCGACTGGCGCGGCCACGCGGAACCATCGTGCTCAAAACGACGGTGGCGAACGAACACCAACAGTCGTTGGCCGCGATCGTGATCCATGAACTTCGAGTGGTCGGATCGCGTTGCGGCCCCTTCGACAAGGCGCTGCGGGCGTTGGCAGAGGGTGCGATCGATGTGTCGGGACTCGTCACGCATCGATTTTCGCTAGAACAAGTCGATGTCGCTTTCAAGGCAGCCGTGTCACCTGATGCATTTAAAGTGGTGTTCGAAATCGGATAGCGCTACTTTAGATGGCCGGGTGTTCGCCGCGAATGCTGCCACGACCAGGTCGCGCCGTCCCCACCACGGTTGGCTTGATTGCAACACGTGCCGCACCGGCCACCGTTTCAAGCTCCCTCAAAATTGCCCCTTTCCTTTGCATCCCCGCACCTCGGCGTCTTTGCGTGATTCACTCTTCGCACCGCTATCGCCATGCCGGTCCAATGCCCAGTCACCCGCTCCCCCGCGCACTCGCAACCGTTTTTAAGCAACCCTTTGCGTCTCCGCGCCTTCGCGTCTTTGCGTGATTCATTCTTCGCACCACCGCAATCCCGTCGTCCCGGTCCAATGACGCCACAACCAAAGTGGCCTGCCCAACAGCCACCCTCACTCGCTCCTCTACGCACTGGCCACCGTTTCGAGCTCCCTCGAAACTTGCTTCCGCTCCTCTGTGTCTCCGCGTCTTCGCGTCTTTGCGTGATTCATTTTTCGCACCACCGCAATCCCGTCGTGCCGGTCCAATGACGCCAAAACCAAAGTGGCCTGCAACCCAACAGCAACCCTCCCCAGATCCTCTACGCACTGGCAACCGTTTCGACCTCCCTCGAATCTTGCTTCCGCTCCTTTGTGTCTCCGCGTCTTTGCGTCTTTGCGTCTCCGCGTGATTCATTCTTCGCACCACCGCAATCCCGTCGTGCCGGTCCAATGACGCCACAACCAAAATGGCCTGCAACCCAACAGCAACCCTGCCCCCAGCCGCTCCCCTACGCAAGCGACACGCAACCACGGATCAAGTATCGCGTCTTTCGTGCTCGCGCGATTCTTTTCGACGTAGAACGGCAAGAACTCTGCCACGCCGTGAGCAATACCGTTCAACTTTCGGCGTAGCGGAGTTGAATGCTTGTGATCTCGTCAGTGCGACGGAAAAAGGCATCGAGCACTTCGGGATCAAAGTGTGACCCGCGACCCTCTTCAAGAATGCGAAAACACTTCTCGCGCGGGAACGCTGCTTTGTAAGGACGCTCACTGCTGAGGGCGTCGAAGACATCGGCAACCGCCGTGATGCGACCTTCGATCGGAATGTCTTCGCCTTTGAGCCCCATGGGGTATCCGCTGCCGTCCCATTTCTCATGGTGCGTTTGCGCGATCGTCGCTGCGAGTTCGAGAATCGGATACCCTTCGACGTCCAGGAGCGTCGCACCGATCTCAGTGTGTTGCCGATAGGCGTCGACCTCGCCAGGTTGCACGGGATTGATGATGCTGTTGCCGATGGAGCAATGCCGTTTGATCAGCGCGAACTCGTCTTCTTCCAGTTTCGCTCGTTTTAGGAGTACCGAATCAGGAACTCCGATTTTGCCGATGTCGTGCAGCTTGGCCGCCTGCTCGATCAATTCCACTGCGTTTCGATCATAGCCCAGTTCATCGGCGATGACCGCCGCGTACTTACCGACGCGGGTGACGTGGTGTCCCGTGTCGTCGTCGCGGAATTCGGCGGCTCGCGCGAGGCAATGAATGATCCGCCGACGCGATGCCGCGAGGTCTGCGGTACGTTCACGGACCATCCGCTCCAACTCCTGTGAGTGACCAGCGAGATGATCTTGATAGGCTTTCACCGTCAACACATTGCGTACGCGCAGCAGCATTTCAGTGGCATCAACGGGCTTGTAGAGCACATCGGATGGTCCGAGTCGTAGCGCATGCATTTTCGTATCGGCACCGTCATCGGCTGTCAGCACGATCACGGGAATGTGCACCATGCTTTCGTCCTCACGCATGGCTGCAAGGACTTCGAGCCCAGTCATCCCCGGCATCACGACATCCATCAACACCACATCGGGCTGGACTCGGCGAAACAACTCGAGCGCTTGAGTGCTATCGGTCGATCGAAAAAAGTTCTGATAGCCTTCGTGCCGCAGATGTCCCTGGACGATTTCGATATTGAGTTCTTCATCGTCGACGACTGCAATTTTGGCGGTCGCGAGCAGCGTCTCGTATTGCTGGTCCCATCGAGATCGAGTGCTCTCATTCCGTCCATTGCTGAACACGGGCGCGGCGGGTTCGGATCCCGAACCGGCGCGGGTGGACTCCAAGACACTCGACATTGTCTTTCCTCATTTGACGTGCGGGGTGCTGCAACACTCGTTTCTCGAGCGTTCAATCGTGGCACCGCGCCGAGCACACCTTGCGACACACTGCGGCGTTTATTCATTTAGCTCGCACAAGTGCCCCTCGACTCGGCACCGTCTGATTTCAGGTTTGCTTGCGGGAAAACCGCCCCTGAGTCATGCGTTTCCCGCCGCGAGAACAGAAGAAACCGTCGCGGCGTTGTCTGAGATGCGACAACTGGGTTCGAATCGGCTACCCTCGGGATCCCACGCCCTCCCCCGCAGAAAGATCGATGACGGATTCATTTACAGGCGAAGATTCGTTCGCAGGTCTGCCGCAACTCGCCGGCGTTTGTTCGATGGCTCGCGCGAAACAAGGCGACTGGAGTTTGGATGAAAGCGTGAATCGGCTCAAACGACTGCATTACGTTTTGCGCCGCATGCACGAAGTGCTCACGTCGCGGATCACCGCGGAGCCGATCTATGAACTGAAAACGGGATACAGCTATCACGCATACCTGATCGCGGAACAGGTCGATCTGATCCGCCGGCGTGTCGCCGAAATGCGGGAACCCCCGCTCGGTCTGGAGCAGGTCCCCGACGTCGCTTTGGAGCGATGGATGGACGAGATCGATTCGGCACCGACAACCGAAACGCTCTTGATAGGACTCTATGACCATGTCCTTTCGGCGGTGCTTGAATCCTGCGCTCGTTTGCGGGAGGAAGCTCATCCGTTGGCCGATGCGCCGACGGTCCGCGTAGCGAAGCTGATCGAATTCGAATTAGGCGAGTTGCAATCGTTCGGCTCTAACGCGATCGACCGTCTCGTTGGAAATTCAGGTCGGGAGGAACTGTCCGAGTGGCGCGACGTTTTGAATCGGTGTCTTGCCGCAGCCGGCGGACTGGATGGAGTTCACGAAGCGCGACCGCCATTACCCGATCCGCACTTCAGCGCAACACCTCGACCATTTGATCGTGAACCGAAACGCGACGAACGCTTCTCGGACCCATACAACGCGGGCGTGAACCCCGAAGCATTCTTGTACGACGAACGATTTTCGCCGCAAGACAAGACGCTCATGATGTACTACAAACGAATCCGAGAACTCGACGTGCCGGAAATGATGGCCAGCATTCTCGTCGAACTCCGCGACGAGGAGCCTTGGGAATTCCAAATGGAGATGACGCGTCAACTCTGGGACGAAGCCCGCCACGCGATGATGGGGGAAGTCGGGTTTGCATCGCTCGGAATTGATTGGCGAGAGATTCCGATCAATTTCACTTGGTCACGCAACCTCAACTTGCAACTCACCGCGCGCGAGCGACACGGCGTGTTGTTCTTTATCGAGCAAGGCCTGATGCCGAAGACGGGGAAACGGTTCGAGTGGGAAATCGCCGCCGAGAGCGATGATCCGTTATCAAAGCTGTTTCAGGACTTTGACTGGGCGGACGAAGTGCTTCACGCTCAAATCGGACGACGCTGGTACGTCCCCCAATTTTCGTCGCTCGCGGAGTCTCTCGAATACGGCGATCGATGTTGGTCGAACGTGTTGAGCCACTGGCGCGATTATCGAGAGCAAGGCCTAACGGAACACCGAAATTGGTGGCCGGAAATCTATCAACAAGCCTGTCGTCGCTGGAACAAGACACCTTCACCCGAGGCGTTGGCGTTCGCGGAAACCTACGAAGACTCACGAGCGGATTTACGCACGCTCGACTGAGGAAATCGTTGTGGCGATTCTGCAAGCGCGAGACCATAAACTCGGGAACGCTGCCTACACGCCCCAAATTTACGAGGCCCAAGAACACGAGTTCGCTAAATGGGAAATTCGATGACCCGCCAATAATGATCGAGCATCCCGATCATCTCGACGAAGTCTTCCCCGACACGCGACTTGACCATGTAGCCGGCGACCTGGTTCTCATAGGCCGCGACGACATCGCGGTCATCGTCGGAGGTCGTGAGGACGAACACGACGCTCTTTTTCAACTCTTCGTCATCGCGAATCGTTTTCAGAAACTCGATCCCACCCATCCTTGGCATATTCAGGTCGAGCAAAATCAAATACGGTCGATCAATCGTTTCGCCGTCAGCCTCCCCTCGCAGGATGGCGAGCGCCTCGAGCCCATCTTTCGCGACCGTAATGGGGTTGGCGATCTTTTGTTTTTTGAAGCTACGACGAATCGATTCAACATCGATCTGGTCGTCGTCCACCAACAAAATGCTGACGGTGTTGCCTAGCGACATAAGAATTCCAAGGGTCAATCAGCCGCCAGCGGCCAAGTAAACGAAAAAGCGGCACCACGCCCCGGTTCGGAATCGATCCAAACACGACCGCCGACGCTGTGTACCAGTTTATGCACCATTGCGAGTCCCATTCCACTGCCTTCCACCTCATCGCGTGGACGCAATGTGGTAAACATCTCAAAAATTCGGCTGTGGAAGGCTGGATCAATGCCGATGCCGGTGTCCTCCACCCGAAAAGTGACCCAGCCGTTCTCTTCCGATCCGCTGATTGTGACCATTCCGGAGTCGGATTCACGGTGTTTAATCGCGTTTCCGATCAAATTGAAGAAGACCTGCTCGATCGGTGCTTTCACAGTCCGCAACACCGGCATTTCTGAATCGCGTCGGACTTGAAACTCCGGAGGTCCACTCAACAAATCAACAACGGCATCGATTAGCTCACCGGAATCGACCTCGACGACATCGCCGTCCTCCGTTCCGGCCCGAGAATAACGCAACAAATCGGTCAACAGCTCATTGAGTCGCTCAACCCGATCCCGCATCATTTGCAGGTGTGTTCGGGATTCTTGTGGTAGCGACTCTCCCACATCCTCGATCACGAACTGCGCGAGTTTGTCGATGCCACGGAGCGGCTGCTTGAGGTCATGCGACGCAACGTAGGCGAAATGCTCGAGATCCGCATTCGTCTTCTCAAGGCGTAGGTTCACCTCCTTCAAATGTGCCTCAGAGGCTTCGAGTTTGACTCGGGCCTTGCGGGCATCGTGATTGTCGAAGCTCATTCCGACATACCCGACGAATTCGCGCCCGGGATTCAAACGTGGCGTGGCGTTGACCATGAACCATCGATACTCGCCGTCATGACGACGAAGCCGGTATTCAAATTCAAATGGCTCTCGACGAGCAAAGGCTTCCGAGTAACGGGCAAAGGTCTCCTCACGGTCCTGGGGGTGAACGCTCTCGATCCAGCCATCGCCGAGTTGGCTTTCGAGAGTTGTCCCCGTGTATTCGAGCCATCTCCGATTGAGCCACGAACAACCCGAATCGAGCTCGGTGGTCCAGGCGAGAGGCGAAGCGGAATCGGCTAACGCACGAAAACGCTGTTCACTTTCTTCGGCCCGAAGTCGCGCCTCTTCGCGTTCGTGAATATTGATGTGCACGCCCGTCAAACGGAGCAAACGGCCATCGGAGTCAAAGACACCTTTCCCGATAGAATTGATCCAACAGTAGCTGCCTTGTTGTGTACGGAGTCGAAAGATCGAGTTGTAAAGTGCTTTCGGTGAATCGGCCAACTTTTGCGCCGCGGCAAGTGCCATCTCGCGATCCTCGGGATGGAGGCGCGACTCCCATTCGGCAAAGGAGTTCCAGTCCTCGTCCGCAGAATATCCCAATTGTGTTTTTGCGACGTCGTTGAAGATCACGCGGTCGCTCTCCGGCTCCCAATCCCAGAGACCAATGTTCGCGTTCGTCATCGCCCAATTCATGCGTTCTTCGCTTTCCTTGAATGAACGAGTCGCCTTTAAAAGCAAACGTTGAGCCTGCTTTCGTTCAGTGATATCCACGATGATGGCGACGAAACTGGGACGTCCGAGGTAGTCCGCCAATTGGAGGTGAACTTCCACTTCGTAGCGCGATCCGTCTTTCCGCTCATGGATTGTTTCAAAAACGATTTTTTGCCGCACGTGCTCGAGCAACGGTTGTACCAACGAAGCAAACGACTCAGTGTCATGCGCCGGCTTGATATCCAACGGCGTTCTCGCCTTCATCTCCTCAAGTGAATAGCCGATGTTCTGCAAGGCTCCCCGATTCACGTAAACGAAAGCAAGTGAATCGGCATCGAAGGCGTAGACTTCATTCCGTGATTCTTCAAGGATCGAACTGAGCGAATCGGCTTGCAATTGCGCTGCTCGAATGCGGTCCTCCGATTGCTTTCGTTCGGTGATATCGGCGACAAGACCAAGGAAGCCGATCACATTGCTCGCCTCATCGGTCACGGGAGTGCCAATGGTTTCACCGATGAAGGTTGTGCCATCTTTTCGCCGATAGCGGACTTCCCGTGGTGCGGTCGTTCGCGGCGCATCCTCGCTGAATCGTTTCCTTCCCATGGCGTGGAAGTCATCTGGATCCGCATAGAAGAACACGGTCTGCCTTCCCAAAGACTCTGCCGACGTGTAGCCGAAGAGCCGCTCGAACGCCGGATTGACGCGTAAGATGTTTCTTGACTCATCGACGTAAACCACCGCGAGCGGCATTGCTTCGATGATCTGTGCGAGTTGTGCAGCGACCGCCGCACGCGATCGTGCGAGCCGTCGCTGCTCGGTGACGTCTTGGACCGTTTCGTAGAGTATTTCCTCACCGTCGAAATCGAGATGGTGCTTCGTGACGACACACTCATAGTAAGAGCCGTCCTTGCATCGATGAATCGAATCGAATTGGAGGACTCCGGCTTCCTTGGTCTGTTGCCACCGAGTCGACCACTCTTCACGGGTGTACGTCGTGTTTATCTCCGCGATATGCATCTGGCACAACTCTTCGGCCGTGAAACCCAGCTTTTCGACGGCTTGCTTGTTCGCGTAAACGATGCCCCCATCTTGCCCGACCATGAAGACAGGATCCGCAACGTTGTCGACCGCGTATTGCGTCCGCCGCAGGTCCGCCGTTCGTTGCTTCAATGACTCGAGCGCGGCGTTCCGTTCGAATTCCGCCTGCTTTCGGGAAGTGACATTATGCGTGGCGCCGACGAGACGGATCGGTTTCCCATCCGCCCCGTAGGTGGCGGTTCCACGGCTTTGAACCCAAATGTATTCGTCGTCTCGATTCCGCACGCGAAACTCGTGATCGAAAAGCGACTGTTGCTGAAAGGCGTTTTCGACGGCATCCCAAAGAGCTTGCTTGTCATCGGGGTGGACCCGTTCGTCAAAGGCTTGGAGCGTATTTGGAAACCCTTCGAGATCCTTTGCATCGAAGCCGAGCATTTTCCGCCAGCCGGTGGAATACTCCGCGTTGTCCGTGCCGACTTGCCAATCCCAGACACCGCTCGTTTCGCCGAAGACCTGCAGCATCAATCGCGACTGCAGTGCGCTTCGCGTTTCTGCCTTGGTGTCGCCCGCGCTGACCTCGACCTCTAACAGGGCACGAATCGTTTCGAGTAGCGTTTCCACCGCGACCGGCTTACGCAATCGCCGCATCGAGTTGAGGCGACTGAAATTGCCATCCACGAACGGGGACTGGGAATCTCCACTGGTGGCGATGATTTTCGGTTGTGGATCGAGATTGAGCGCGATGTAGGAAATCACCGCGAGTCCGCCGGAGAGCGCGAGCTGCTCGTTGTCTGATTCGAGGACAATATCGGTGATCACGAGATCAAGCGTTGTGTCCTCCATGACGTCGATCGCCGCTTCAACAGACGTCTCATGAATGACGCGATAGCCCTCGGCTTCGAGCGATTGTTGCCAGTGTGCGGCGAGCGGTCGATTGTCCTCGACCAGCAGGATCGTTGTCACGGCGTTTTCCCCCGTAACGTGTGGCGAATCGCATTCACCAAATCGACACGCCCCACTGGCTTGGTCAAGCGTGGCGTCCTCACGAGAGATGCAGGCAGCTGGTACTTGCTGTCGTAACCGCTGACGAGAACGACACCGATGCCCGATTCTGTCAGTCTTTCAGCGACCTCGAAGCTGGTCTCGTCACCGAGATTGATATCGAGAATGGCGCAGTCGTAGTCGACTCGATCGATCGCGGCCATCGCCAGCTCGGTGTTCGGTAATGAATCAACCGATGTCACACCGAGATCGAGTAGATTTCGCTCGGTCTCCATCGCCAAGACAAGATTGTCTTCCAGGATGAGGATCGCCTCCAGATCACTGAGGTCCAAGGATTCGACACTCTCGGTGCGCTCAACCGATTTTTCTTGGGCTTGTTCGGTATCCGCCGTGTGATCAATTGTTTCCGCGGGCAACCAGAACTCGGTTTCGAGATGATGACGCCCGAATTCAATCGATGATCTTCCATTGCATTCATAGGGTAGTGCCCGCTCGATCAACGCAAGACCAAAACCACGTCGCTCCGGTTCACTCAACTCACCCTTCACATCCTCCCGCCACCGAATCGAGACACCTCCGGCGTCTGCATACCAACGGACCTGGAGCGTCCCGCCGGCAGGTGAAAGCGCGCCGTGTTTCGCGGCATTCGAAATCATTTCGTGGAACAGCAGAGCGAGAATTGGGGCGACATCGGCGCGGATCGCGATCATCGCTCCTTCCACACTCACGCGGGTGTTGTCGAATTCGAAGGGTTTCAACTCAGCAGCAACGAGATCCTCGATTCGTGCCCATTGCAGCCCACTCCCACCGACCAAGTCATGAGCTTTGGAGAGCGCCGCGATCCGTTGTTCCAGCATTTCGACGTACTGCTCGATCGAAACCGATGACGAAGTGGTTTGGCGAGCAATCGAACGCACCAGAGCGAGCGTGTTCTTGACGCGATGGTTTAGCTCGGCAATCAACAAGTCCTGATATTGCTTTTGCCTTTCCAGTTGCCGAGATTGCGCCTCGGACGAGACTTGAATTCGCTTCCAAAGCTCTCTGCAGATTTGGCTCGCCGAAGCCAGATCGTTCTCCGTCCAGGCACGACAGCGTCCCTGTACGGACTCGCGGTACTCGGCAAACGATCCTCGCGGTGAGAGGCGTGGTCCATTGGGCCCGTAGGTGATTTCCTTTTCCTTTTGACCGGCCCAGCGAATCTCTTGAACGATTTCGTTCCGAAAGAACGCGAGCCACGCATCACCTGGCAGTCGCAACATCAGTGCTCCTGCGGAAGCACCGAAGGAACGATCGGCGAGCTTGGGTACGGCCTGCAGCTTGTCGACCGACAACACATCTTCGGTGGCGACCTCGGCGAGTGCGTTCGCGCACAGGAGTGACGTCGTCTCTCCATGTACGACCGTCGTCTCGTCGCCCCGAATGATACCGAGCCCATCGGAATCCACGGCACCCATCAATTCATTCGACAGTCGCGACACGACCGTATCCACGTTCTCGCTCGAATTCTCAATCGCGTCGAGCGTCGAACGCACTCGTTGTCGCGATGCGAATCGTTCTTGCTCGACCTCTTGTTGTAGGTGCATTGAGGCAAGCTGACCAAACAGCTCGCAAATCGATCGCTGGTCGGCAGTCGCACCGCGTGCTCGCTCATGATGAAAAGCGAACAGTCCCCACAGCCTGCCACGGACGACAATCGAGGTGTTCATCGTCGCACGAACCCCCATGTTCTCGAGGTATTCGACGTGAATCGGCGATACTCCCCGGAGGTGACTGAGCGTCATGTCCAGCGGCGACGCGCCCGGTACCCCGAGCACGGGCACCGGTTCCGCTCGCGTATCAGCGATCACGCGAAATGGCGCGCGCAACATGATTTGGCGAACTTGCGTGGGAATGTCCCAGGCCGGATAACGCAACCCGAGATAGGGCTCGAGACCGGGCGCCTTTGCTTCGGCAACAACCTCTCCGTCATGGTTCTCCAGAAATCGGTACGCCATCACGCGGTCGTGCCCGGTGAGTAAACGCAATGCCTGAACGCAGGAATCGAGGAAGGCTTCGACACCCTTGCCCTTTCGCAGTGCGAGCATCATGGACTGGACGAGTGCGACCGGCGATTGAGGGTTGTCGCGGGGTTGCAGATTCGGCTCGGCCTCCAAAACTGCGGTTGCTGATGTCGCGTAAAGCGAAAGGTCGAACGCTTGCCCGTTGAGTTCAAATAACCCCAGCCGTTCGCGTTGGCTCCGGATAGTGGGCAAGCCCAAGGCGCCACGGATCGCGTGCACGATGGTTCGATCATCAAGAATGCCTTCGTAGTTTTGCCCAAGGCAATTTGCTTCTTCCTCGCCAAGCATCGCGGAGACATTCTCGCTCTGATACTGAATCTCACCCGAGTTCAAATCAAAGCCCAATAGTGCACCGAAAGGCTGAATGCGCCCGGGGATGTGCACCGGCTCATTATCGCATTTATTCAGCGCAAGCTTTTCGTCAGGCTGCATTGTTTCTGTCAGGCGAGAATTCTGTCACTGAGCCGGGGAGATGCCGGCGCCGTCCGCCAACTCGACGAAGCGTTTGCGGACAAAGTCAAAGACGCCGACCGCCGCCGCGACCGTCGTTTGCACATCGCAATCCGCCTCGTCAAGCGCCGCGACGAACTTCGGCCATCGATCATGAGAGTCCGCCGCAAGCTTGGTGAGGAATGCCGAGGGCAGACTCGTCTCGTTCAACTCCCGGCTGAGGTAGCGTGCGCCCATCGCGGAGCCTTCCAGAACATACGCAGCGGCCCAACGTTGTTCCGTCGTGGCCGAGCCTTCCGGCATCGCCCCCGAATCGGGAACCGGTCCACCGAAGTCGCTTTCGATCGCGTTCAACAACCCCGCCACCGGGCAAGGCAAACCGGCCTGCTTGGACGCCCAACCCAAAGAGTCCCCGTAGACGCGATACAGCGAATTCATCGCCGTCAGATAAACCCGGTACGCCCGATCGGAACCGAATGGGCTCAGGCTCCCCACGAAGAGGTCGAGCCTTTGATGAGACTCTCTTGTTCCGAGTCGAAGTTCATTCCGCACTTGAAGCCCCCTGCATGATCTTTCCCGTACCCTATCGCGCGGGCGGTTTACCAACAACCAATCAGCAAATCCAACCACCAAGACGCAAGTGTGTCGGCGGTGCTCCACGCTCGACACGGGGGTTTTAGGACGAATTGCAATGGCAAACATTGAATTCACGAATTGCGTTTCAGTAAACTAGGTTCGCACCTGATCACTCGTTTCACTGCGAACAAACGACACCGACGGCCTGTATTGCTGCATGGGAGGCGACGGTGGGCGCGCTCGCGACAGTTTCCACTCTCCATCGGATCGGGTTCCCAACTCAAGATGCAGCAACCGAGCCGCGACGAACCGAGCGAATTCGACACCCGGCAGGACTCCAATCCGAGTTCAGATGGCGACGCCGAAGACCACGCGTTGGAATTCGATTCCCTGAATTCATTTGTCGAACGTCTGCAATCGGCGGCCGGTACGCTCCACGAAGACGGGCGGCTGCTGTCGTTTGGACGCTATGAGATCGTCGACCAAATCGCACGCGGCGGCCAATCAACGACCTATCTGGCCCGCGATCCCGATCTTGATCGCAAGGTTGTCATCAAGCTCTACGACAAACGGCTCGGCAACACCGAACGTCTCGCCGTGACCCGCGAGGGGCGACTGCTTGCCAAGATCGAAAGCCCTTATGTCGTTCATTGCCACACCATCGGCTATTGCAGCGACGCAAGCGAAGAAACAGGCCTCGAGGGAGCGGAGAAAGACTCGACACCCTTTCTCGTCCTCGAAAGGATCGACGGAATTTCACTCGACCGCCTGATGCGGATCAAGAAGTTCACGCCCGACGAGATCCGTCATCTCGTCCGGCAATTAGCTTTGGGGCTGGCCGCCGCGCATTCGATCGGTTTGATCCATCGGGATATCAAACCCGCCAACATCATGGTGACGCGTGATGGAATTCCCAAACTAATCGACTTCGGTTTGGCACTGCCGGCCGGCGAAACTTCGGGCGGAGCGGGAACGGGAACAGCTGCCTACATGTCGCCCGAACAAGCTCGCGGCGGCTTGGAGTTGGACCAGACGACCGACATCTTCGGGCTCGGTGCCGTTCTTTACGAGTTGCTGACCTGTTATGCGCCGTTTCGTGGCGAGTCGCGCGACGCGATGCTGGCCGCCGCACAACGGGGCACGATCACTCCTTTGAAAGAGCTGAACCCCAGCGTCGATCGAGACCTCGCGCGGTTGTGTTCGGAGTGCCTGCGAGTGGAGCGAAGTGGACGACCTCCGTCAGCGGCTCTGATCGCGAACCGACTCAGCAATGCGCGACGTAGCCGGTTGCCCTGGTTGGCACTGGCCGCCTGCGTCGCCGCGCTACTCGGCTGGTCCTGGAGTGTGATTCAGAGGTATCAACAACTCACGGCGGACCAACAAACGGAGGAAACTCTCGACACGAGCGGGCTGCCTCCATCCGTCGAGCCGATCGATGGCACTGCGAGCGACAACGTCGCACCATCAACGAATGTCGCCGCCCAACAACGCAGCAGGGCTCCGCATGAAATGCCCGTGTTCGGCATGCGCCCCAACATTTTGCTTTGCATCGCCGATGACCTCAGCTACAGGTACACCGGCGCGAACGGCGATCGGGTGGTGAGCACGCCCGGTTTCGACCGTGTCGCCGCCGAAGGCTTGAGATTTGAACATGCGTTTGCCGACGCGCCCGTCGGAGGTCCATCACGCAACGCCTTGTTGACCGGTCAACCGATCTGGCGTTTGGAACAGGGCGGCAACAGCTACAGCACGTTGGCCAAAAAGTTTCCGACCTACACCGAGCGACTCTTTGAAAATGGCTACCAGATCGGCGCCACCGGTCGAAGATGGGTGGGCGACCTCTTCGCGAGCGAGCGGACTCTCAATCCGGCGGGTCGATCGGTTCATAAGTCTGTGCTCGATCCACCGGCAGACGGAATCAGTGAGACCGACTACGCGGCAAACTTCGCGCTGTTTCTCGACAAGTTGCCCGCAGACACGCCGTTTTGTTTCTGGCTCGGAACCCACGAACCCCATCGACGCTTCGAGTCGGGATCCGGGGAAGCGAGCGGCATCAATCCCGACTTGATCGAGCCCCCTGCATCACTGCCCGATGCGCCGAACGTCCGCGGTGATTTGGCGGACTACCTGTTCGAAATCCAATATTTTGATCGTGTCGTGAGCCAAGCCGTCGAGTTGCTTGAATCGCGGGGAATGCTCGACAACACACTGATTGTGGTCACAAGCGACAATGGCATGCCGTTTCCAAGAGGAAAAGCCACACTCTACGATGCAGGCACGCGAGTTCCGTTGGCGATCCGTTGGCCGCAAGGAATCGTCAACGCCGGACGTGTCGTTCCGGAGCTGACCAGTCTGAGCGATCTGGCGCCGACATTCCTTGACGTCGCCGGGATCGAGCGTCCGTCGGGGATGACCGCGCGGGGCCTGACGGACCTGATTGTCGATGAAGCGGTTCTGGAACGTGACGCAACCTTCTGCGCGATGGAACGTCACGAGTATTGTCGTGCGGGCGGTCGCGGATACCCTTGCCGCGCGATCCGAACGGAACGTTTTCTCTACATCTATAACTTTGAACCGAGTCTTTGGCCGTCGGGTTCTCCCGACTGCATTGATGCGACCCGCGGCAATCCGTTTAGCGACATCCCGCGTTCCATTACCAAGACCTTCCTGTTGAATCATCGCGCTCATCCGATCCACGGTGCGAACGCGGATTTGGCGTTTGCAAAACGACCGGCCGAAGAACTCTACGATGTCGTGAGTGATCCCGATCAACTCGTCAATCTTGCGGGGCTGGTGCAAATGGCCGAGACGCAGGCCGAACTTCGAAGACGTCTCTTTGAACACTTGGAGCGGACCCAAGACCCGCGTGTCGTCGGCGGAACCGTCGCTTGGGACGAGTACGAGTTCTTTGGGCCGATCGAGTAGCGTCGCATTCACTTCGCCATCGATTTCCGTCCTCGGTTACAATCGGTGCGTTTCCGCTCCGATTCTCCTCCCCACCGCACCCCCATGAATCGCATCTTCCCGCTAACGGTTGTTCTCACCCTTTGCGTTGCCCTCACGGCCCATGCGAACTGGCCAGAGTACCGAGGCCCAACCGGAGACGGACGTGCGGACGATGCGAATGTGCCTGTCACCATCGACCAGTCCGTTGTGAAATGGAAAACACCGATCCACGGAAAAGGTTGGTCCTCGCCGGTGGTTTGGGAGGACCAAATTTGGCTGACCACGGCAACCGAGGACGGCACTCGGCTTTCGGTGCTCTGCGTGGATCGGTCCTCTGGAAAAATGGTGTTTGACAAGGTCATCTTCGAAAACGAAGCCCCTGCGTTTTGCCATCCGATGAACAGCTACGCGACGCCGACACCGGTCATCGAGTCGGGTCGCGTTTATGTTCACTTCGGCAGCTACCTGACCGCATGCTTGGATGCGACGACCGGGGAGTTCCTCTGGAAACGCGAGGACCTCGAGTGCGACCACCATCGCGGCCCTGCTTCGTCACCGATCCTGCACGACGGAAAACTCTTCGTTGCCTACGACGGCTTTGACGTCCAGTACGTCGTCGCGCTCGACAAACAAACGGGCGCCACCGTCTGGAAACAAAAGCGTGACATCGATTACGGGACCGACAACGGCGATCGAATGAAAGCCTACTGCACGGCACAGGTGATCGATTCAGGCGATCGCGAGGAATTGATCTATCCGAGCGCGGTCGCGACCATCGCCTACGCGCCCCAGAATGGCAAAACGCTGTGGACGGTCTATCACGACGGAATGAACGCGTCGGCGCGGCCGATCTTCGGCGACGGACTTTTGTTCATCACCAACGGCATGGGTTCCATGGTGGCGGTGCGTCCCGGGGGCAAAGGCGACGTCACGGGCACGCATGTCGCGTGGTCCGCCCAGAAAAGCGTCGCAAAGAAATCGTCACAACTGTTGATCGATGGTCTGCTCTACATGACCAGCGACGACGGAGTTGTTTCGGCCCGCGATCCCAAGACGGGCGAGATTGCTTGGCAAAAGCGGGCCGGTGGCGCTTATGCCGCGTCACCGATCTACGCGCGCGGCCGAATCTATCTCTTCTCGATGGAAGGCGAAATCCTGACCCTTGAACCGGGTGACGAGTTCAAGCAACTCGCGAAGACGACACTCGGCGACGGGTTCATGGCCTCGCCGGCGATCGTCGGCGATCAAATGATTCTCCGCAGCAAGTCGAACCTCTACCTGATCGAAAACTGACCCCATGAAATCGCTCTTTCGTCTCGCGCCGGCCCTGGTTTTCGTTGTCCTCGGTTCCTCAGGGTTGTTCGCCGCAAACCCGCTCAAGGTTTTCGTGCTGGCCGGCCAATCGAACATGCAAGGCCACGCGCATCTTCGCACGTTCGAGCATGTCGGCATGGACGCCGCGTCCGCTCCCCTGTTGTCCAAGATGCAAAACAGCGACGGCAAACCCCGCGTCTGTGACGACGTTTGGGTCTCCTCGATCGGTTCGTCAGAACAGGAGAAAGTGGGACGCCTGACGGTGGGATTCGGTGCCGAGCGAGGTGGGCCGAAGATCGGACCCGAGTTTCTCTTCGGAATTCACATGCAAGAAGCACTCGGCGAGCCGATTCTGATCATTAAGACAGCCTGGGGCGGTAAGAGCCTGCACACCGATTTTCGGTCTCCGAGTGGCGGTGCGTATGAATTCACCGATGAACAACTCGACAACATCCGTAAGCGTGGAAATGACGTTGCAGAAGCAAAGTCGGCCAAAGCCGAGGCGACCGGACACTACTACCGTTTGATGATCGAGCATGTTCGTGAAGTGCTCGGAAATATCAAACGCGTTTATCCCGATTACGATGCCGACGCGGGATACGAACTCGCGGGCTTTGTGTGGTTTCAAGGCTGGAACGACATGGTCGACCGGGGCGTGTACCCGTCTCGAGACAAGCCGGGCGGCTACGATCTTTACAGCCAACTGATGGGGCACTTCATCCGTGACGTCCGCAAAGACCTCGCGGCGCCGAAGTTGCCTTTCGTGATCGGGGTTCTTGGCGTCGGCGGTCCGGTTTCCAAGTATGGCCCCGACCAAAAGCGCTACTCTGCGGTCCATCAAAACTTCCGTGACGCGATGGCGGCACCGGCCTTGCTGCCAGAATTCCAAGGCAATGTCGCGGTCGTCAAGACGGAAGCATTCTGGGACCTCGAACTGAGTGGGCTGCTCGCGCGACGCGACGAGATCAACCGAGAAATGAAGAAAAAAACACAAGAGTCGAAACTCTCACGAGACCAGCAACAGAAGTTGCGGACCGAATGGATGTCGGCGGAATTCAGCAAACGTGAGCAGACAATTTTGGAAACGGGAACCTCCAACGCCGCGTTTCACTACCTCGGTTGCGCGAAAATCATGGCGCGGATCGGCGAAGGCTTCGCCGAGGCACTGCTAGAACAATCGCCCCGATAAAAATTATTTGCAAGCCCGCATGTGTCGTCACCCGAAAGGCCCGCCGCATGATCCGAACGTGACCGAACGCTTGGTCACACCAAAGAACTGTCATCCGCTGCGAGATCAATGCATCTCACCTATCACGCACGATTCAACTCGCTCCCAGTCGCTTAGGTGTCGCTCGAAAACAACTTCGGCAATTAACTTGACTCAGGCTTCCAGCTTGCCACCGAGGATTAACGCATACGCAGGTGTCGTAGCAGTTTTTCTCCCAGAACGATCGCCGGCGATACGCATAGTCGTCACGCGAAGACGCCAAGCCGCGAAGGTACCAGAGAGGTCGCGCAAGCTCTTCGCGTCTCCGCGCCTTAGCGTGATCACGCTTCGCCTCCGCCGCCCACACGAAGTCGGGTTTTGGCACTGAGCCAAGGTCACCAAACACTGGTGAAAGCGAGTCATTTTCAGTTAACCTCTAAAACGGCAACGACAAGTGATTTGGATCCCCGCCGTGCCGCCCACGCCGCTAACGTTGTGCGACCTAGACCCACCATGGTTCCAGCCGAAGAACACCGCAGTCCTGATGGATCATTGCACTTCGCCGTCATCCCCATGACTGATGGTGACGTGGCCATTGGGTTTCGCGAATTCGGTTGGCACACTCACGCTGACACGCTGGCCTCAATTCTCAATCTTCCCAAACCACAGGCCGTACGATCCTACGTTGACGACGTACTCAATGACCGTGCTGTGATCGCAATGCAATACATTGATGGTGAACTTCGTGACATCTGGATTTCAAAAGATCCCGCCGGCGATCTAAAATACTGCCACCCGAACGAACGTGTCGACTTTCGCTACTGGTCTGGCGCTATCCTCGGTCCGTAAAGACCTTCCCACTGTGTGCCCAAGAGAGTGCAAGGACGCCACGGGCACGTCGAGCCAAGTGTTTACACAGGTCACTCACCCAAACCGGTCATCGAATAGGCTTCGATCACAACCTGGTCGACCGAGACCTCCTCCAGTCACGCGATGGACTGGGCTGGATCGGACTCAAAGGTCTGGCGCTGTCTTGAATCCGATTCACGGTCAATGAGGCATGAAACGGATTTGAATTTCCCCAGGTCAATGGCCAGAATACGCTTTGAAGACAACTCCAACTTCACGAGTGATGCAAGACAAAACGCCAAGCATCATGGGCCCGTCGCCCGATCGCCTCGAAGGCTTGCCACTCATGGATCTTTGTGCGGCACAGGCACAAGACAAATCAATCATCGGAGGCGAATCATGACTGAGACCGAAGTTGTTAAGCTGCGTGACTCGCAACTCGCAGCATTCACAGATCGTCGATGCATCGGCGCTGTGTCTAATTGGCAACAGGTCGTTGAACGCGCGCCAAACGGTTGGCTGCTCTATCGCGTCGGTCGAGACAAGGGTATTGCGTTTACCGAGGGCGAAGACTGGTCCGACGAGCCATGGACAGTCGTGCACAGACTGTCGACAGACGCACCGCTCAATTATGCCTATTGCCCTACGCTTGAAAGTGCTGTCGACGAGATGATTTCCGGTGGTTAGCGTCTTAGCGATTCCGTGCCGTACAACATGGTTCTTACGCTGCGGCCGTCGGCACTGGTGAGAGCTGGTCACTCTCAGTTGGCCTCCAAAGACTACAAGCGATTCGGATCCCCGCTGTGCCGCCCAAGCGGCCAACGTTTTGCGACTCTCATTGGACCTGTTCTTTTTGCCGGCCGAAATGAGCGATAAAGCTAATCGTGATCGCACCAGCACAAACCAAAGTCATGACTGTGCCTGGCATGAAGTTGACGAATCCACCAAGGTCGAGAAACAAGAAGTACCCGATATCTGTCAAGCCTCCGACCAAAGCAGCTAGCAGGATTGCGGGTCTCGATCGTCGCCAAATAGACACCGCACAGATCGTCGTTACGACGCCAATCCATGCCAAGTTGAACCCGTGTTGATTGATAATCGCGCCAGCGGCATCAGGGTAAACCACCTCGAGTGAGGTGCGATCGATTCGATCTGCGATTCCCATCACCGCTTCCGGCGTTTCTTGGCTAATCGTGATCACGCCTGCTAGCACATGCACCAACCCCCATATCACCCACAACACGGCCGCGATCTTCAAAAGAATGCTACTTCGTTCATTGGATTTCGAGTCCATCTCTGCGGCCATATTTAGCAACCTCTTGTGTTACATTTAGGGGCAAAAAAATTTCATTTCCGATTTCGCGATAACCATGCACAGATTCGCGGCTTGACCACCGCATCCATCTGCTTCACGGTCACCGACTCCAACTTCCGCATCAACGCCTCCTCCGCCTCGTCGTAAATTTCGTTGATGTATTCGGCGAGGACCTTGGCAGCACCGCTTTCCTCTCCAGGATGTCGCCCCAGAAGCTCTGGGCGGTCGGCAATGGCTTCATAGACTTGTCGTAAGTTTATCTTTGACGGATCCCGAGTAAGCAGACTTCCGCCACCGATCCCGCGCCGTGTTTCGATCAACCCGGCTCGGCATAATTTGGCCGACACCCGTCGGACCACGACGGGGCTGGTTCCATAGGTCTCAGCCAACACCTCCGACGTCAAAGGCTGCCCCTGTCGCGCGGTCAGAAACCCGACAATGTGAAGACCGACAGCTAGATCACGATTCATCGCCGCATTGTAACGCATTGCGTTGCAATTGCAATCACGGTCCCGCATTTCGATGGTCACGACACATATCGCCTGTTCACACTTCTGAGTCGCCAACACAGATCGGTATGAAAGAACTCGTTGATCGGGTCAAACCGTTTTGTCGTTACTCAGACGGTCACCCATCAGGAGCATTGCCTATCGCACCATCCAAGGTGTTCGTCGGCTTGGATGATCACCAACACTCTGTCCAGGCCTGCGTGCTGGATCAGCACGGCAACCGACTCATCAACGCCTCACGGCTTAATCTCACCGCTTCAACAAAGCGACAAGGCGATTCGAGCGGTGAACAAGGTCGCCCCGGCTGAGCCGAGGTCACCACACACTGGTGAAAGCGAGCCACTTTCAGTTAACCTTTAACAAGGGCAACAACTCGTGATTTGGTTCCTCGCGGTGCCGCCCAAGCCGCTAACGTTGTCCGGACGAAACCAATGAGTGACAACCTTGCGTACGAACTCTGGCTGCCGTTGGCTTCGCGCGTTGACGAAAACGCTGAAGGACTGTGCGATCTCACCGAGGACGAGCAAACCCTTTTCCTCTGCTACGCTTTCGTGTGCCAGTTCTACAATGGCGGCTTGTCCGGTTACGGGTACAACAAGACTGCGCCGATTCGAAAGGCCGTTGCCCTTGCACTCGAACGATTGTCCGCGCCACAATCGGCGAACCTGATTCGTCGAGCAAACAAGATTCTCGACAAAAAAGTCCCACCAGAAGACGCCAAAACGTGGGATGAATTTCTAGCCATTGCTGACCCGGATAACCAATTGGATCAAATCCACAGCTTACTCGCAGAACAAATCGAGCGAGAGAACGTTGGAGAGGCAGTTGACGAGCTTGCAGCTTCAATGAAAAGCAACGCGGAAGAGTAGCGCTGCAGCACAACATGATTTCTACGCTGAGGCCCTTCGGGCACATCTTGGCTCTCTGACAACGGCCCATTGAATGGGCACAATCTCTCGCAATTCAGGCGTCGTCCGCTTCGCCTAGACACTGAGAGCGGTTCACATGGTTGCCCCGGCTGAGCCTGGCCCACCACACACTGGTGAGAGCGAGTCACTTTCAGTTAACCTCTAACGAGGGCAACAACTCGTGATTTGGTTACTCGCGGTGCCGCCCAAGCCGCTAACGTTGTCCGGACTACCGATCCACGATGCTGACCTTCATTCGTCGCCTGCGCTGGAACGCTAGGCACCGTGATGAACTTGTTTCCTGCATGGACTTCGTGCACGGGCAGTACTTTCCCTCGCTCAAACGCGGCAAATCGCCCTTGGACGGCATGTCCGCAGATGCCTCTGTGTTTCTGTACGCCACGGTATGTTCGATTGGAATTGATGGAATGCGAGTTCGTGTTGACTATTCGGTCAAGTACGAAGCAACCATTGACGCAATCGGTAGTTATCATGTTTTGCACTCAGATGGAAACACAACTGAGCTGTCACACACCCCACGTGATTGCTAGATGGGCCGCCTGACAACATGGTCTTCACGCTAGGCCTTCGGCACACCGCTGCCGTTTGTCCGAGCCGCCCTCTGATGGTAGAATATCTCATCGCTCAAGCTTGAATGGCATCGCAACAGCGGTGTCGTAAATACGGCCCGTTAGGCGACCTCATCCAATCATCCGCAAGACCTTATCCACAATCGCGGTCATCGTCGGCATCCCGCTGCTGATCCTCCTGCTGCCCGTGATCCTGCCTTACATCGCGATCACTGAACGCATTCGATTTCAACGTCTTATTCGCCGCCCTTGTGATGAATGCGGCACACCATTCGGTCGCGACGAAATTGAGCGCGCTCGGAATGAATGTGATGAACGCAATCGCAAAATCCGCTTGGAGATCATTGCTCGTGGCGGACGCCCGCGAATCGTGGCGATCTGGCGCATTCGCTGTACTAACTGCGGCGCTCAATACACGTATACTCCGTCCACGGTATACCTTCGACGTCGTGCAACGGCCGCCTAACATCGATGGGTATGAAAGAACTCGCTGATCGTGTGAAGCCGTTTTCCCGCTACACATACGGTCGCCCATCAGAAGCAGCGAGTCGTGTCTGCTGTACTATCGAAGGTGTTCTTCGGTTTGAATGATCACCAACCCATTCAACGCCTCACGGCCCATTCTCACCGCTTGAACGTAGCGACAAGGGCAATTCGAGCGCTCCACAGGGTCACCTGGGCAGAGCCTGGGGCACTGCAGACTGGTGAAAGCGAGTCACGTTCAGGTAATCTCTAGCACGGGCAACAACGAGTGATTTGGATCCTGGCGGTGCCGCCCGAGCCGCTAACGCTGGGTACAATGGCAGATGACGAACAACTCGTGCCGGTGTTCATTCCGCTTTGGTGGCGATTCTGATGAGGTTCTCGCAATCCGGGACTCTGGCGTCTGCATGATGATGCCGGTATCCAAGGTGGGCGCAATGTCCGAATCACGTGGTTACGATGACCTAGACCCAGAAAATGTGTGGGTCGAATGGCAGGCAATACGCGATGAACTGCACTCGGCGGAATGATCGTGCAGCGGTCGCACAACATGTTTTTTACGCCAGGCTTTCGGGACACCTCCGCGTTTGGTCACGCCGACTCTCCCTGGTACAATCTTTCAAATGGTCAGTCATCGTCCGCTTCGATCAGGGCGGTGCTGCAAAGAAAAAACCTTGCGCTGAAATGAGCGTCCATCAAGAATGAGCCTGGGGTTGCACTTGCGGACGCATCGATGGGCCCGGCTGATTCCTTGGGCCGCGACGACGTGGATCCTCACACCGTCGTCCGTCGCGGACCAACCGCCTTCGGCTGAAGCGCGAGCTACGAAGGCTGAGAACGACTTGGTCACGCCGCAAATGAAGGACGACGAACCGGCAGCGGGACGATTTGTTCGCCAAGTCGCGCCGGAGTACGTCGGCACGGATGTGTATCACGCGCTCTACTTGCCCACCGATTGGAAACCGGGAGGCAAGTACCCGGTACTCGTCGAGTACACAGGCAATCACTTTCCGCCGTGTGGCTCGACCGGCGAAGTCAAAGACGCCAATCTCGGCTTCGGGCTGACCGGAGGACAAGGATTCATTTGGATCTCGATGCCTTACGTCGAAGTCGGCCGCAAACAGAATGCGGTGACATGGTGGGGCGACAAACAAGCGACGGTTGACTATTGCAAAGTGAATCTACCCCGAATCTGCGATGCGTTCGGCGGTGATACCGACCGCATCTTCGTGTGTGGATTTTCACGCGGCGCGATCGCAACCAGCTACATCGGGCTCGCCGATGACGAGATCGCGCGTTTCTGGCGCGGCTTCCTCACGCACGATCACTTCGATGGACAACGCGAGTGGAACTATCCAGACAGTGATCGCGAGTCAGCGTTACAGCGTTTGAAACGACTCGACGGACGTCCCGCGTTGGTGTGCGGCGGCGGCAATGACTTTCTGAAACAGCATGCTCACCTGGGCGAATTCACGTTCCTCCGAGTTCCCGTCGCGAAGATTTTTGACATCCCTGATGGCGATGTGATTCATCCCCACACCGACCGATGGATGCATCGCAAGAGCCGCTATCGAGATCAAGCTCGCGAGTGGCTTCGGAAACACTCGGAGTGAGGCATTCTCGAGAGGCGGCCTAAAGCGCCTCTGCGAGTGAGTCTTCGGGGAATGCGCGGAAGAAGACACCGAGTTGATACGGGTCCGCGCTGATCAATAACTCACGGAGATCGAAATCACCAAGGACGCGCGGTGGCTCCTCCAAATCGAGGTTTCGGTAGCCCATCGACCAGGAGGGAAAGATCCGCGAATCAACGCCGTCCTCGCGGGAGAGGATCTCCGTTTCGGTGTGACGCGCATCCCAGCAAATTTTGTTGTAGAGGGGATCCACGTATTCGCGTCGCCCCTCAAGCGCTTGCGCGAACCAGCCTTCCTTGACGATCAACAAGCCAGTGACGCCGCTGACAATGTTGTTTCGCCGTGAGGTTGCAAGGATCTCCTGAATGTCCTCTTCGCCGATACCCTCGGCGGCCTTGCTGAGATAGTAGAGCCGAATCATCAACCTGCCTGCGTGGTGTGGGAAACTCACTCAAAGAGTACGTTTCCCTCGATGCACGCACGTGGATTCCGTCACACGCTCGACGACGGTTTACCCTCAACCACCAAGCCGCTCACGAGGATCCGTCAACCCGTCGGCCAACCGACGCAGCGCTTCGGTTTCGATTTGTCGAACGCGTTCACGAGTGAGCCCGAGTTCCGCGCCGATCTCCTTGAGCGTGCGCGGCTCGGTCCCGTCGAGGCCGAATCGAAGGCGAAGCACGGTAGCCTCACGATCTTCGAGGTCGTCGAGCAGCTCCATTGCGTGCCGCAGAATGTCGTGATCGAGCAGCGTTTCGTCGGGAGCCTTCAACCGCTCATCCATCACCATCTCGCCGAGGGACCAACCGGATTCCGATTGATCGCTTTGCGGTGTGCTGTTGCTGATGCGGATCGCCTTGCGAATGATCGGAAGTTTCTTTTTCGGAAGGCCGAGAACGCGGGCGACCTCTTCGTTGGTGGGCGTGCGACCGAGTTCTTCGCTCAATCGCGCGGTGGCACGCCGCCACTTACTCAACAGTTCGACCATGTAGGCCGGGATGCGGATCGTTTTCGCGCTGTTGATCAGTGCCCGCTTGATCGACTGTTTGATCCAGTAGCTCGCGTAGGTGCTGAACCGTGTGCCTACGGTCGGGTCGAAACCCTCGACCGCTCGCAGCAAGCCCAGGTTTCCTTCTTCGATGAGGTCCTGGAGGCTTAGCCCTTTGCCGGTATACCCTCGCGAAATATTGACGACGAGGCGAAGATTGGCGCGGACCATCCGATCGCGGGCTTCGACGTCACCGTCTTCGATCCGCGCCGCGAGCTCCAACTCTTCTTTGGCGGTCAACAGGGCCGTCTCGTTGATTTCGCGAAGATACGTCTCCAGAGGCGACTGGGCAGCATCCGTCCGCTTGGTAACGGTGCGGCTCTTGCGAGTCTCTGCGAGTTCTTGATCGGCGGATGCGGCGGAGTCAGACATAGTTTCCAGTGCGGTGATCGGACGTTGGCTCGCGGCGAGGTATCGGGGAGAGTCTTCGCGAGTGAGAGGTGGCAGATCCGGGCTCGAATACCGTCATCGGAATGTACGGCGCCACGGCTGCACCCGACTCGATTTCGTCCGAGGTTTGTCAGCCATGACGGATGTGCCGGTGATTCCTGGTTCGCGGAGTATTCCCGCGACACCGGTTTCGCGTGGCAGGCAACGAGCGACGGTTTTGGTAGAGTGTCGCGCTCGCGTCCTCCCGACGCGGTGCAGGACTTTCGGGTCGCGCCCCGCAGATACCCCTCTGAGCTAATGATGGTCATCGATTCACACCACCACCTGTGGAAGTATTCGCCGGAGCAATATGGCTGGATCACGGAAGACAAGGGCGTTCTGAAACGCGACTTCTGGCTCAAGGACCTCTCTGAATTGGCGATCGAAAACGGAGTCGACGGGTTCGTCACGGTGCAGGCGAGACAGTCCCTGGAGGAAACCGACACGCTACTCGGCCTCGCAGACCAGCTTCCACTGATGCGAGGCGTCGTCGGTTGGGTCGACTTTCGGTCCACCGACATTGAAGCCCAGCTTGAAAAGTACGCCGAAGCCTCAAAACTCAAAGGCTTACGGCACGTGGTTCATGACGAACCCGATGACAACTTTATCTTGGGTGAAGCATTCAATCGGGGCATCGCCAAATTGTCAGGGCGTCGATTCGTCTACGACATCTTGATCTTCGCCAAACATCTTCAGCCATCGATCGAATTTGTCCGCCAGCACCCGGACATCCCGATGGTGATTGATCACATTGCGAAACCGACGATTCAGTCGAACCAATTCGATGCCGAGTGGGCAGCCGGCATTCGCGAAATCGCACATTTCACCAACGTGACGTGCAAGGTCTCCGGTGTCGCCACCGAAGTCCGAGATGCCGACTGGAATCTGGACACCATCCGTCCCTATTGGGAGACGGTCCTGGCGAGTTTCGGTCCGTCCCGATTGATGTTCGGAAGCGACTGGCCGGTGTGCCTCCTCAAAACGGAATACGCCCGTTGGCTGTCGGCGGTAAAGGAGCTCGCGAGCGAACTGTCCGACGACGAACAACGTGAACTATTTAGCGGAACCGCCCAACGCGTTTATCACCTGGAGTAATCAAAGCGTGCGCGCCATTCAGATCAGCGAACTCAAAACTCTCAAAGCACTCGAAATCGATCCGCCACCGGCTCCCGGTCCGGGGGAGGCCGTCGTCAGGACGCATCGAATGGGTGTGTGCGGAACAGATATCAGTTGCTACCTCGGTAAGTTCCCATTTTTCGACTTTCCGCGTATTCCCGGTCATGAGTTGGGAGTCGAAGTCGTCGCCGTGGGCGACGGCGTGGACAATGTGAGCGTCGGCGACAAATGCAGCGTCGAACCCTATATGAACTGTCGGAACTGCTATCCGTGCCGCCGTGGATCGACCAACTGTTGCCAGAACCTCAAAGTCATCGGCGTGATGATGGATGGCGGACTTTGCGAGTCGTTCTTGGTCCGCGCGGATAAACTCCATCCCTCAAAGAAACTCTCCTACGACCAGCTAGCGCTCGTGGAAACGCTTGCGATCGGCTGTCACGCGAACGATCGAGCCAACCCGCAACCCGCAGACCACTCGATGATCATCGGGATGGGCCCCATCGGTCTGGCGACCCTGGAGTTCGCAAAATTCACCGGTGCGCGGATGAGCGTCATGGACATGAACCCGGACCGCCTCGAATTCGTTCGTTCCAATTATGGGGTCGAAAACACGATCCTGTTCAAGGGCGACGGCAGCGAACTCGACCGCATGCGTGAATTGACCGATGGCGACATGTATCAAACCATCGTCGATGCCACCGGCAACAAATATTCGATGAGCGGCGCGCTACAGTATCTCGCCAGCACGGGTTCGCTCGTGTACGTGGGCATCACGACCGACGAACTCACGTTTACCCACCCGACGATGCACAAACCGGAAGCTTCCATCATCGCTTCTCGGAACGCGTTGCCGAGTGATTTCACGCGGATCATCCAATTGATCGAGACCGGAATGATCAACACCGATCCGTGGATCACCCATCGCACGGACCTCGACGGCGTGTTGACCGATTTCGAGTCGTACACGAAGCCGGAAACAGGAGTGATTAAGGCGGTCATCGAGGTCGCATGATTTCCGCCAATGAGCCGACGTGCCCGTCACCGCTGATTCTCGGTACGGGCCGATCGTTCGCGTCGCAATTGTTCTGCGCGAGATGTGATCATGGCTGAAGTGTTTTTTCTTGTTCGCCGCATTCAGCTTCCAAGTTGCGAATGTGTCGTGTTTTACGGGCGAAAACGACATTCGGTCGTCCGTTGAGATTCCTTTTACAATGTTTTGAATCGGATCCCACTATTGATTCCGCCGGATCGCCGTAAATACGTTGGACTGCGGGCCCGGCGCAACGGCGAACGATCGTCTCCGGCCGCAGCATCCGTTTTCACCCGATCCAAAGGGAACCAAATGATGAATGCGATGCGTTGGAGAAAGTCGCCGGGATTGATCGCGGCATGTCTGTTGGCCGTAGGCTTTTTGAACACGGCGCGGGCCGAGCAACTCGCGCTCGATGTCGGCATCTCGGACCCCGTGATGATGTCCGGCGAAAAGGCCACGAACTACGTGCGAATCTCGCTCACTGGTTTCGAAGTGCCCAGTGTCGCCGAACGTCCGCCGGTCAACACCGCAATCGTCATCGACAAGAGCGGCTCGATGGGTGGGCAGAAGATTGTTCAAGCGCGCAACGCCGCGATCGAAGCCGTCCGCATGCTGCGAGATGATGACATCGTCTCGGTGATCCTCTACGCCGATTCCGCGGAGGTCTTGATTCCAGCGACCAAGGCAACCGATCGAGAATCCATCATCGAAAAAATCCGCTCGGTCCAAGCACAAGGCAGCACCGCGTTGTTCGCGGGTGTCAGTAAAGGTGCCGCTGAAGTGCGCAAGTTCATTGATAGCGAATCAGTCAACCGCGTGATCCTGCTGTCCGACGGCCAAGCCAACGTCGGTCCCAAGAGCCCGCGTGAACTTGAACGACTCGGCGCTTCGCTCGTTAAGGAAGGCATCAGCGTCAGCACTCTCGGACTGGGGCTTGGATACAACGAAGACTTGATGAGCCGCCTCGCTTCGGCGGGCAGCGGCAACCATATGTTTGTCGAGCAAGCGGACAACTTGGTCTCGGTCTTTCAAAAAGAGTTCAACGATTTGATGAGCGTCGTCGCGTCGGACTTCTCGATTCAGGTTGAGATCGGCAAAGGCATTCGACCGGTCCGCGTCTTGAACACGAAAGCGGACATCAGCGGCCAAACGATTTCGATTCCCCTCGCCCAACTGTATTCCCGACAGCAACGCTACTTCGTCGTCGAAGTCGAAGTGGATCAGGGCGAACATGGTTCATCGCGTCCGATGGCGGACGTCTCCGTCGAGTACCAGAATCTGATCAGCAAGACGACAGACAAGCTGACCAGTCAAGTGCAAGTCCGCTTTGACGAGGATCAAAACACGGTCGTCAACGCACGTGATGCGGAAACGTTTGCCTTTTGCCAATTGCAATGCGCGAACGTGCGAAACTGTCTCGCGACAGAACTTCGTGATGCCGGAAAAATCCAAGAGGCGAAGGACCTGTTGAATTACAACTCGGTCGAGTTACAACAGATCAACGACAAGTACAAAGGTTCTCTCAATAGCGAGTTGCTCACCGAGCTGCTTCGCAATGTGAAGCTGAACCGGGCGCAATCGATGACGATCGAAGACCAAGCGAATTGGATCAAGTCACGCAAATCGATGCGAGCGGAACAGTCAAATAACGCGAGCCAGCAAACCTACCGGGTGACCGTTCCGAAAAACGATGACGCCTCGAAGGCTGCGGATAAATCGTCCAGCGGCAGTAAAAGGTGAACGATGCCTCGTGGCCTGCTCCTCGCACTTCTCCTTCTCGTCGCAGCCCCTCTGGTGCTGCTGGGTTGGTTGAGTGCGAATGCGGTCCAGGCAAGTCGTCGGCAAGCTCGCGAGAATCTCTCTTCTCTCTTGGCGACGCAACTCTTTGACGCGAACCAGGAAGTTTGCGGCCAATTTGATGGCTACGCGACGCAACTCAACGCGTCGCTGCAAAGCGGAACGGCGAATGTCATCGAGACGCTTCGCCAGATGCGCCGAGATGCCCCGATCGTGCGACAAGGCATCCTCGTGGACGCCGATGGGCTGCTCCTTTTTCCACCAGCCCGTGATTTGATGGGGCTGGATGAACTCGAAGTCGGCGCGGCACTTCCGGCAATGATCGACGCGCGGCCTCGTTTTAGAATCGAACCCGCCGCCGCCACCAAGGGTGGGTCCACCTTAAGATCGAAGTCCTTCGAGAAAGCCATCAGCCAACGCCAATCGACGGCACCCGAGTGGGTCGACGATTGGGCATGGCAACCATGGTTCATGGGCGACGGTGCCCAAGTGATCTTTTGGCGAGGCCGAGACGACGGAACATCCGTCGGCATCTTGCTCGAACGAAGTCGCTGGATGGCGGACATGATCGCGCTCCTACCGGATAACCCCACGGTTCGCAGGCGCGACGACCGTGCCGAGTATCCCACGATTGCGATGTTCGATGAGACCAATCGCATGATGTACCGATGGGGCGACGATTCCATCGACGAAGAAAATCTCTTGGTTCAAAAGACGCTTTCATCGCCGCTGTCGAGTTGGCATTTGCGACTGTACTCCGATGTCGAATTGGTGCCCCGGGGCGGACAATGGCCCATCGTCCTCTCGCTCGGCGGCGTCGGCGTCGTGCTGCTTGCAGTCGGTGCGTATGTCCTCACATCCGTGCGTCGCCAAATCGAAACCGCGAAAAGCCGCGTCAGTTTTGCCGGTCAAGTCTCGCATGAGCTTCGGACACCGCTGACCAACATCCGGCTCTACACGGAGTTGGCCGAGAGTGATCTGGAGAAAGTCGACTCCGGCGAAACGAAGGAGAAACTCGAAAAGCGACTCCGGGTCATTGATCATGAGAGTCGGCGTCTGCAGCGTTTGGTCTCGGGTGTGCTGGAAATGATTCGCCCCTCCAGCCGCCCTATCGGCGTGCGGCTTCAACGGGTCGATGTTCGGGAACTGCTCGAGCAGATTGCTGAACAGTTTGCGCCGAGTTTTGCGGCCGCCGAGATCACGTTTCACCTGCGTTGTGATTCCAATGAATCCTTCAACTTGGACGCGGACGTCATCGAAATGGTGATGGTCAACTTACTCAGCAACGTCGAAAAATACGTCCCGGCGGGCGGAGGTTGCTGGGTTTCATGTGGCCTCTCGGACGAAACACTTTGGATACGCGTCGAGGATGATGGACCTGGCATCAAGCCGGGACACGCGGAACGAGTCTTTCGTCCGTTTGTCCGCCTGGACGATTCGATCAGCGCGCCCAGCGGCACCGGGATCGGATTGACAATCGCCCGACGAGCCGCCGAACGTCACGGCGCTCAGTTACGGCTGATGAAAAGATCGGAACATGGCGGCGCCGGATTTGAACTTTCGGTTCCCGTCGAAGCGACGCTGAAACAATAGGGAGAGGTCGTGCCACATCGCATCTTGGTTGCTGAAGATGATCCGAATACTCGCTCCGCGTTGGCGGAGGTGCTTCGCAGTGAAGGCTACGAAGTGACGGAAGCAGGCGATGGGCGTCACGCGAAAGACCTGTTCGACGCTTCACCGCCGGACATGGCGTGCCTGGATGTGATGATGCCGGGACTAAGCGGCTACGACTTGTGCAAGTATTTCCGCAGCGAATCTCCGACAATGCCGATTCTGTTTATCACCGCGAAGGCCGAAGAAATCGACAAGGTCGTCGGATTGGAGCTCGGCGGAGACGATTACATCGTCAAACCGTTTGGGACCAAGGAAGTGGTTGCTCGCATCCGAGCGGTGGCGCGGCGGAGCTTGGATCGCGCCGACGAGGATCTCGCCCCACAGTTTTCCGACGAGCCGTTTCGATTGCTTGACCTCGAGGTCATTCCGCGTGAGATGAGGGCGCGTCGTGCCGACGAGGTGATCTCGCTGACTCGACGCGAATTGCTCATCCTGCAAACGCTCAAGTCCCGCACAGGAGAAGTCGTGACACGAGCGGAGTTGTTTCGGTCCGCCTGGGAAGACGATCATTTTCCCACGAGTCGCACGTTAGACCAAACCATCAGCCAACTGCGAAAACGCATTGAAAAGGACCCGAAACAACCCAAAATCATTCAAACAGTCTACGGCGTCGGCTATCGATTCGAACAAGAGTGAACCGTTTGTCGGTGGATGACCGTCGGATTCCGCGTTCATGATCGGGTGAACGTCGTTACCTCGTGTAGGATTTCCTGAAATGAATGAGTTGGCTCGAATGCGTCTGCGGATCAATCGGCCCTTCGGGGTCTTGCTCGCCATCTGGTTCGTGCTCTCCCTCAACAATGCGATGGCGCACGAATTCCACTCTCACTCCGAGAGCCAAACCATCACCGGAGGTCAAACGGCAACGGCCGCTGAGCGAGAACTTGTTTCGCTCAAAGGTCCTAGCGAAGCCGCATTCGCGGGGTTTGATCAAACGTCGACCCGAGTGGACGGCCGCTACTTGATCATCGAATCCAATGGGTTACCGAACCATGACATGATGGTGGGTATCCGGGCGTGGCAACAACAGGTCCCACTGCCGCAACCATTTGAGGGTCGCAATGCGTGGCGTCTGCCGCTGAACCCACGTCCCGCATCGCGGCCTATTTCCGTGCTTCGCACACCGATGCGCGGCGCGATCGCGTTGGCGGTCAACGGAGTCCCTATCTTTTCCGCACTCAACAACCGGGGCGAAGACACCTACCTGGCGGGCGAATTGGACAAGTGGGGTGGCCACTGCGGGCGCGGCGATGACTATCACTACCACATCGCCCCGGTCCACCTGGAAGAAACGGTTGGTGAAGGCAACCCGATCGCGTTCGCCCTCGACGGCTATCCGATTCTCGGCCTCAAGGAGCGTGATGGAAAGACACCTCAAGGACTCGATCGTTTCAACGGACACACGCACGACGGCTCCTATCACTACCACGCGAGCAAGAAATTTCCTTACATCAACGGCGGACTCCATGGCGTGGTGACGATGCGAGGCGACCAGATCGAGCAACCTCGCGACTCACCGATGCGTCCAGGACAGCCCCCGCTGCGCGGCGCATCGATCACAGGATTTCGACGCGACGGCAATGAGTTTGAACTGACCTACCGAGTCGGAAATCGAAACGCGACGATCGACTACGAAGTGATGAGCAACGGCAGCGTCGAATTCGTGTACACGGACACCTCGGGACGCAAGTCATCCAAGGTTTATCGCCGCCGCGGACGTTGATCACGTCTCATCTCGCGGACCCAGCACTATCCCGTCAATGGTGAGCGGCAGGCGCGCTCGCCGCCAGTTTGCTCGGAAAAACCCTCGGCAAAGCGCTTGCGGCTCACCGAAACGCAGTCCTCGACGTTGTTGCGACATCCATAGCGCTTAGCCATTTCGTCAATCAGGAGTCGGCTCACCTCTTACTTTCGTTTTCAGGAAGTCCCGTGTCGCCTGTGAGTCGACCCGGATGTGGTGGTCAATCATTGGAGGTGAGAATTGGCCGTTCGTCGTTGAGATGTCCATTCGTTGGTTCGCCACGGTCGGCATATGGCACGAGATACAGTCCTTCGACAGTTGCTCACCGAGAGATGCCTGCATCTTGCATGCTTGCTCCGAGTGACAGTTCAAGCACCGCGCGGAAAAGGAATCCAGTGCGCCGCGTTCGTGTCGGTGTGGGTCATGGCACGTCGTGCATGTCATCTCAGACAACTGGAAGCACTTGCTGCGTTGTAACCGCGTCAGTTGATTGCTCGTATGGATGGTCCCGACACCGTCCATCTCGTGAAGCGACTGATGATGCTCCGCAACCATGTCACCCGGCCGAAAAGCAAATGCCCTCGACCGAAGCTTGAAACTCCCAGAATGACACTGACCACAAATCTCTAGTTGCGCCTGCCGGGATAACTTGCCAGGATCCGAAACGAACTCAGGCTCGCGCGTCTCAGGATTCTGCTGGTGGTACTCGACGTGCTCGCGTCCAGGGCCATGGCAGCGTTCACAGGTGACTCCCAGTATGGCGGAGTCACGGAAGTAGTGGTTCGGACGTTTCGACCTCTGGACAAAAGTCACATGACACTCAAGGCATCCTTCACCAACCTCCCGACCGTACATTCCTCCATGAACCGGGTAACCAGGGCTGTGGATCCAGGCATTCGAAGCGGAGAGGAACGAGAGATGGTTTTGATAGAGCGCGTCGCCAACCCAAAAAAGGTAGGACTGTCCGTTCTTACCGGACCCGATTGAAATATCCATTGGGATCTGAGTCTCCCAACCGGCGAACGAAACATGCTGCGTTGGAACTTCGCCTTCTACTTCCGCAGTAAACTGCAAGGAAGAGTCTGGCACGTTGAGACGTTTCGAGGAGGCATGCGTACCGGCCACCGACTCTTTGGAAGCGTGACGACTCGTCAGACCGTGGGCGGTCCTCATAACGCCGGCATGTTTCTGAGGGTGACACGACGCGCATGCGTTTGGCCCAACGAACCCTGGGTTGGTTCGGTGATAGTCAGGAGACGTGTCGCCATGCGTCGGGAATTCGCCAGACGCCTTTGGACGAAATGGGAATACTAAAAAGCCTGGTTCTTTTTCATCGCGCACAACCCAGTCACGATCATTCAGTTCCGCCACCAGTGTTTCAGTCAATCGAATCATCGCGACATCAGCGGACGAACCGGCAACATCGCGATCCTGTCGTGCACGTCGAGCCTGTCGCATCAACTCGGCCACATCCTCATCTGTGCCAAGCCCAGGGACAGCGCAATAGAGACCTAAAGAGACGCCGACAAATAGGAGCGCAGCAACAACTCGGTTTCGCATCAGGAAAACAGAAGTATGGGAAGCGCGCTCCAACTACTTCCCAAACACCGCCGATGCGAACAAGTAACGCGCTACAATCAAAAACGTTACCTGTCAGCGTGGAGGGGCGTTTCCACCCCCGCATCTCAGTCACCCGCGGCGGCATTCTCCAGCATCGCCCTCAGGCGGGACCCGAACGGGGCCTGGATACCGATGCCCACAAAGGCGATGAGTACAGGAATCGCAAAGATCATGTTGGATTCAACAAACAGGAACACAGCGTTGATCATCGCGCCGCCTTCCAGCAACGCCTGACTGATCAATCGCCACGTCGCGGAAGCCGAGAGAAGCGATCGTGCAGATGGTGGTAATTCCGTGTCTTCGTTGAGCGGATGCGGTAGCGGCTCCCCCGCAGACCTGAAGTCCTGAATCGCCTTGGCCTTCATCGCCATGGGAAGGACGAAGGCGAGCACGCAGTTGATGAAGAAGACCCCGAACCCGATTCCGAGGAAGAGGATCGACCCGCTATCGAATCGAAACGCCTGGGCGCCCGGCGGCACGTTCTGAATGCCCAGATAGGCGGCAATTCCGGCCATCACGAGCAAGGCTTGCGAGATCACAAAAGTGATGATCAGCCCCGCGCGAGAAGCGGCCTGGATCGATGCGGTCGCAGGTGAAGCCGCACCGGCGCCTGCAAGCCCACTTGAAGTGTAGGGGTTGTTTGGAGAATTATTCCACATCCGCTTGTTCCGCTAACGCTAATGTTGTGACTGGATCGTGAGGCTCTACTACACCGACCATTTCGAGTTGCCGCTTCCGGAAACGCATCGCTTTCCGATGGCAAAGTATCGCGAACTTCGACGTCGGGTCGCAAGCGCCGATTGCCATCGCGACGATCCGTTGCTCGTTCCTCCGGCGGCGACGGACGAACAACTCCATCTTTGCCACGACCCCCAGTACATCGAACGCGTTTGCTCCGGCACGCTCTCAGACCGAGAAATCCGAAGGATTGGTTTTCCATGGTCTGAAAAAATGGTCGAGCGATCCCGACGTAGTACGGGGGCCACCATCGCCGCGGCGCGGGGCGCGCTAACCGATCGGATCGCCGCCAACTTAGCGGGCGGTACGCATCACGCCTTCGCCGACGCCGGTGAGGGATTTTGCGTTTTCAACGATGCGGCGGTTGCGATTCGAACCTTGCAGCAGGAAGGTTTGGTCCAGCGGGCATGCGTCATCGACTTGGATGTGCATCAGGGCAACGGCACCGCCTCGATCTTCGCAGACGACGAAACGGTTTTTACGCTCTCAATGCACGGGGCAAAAAATTTTCCGCTCCGAAAGTATCCGAGTGATCTGGATGTGCCACTGGATGATTTCACGGGCGACGACGACTACCTCAGTCAACTCTGTCGTGCTCTCGAAGTTCTCGATTCGCAGCCAGGCTTTGATCTCGCAGTCTATTTGGCCGGCGCGGACCCTTACGAAGGCGACCGTTTAGGCCGCATGAGTCTTTCAAAGAGCGGACTCCGACTTCGGGACGAAACGGTTTTCGATTGGTGCCGGCAGCGAGAGATGCCGATCGCGGTGACGATGAGTGGCGGATACGCACCGCGCATCGAAGACATCGTCGAGATCCACGCGGCCACGCTCGAAACCGCAACACGATTCGCGTGATCACACTCAGCGATTCGATTGCACGATCGATCTCAAGCGATGTACCGGAGGGCTTGCGCCCCTTCCGCTAACATCGTGAGCATCATCCACGGGGCGTCGCGGCGGGATTCACATTCGATTTGGCTTGCGCCGCCGCTGCTCCCTTGCCCGGGCCCGCTTTGCCACCGAAGGCCTGGAGAATGTTGCTGACAGACTCCGAACTCGTCTTTCCCGAGATCGAGAGAATCCGCACGTCTCCCGCAGGCTTGGCGGCTTCGTCGAGTTCCAAGATCATGTCTTCGACGAGATCCAGTAAAGGCTCACCTTCGGCACTGACGAGCAGAGTGTTGCCGATCGAATCAATCCCGATCGAGAGCTTGCCTTTGAACGAGAAGTCGACATCGCCGCCGTCTTTTCCGTTCTCGGCCCCGGCTAATCCGCTGCCGCGCGACTCACGCCCAGAAGACTTTTCTCCTCCTCCGCCGCCACCCGGAGAGCCCGGATTGCCGCCGCCCCCGCCTCCGCCTCCTCGTTGTGCGAAGGCTTTGTCGTTACTGCTGAGCAGGTCGCGACACGCTTCTTTCACGGTCTCGGCGATCTGTTCCGCACGACCGTACTGCAACGTGACGAGTTTGATAAATCGCATCCGCCGTTTGTTCACAGGCTCTGGGACATCCCAGAGTTCGATCAGTTCACTGATGGTTTTGAGCTGCGACGAAGTGGCACCGCTCACGACGATCGTATTGGTATCCGGGTCGTAAACGAATCGCAGTTCGTTGTTCTTTCCGAGTCCCGCCGGCCCGCCGTCTTCGTCCGCTTGTTCGTCAAACCAGAATCGATAGAAACGATCGGCTTCGCTTTCTTCTTCTTGATCCTCGAAGTATTCGACCAGGTTCAAACGCACGTAGCCCGCCGACTGGTGCTTGATATGGAAAACCGAGTAGGGACGACGCGGCGGCCGAACCTGGAGCATCATGTTCTCTAGTTGATCGAGCGCCTTGGTGTCTTTTCCGGTGAGAACCAAGTTCCCGTTCTCGTCCAAACCGATTTGGATTGGGGCACCGGCGTTATCACCTTCGGGCTTCTTCGCAGCCGGTTCTTTGGGTTTCGTCCCGAACAGGCGGTCAAAATCCTGCACCGACTGAATCTGTGACGATGGCGTTTTCGTCGTCGCGGGTGGCGATGCCGGAGCCTCCGTCTCCTCGTCCGCATCGGTGCCGGTCAAATAGAGTCGGGGTTCAGAAACTGAGCGTGTCGTTGAATCCGCCTCCGGTGCCAACGCCTCCGTCGGTGCGTCGTCTGAGTCCGTTTGCGGTGTCGACATCAGGGGATCGTCATCTCCCAGTGGCTCCTCGCCTTCGACCGCCGCCACCGGGTCGACGAATTCGGACTCATCGGGCAACGACAAGGGTGAATCCGACACCTGTTCCCACTGCCGTTTTAAACGCAGCAGATATTGGTAGGTCTCGGGGCTGGAGGAGGCTTCGATACGGCGAACCATTCGGGGACTTCCGCCGGGCGGGGGCAGCTCACCGAGTTTGACGAGCAGGTTGCGGACTTGCTCCATCTCCGTTTGATTGGCCCAAAGCAACACTTGCTGAAACCGCGCGTTGGCGGCGACGCGGAACTCATCCTTCTCTTTTTTCTCGTCCTGATTTCCAAACCCGCCGTAGAAGAAATAGCCTCGCGATCGATTGTTGTCCTCGTCTTCCTTTTCCTTGCCCATCAGAAAGGTGATCGATTCGGCGACTTCGGTGGCATCGAGACGCCGCAGTTGCAACACTTCGAATTGACGCCCGCTGCTGTCGAGTCGCTTGATCAGTTTTTCAATGATGAATCGGTCGGCCGCCGAACCGGAAACGAACAACGTCCCGTCGTCTTCATTCGCGCGGATCCGTGTGCTCGGTTCGAGGATGTTCATGTCCTCAATGATTTCGATCAACTTTTCGGGGTCGATCGAATACAGACGATAGATTTCGACACGAGATTCGACATCGGCAAGCGAGACAATGTCTTCGGTGGGCACATCAATGCGTTTGATAAACTCGCGGGCGATGGCGATCCGGTCCGCCGGGGCTCGAACGAAGACCGAGTTCTGACGCGAGTTCGCAACGATCGAAATGTCCGTTTTCTTTCGCTGCATCTGGGGCTGCCCACCCTGCTGCGCCATCTGCTGCATCATCTGCATTTGCTGAGGCGTCATCATGGTCTGCTTCTTTTGCTCCACCCCCAAGAACTGCTGGAGCAACAGTTTTGCGTTCTCGGCGGAGATGTACCGCAGTTTGAATTCGGGCGCGAGTGCTTCACGACTCGTCGTGTCGCGTTCCTGTTCGAGCAACTGCGCGATCTGCTGCAAGTTGACTGCCGCATCCATTGCTTCGATGCGGTTGGTGGTCGTGAGCGCCGTCAGCTTGCCGTTGGCGCTGATCATCGGCTTCAACTCTTCGGCGAGCTTGTCACTCGAAAGCCAACCGAGTTCGAGCGACGTGCGGACGAACGTGTGTGGGGTTAATCCTGCTAGCTCCGACGCGCTGACCCTGGGCACCATCGCCGGATTGATTCCGGAAGTCTTCACGACGGTGAGCCCACCCGCGAGATCCAGCAACGTGTAGCCTCGCGCGAGCAAGTGCCGATTGAATAAATCCATCGTTTCCCGCACGGTGTAGCGTCCGGGAGCACGAATGTTGACGCGATCGGGCGGGAGTTCTTGCCAATCCAACGGACGATCGGCGATCCGCGCGAGCCACTCGATCAGTGTGACCCAGGATTGATTCTTGAATTCAAAGGCAACGCGACCGTCTTCGCCAACACTGGCTTTCAATTCATCGGGGTTGGCATCGCCAAACTCCTGGTCGCCTCGCCGGATGACCTTGGGCTCTGGATCCTCACCTTTTTTGTCCCCCTCTTTTTTCTCACCTTCAGCCTCCTTCTTCTCGCCGCCTGGTTTTGCACCGGGCGGTGGACCGCCCGGAGGCTGGCCGCCGAAAGGATTGGCACCCGCAGGGACCATCATGGTTTCCCCGTTCGGGCCCGAGACTTGAATCATCGCCTGACCGCTGGCAGAACGAGCGTGGAAGACGAAGGTCAGAATCGCCAGTAAGACAACTTTCCCGAGTCGAATCATTCGCTGTTTTGATTGCACCGTGGAGTCCGAGCGAAGGGGAATTCAGTAGCTTGACCGAGCTATCAGTATGACTGGCGGAGGGGCGTCATACAAATGCGACCAAGGCCCGCCGGCAGACGTCGCCCCCGACGGATTTTGCCGCTGGGCTGATGAAAAACGACCCGCGAATTGTCTTTCTATTAGCCTAAATTTCCCGTTTTCGGCTCAGAACGAGAGCGACA
>JBCBOT010000032.1:0-43976 GCA_039821165.1 Planctomycetota bacterium | reverse complement strand
GTCGGTGCCGAGTGGATTGTTCCGGGGCAATGGTTCCGGCGGAACAAGAACATTTCGGCTGAAAACCCGATGCTTGCTTTACATCGCGAAGCTGTCGGGCTTGTTCAGCGTCGCAACGCACACGCAGTCGTTCTAATGAATGGACGACGGCATTTGATCGTGTCGAGTGCTGCGATTCCGGACCAGCCTTTTGAGCTAAGGGGCATCGTACAGAACAACAGTACTCGAGTGCTTCCAGGATCCATCAATGACGAGGATTGTCGCTTTCTCGCGAAGTTGGGAACCCTCGACGAATTGAATCTCAGCGGTGCCGAAGCCAGCTTAGTTGGACTACGCGAATTGGGTGCCAACAACCCGGTTATTGCGCTTTCGATTCCAAGGCGACTGCGAAATACCGAATCGGTATTGACCGCGTTTCCAAATTTAAAATCCGTTTGGCCACCGTACGAGGGAACCGATCAGTTCATTGCGGCAATGAAAGGCAACCCCAAGATCATTGACGTGAATCTGTACCGAACCAAGGTGACGCTTCAAGGAATTGCCGACCTTGGCACCTTACCCAATGTTTCGAATCTAATGCTGGATGCTCTCGATGGAAGAGAAGCGACTGTTGCGATGCTGAAAGCATTGAGTGCGTATCCGCGCCTTGAGCATCTTCGGGTTGATCTCTTTGGTCATGTCGAACCGCGAGATTTGGCCCCGTTGAAAAAGATCAAGACTTTGAAATCGATCAGCGCATGGCCAGGCGGGGATGCTAGTTCCGTGGACATGCAACGTTATCTTCAATCCGAGTTCACGCATTGCGAGTTGCCGGATTGGTCGTCGCGTGAGACCTTCGAGAAAATCTACCAGGACTTGATGGCATTCGATCCGGAACCTTCGGTATTCCCAGGACCGAACGACAAGTAAGTGAGGGCGTTGCGATCAGAGCGAAAAAGGTGGCAGGAGACCAACCCGGCTGGCAGCGCGACTGGATACAGATGGCTTGCTTGGAAGTGACGGCGACATGAATTGTCTGGTTTGCGGTAGTCCTCCATCACAGCGAGCCACCAGAACCAAAATTCGACCCGCGTAATCGCGTCGCCGTTACGCCTGATTTGAACGGACCGTCGATGTGAGCTGGAAATGCAATCTCTTACGGCTTCACCGCCAAGTGTTGTTCCAGTAGTGCTTTGGTGGGTTGCTCGACGACGCCGTGTTCGGTGATGATCGCGGTGACGAGTTCGGCAGGAGTGACATCGAAAGCGGGGTTCAAGACAGCAGCCGCTTCCGGAACGGTCGTGACACCATACGGCTCGGCGACTTCGGCTCGATCACGCTGCTCGATCGGAATGTCATCCCCGGAATCGAGTTGCATGTCGAAGGTGCTGCTCGGCGCCGCGACATAGAAGGGCAATCCGTGGTGGCGTGCCAGAACGGCAACGGGATACGTCCCGATCTTGTTGGCGACATCGCCACACGCGGTGATACGATCGGCCCCGACGATGACGGCATCGATTTTACCGAGACGCATGAGCGAGCCCGCCATCGAGTCGGTGATCACCGTGACATCAATTCCGGCCTGTGAAAGCTCCCACGCGGTCAGTCGGCCACCCTGTAACAGGGGCCTGGTTTCATCGGCAAACACGTGTGGCGATTTGCCTTCCTGATGCAAATGGTAAAACGGAGCGAGCGCGGTCCCCCACGTTGAAGTCGCCAATCCACCAGCGTTGCAATGGGTGAGTACGTTGCGGCAATCGCTCAGCAGGCCCGCGCCGTTACGCCCGATGGCATGACACATCGCCCGATCTTCGTCGTGAATCAAAACCGCCTCGCGGACGAGCGTTTCGCGGAGACTGCTGGGGTCGTCGGCTGATTCGACGACAGCACGCATCCGGTCGAGCGCCCAGAACAAATTGACCGCGGTCGGACGGCTTGTGGCGAGATATTCGATCGCTTGGAGGTACGCTTCCGGTTGATCCTCCGCGAGACAAACCCCATAAGCGGCCGAGATGCCGATCGCGGGGGCTCCGCGAACAACCAGCCGTTTGATTGCGTCATGAACTTGTTCGACCGTCGTGCACGTGAGCTCGGTCAGCTGCGTCGGCAACTTGGTCTGATCGATCAACGCCAGCGAGTCGCCGGCAAAGCGAATGGATTCGGGGGCGGACATTTGGGATTCCCAATGAGATCAGTCGGGGTCACCACGGCATCGCGTGGGGTTCTCGGCGACGGTGCTACATTAAACAATGCCGCAGGCTCCGCGCAAATCAGGTAGTGCGGGGTGCGGCCATTCGTTCGCCTTGAGACTCGATCGTGATCACCTTTTGGATGACCTTGCCGTTCGCCGTGCAACTCGCGGCACTGGCTGCGCTGGGGATCGTGCTGGGGGCCTGGGCGAATCATGTGATTTACACCCTGTGTTACGACGCCCGCCCGATCAGTCCCTGGGTGACGCCCGACGAAAAAGCACCGCCTCGAAAGAAGACCGACCTGATTCCGGTTTTCGGCTGGTTGGGGCTGCGGCGGGAAGCGGAGATTCACGGCAAGTGGTTTTGGCCGCGGCCGATGTTCATCGAGGTCGCCATGGCGATCGGCGTCCCGGCATTCTGGTATTTCGAGACCCAGACAGGCTTGTTGCTCTCGGAGTCCTTTCGTGCGGCACCGCAGTTGGGTCAATTCGAACCGTGGGCGACGCAGTTATTCGTTTCGCACGTGATTCTGCTGGCGCTGATGGTCGCAGCGACGTTCATCGATTTGGACGAACAAACGATTCCGGACACGATCACGATCCCCGGGACGCTTTTCGCGTTGGGAGCATCGTGTTTCTCGCTCGATTTCTGTTTGCCGACGTCGTTACCAACCGCGCTTACACCGACGACGTTTCAGGTTCCCGATCCTTTCGGCGGACCATGGCTGGGACGGACAGGGCTTTGGACGGGGTTGGCCATTTGGACGGGATGGTGTTTTGCGCTTGCGGATCGACGACTGATTCTCAGGCGTGGCCCGGCGATGGCGGTGGCTTACTTTGTTCACGGCATCACCCGGAATCCTCAGTCGAAGTTTTTGCTTGCGATGTGGATCCTCGGCTGTATTGCCGTCCGTGTCGTCTTCGGAATCGGCGGCACTGCGTGGCTCGGATTACTCTCCTCGCTGGTCGGTCTCGCAATTGGCGGCGGCGTGGTATGGGCGATCCGGTTGGTCGCCAGCGGCGCGATGCGGGTCGAAGCGATGGGGTTCGGCGATGTGACGCTGATGGCGATGATCGGGGCGTTTGTCGGCTGGCAAGCTTCGGTCTTGGGATTTTTCCTCGCGCCGATGACGGCCATCGTGATCGTACTGATCTACTGGATTTCGACGGGCGACAATCGGGTCCCGTTCGGTCCCTATCTCTGCGCGGGGACTCTGGTCACGATTTTGTTTTGGGATCGCCTTTTCAACGGGTGGTTTTTGCCGAGCTTTGCCATGCTCGGCGGGTTTATGTTGTGGCTATTCTTGGCGATGGCGGGCATCATGGGAGTGATGCTGTTCTTCTATCGCATCGTGAAGGAACGCTTTTTGTACCCAGGAGACGATGATGAACCGGAAGATGCTTGAAGCCCTGGTATTGTTGTGCGTGATCGGGGTTGTCGGTTGCACTCTCGATGAGATCGAACCTCAGCCGAACGATCCCGTCGCAATCAACACCGATGAGTTACCGCCGGCTCCCGACGAAACGGACGTTGCCGTCGCGAGCGATGTTGACTGGCAACCCGACTCCGCAGAAACAAGTGAGCAATCCGACTCGGAACAGTTGTCGCTCACCACCAACCAGGCCGAAGAGGAACCGATGGATAAAACAGGCGACGAGGAAAAAGAGAGTGGTCAAGAATCCAAGACCGTGACGGCCTACAACGAACTCAATGAACGCGCGGCCTATGTGATCCTCAGCAAGGGAACCGAGCCTCCCGGAGACTACGGGTACACCAATACAAAGGATCCGGGCACCTACATCTGTCGCCAATGCAACGCCCGGCTCTACTCGAGCAAGGATAAATTTGCGAGCCACTGCGGGTGGCCCAGCTTCGATGACGAAATCGAGGGTGCGGTCAAACGACTACCCGATGCCGACGGTCGACGTGTCGAAATCGTTTGCGCTAACTGCGGCGGGCACCTGGGACACGTTTTTGAAGGCGAGCGTTTCACCGCCAAAAACACGCGGCACTGCGTGAATTCGATCTCCATGAAGTTCATTCCCGAAGGCGAACCGATTCCCGCAAGACTGGTCCTCGAAAAGTCGGAGTGAGGGTGAGCCGCATCGGAGCGCCCCCGAAAACGCCGGCGGGTGCCTTTGGAAGTGAACACCGATTCTTGCTTCCTTTTACTCGATGACGAATGACTCATCCCTTCACGGCTGACCGGGAATGACCAACCGCCTAACGAACAGGTCGCGGCTCCGCTGGTTGGCGGAACGAACCGAGGTGGTGATGTTTGCCGCCGCGGTCACGTTCTTGGTCTGCATGGCAGTGTTGGTCGTGATTTGGGTCGACATGCCGGGGCTGCAGGAGCGTGCCAACGCGCTGCTCTTCGACGAGACTGCTGGACTCGAGTCCGTCGATGCAGGCCTCGATGATGCAGTCACCGATGATGCAGGCCCCGGCGAATCCGCGACCGCCGTGTCGAGTTCCGCTGAACCCAATGCCCCATCAACTGCCGAACCCACATTCGGCTTTCTCGCGGCTGAGCGTTTTGTCCTCGGCATCATGGTGATCGTGTGGATCATGGTGCTCGCCGAATCGGTGTGGCACTGGGTGACAAGACCATGGAACGATGAAACTCGTAAGCACCATTGGTTCAGCGTCTTTATCTGCGTTTGCCCTGCGCTTCGCATGTGTGCCCGAAGCCCTGAGATGAAGGATCGTATTTGGCTCCCCGTTTTGGGCTGGCGGAAACCAGGACGTCGTTTGCAGCGACAACTGGAACGCTATCTGAGCCTCCCGATGATGGGCGTCGCGCTGCTGATTTTGCCGATCCTGATCATCGAATTTTTCCTCAAAGATCAGGTCGCCGAATTCGGCTGGCTGCGATGGCTACTGCACGTCGGCACCGGCGTGATTTGGTTTGCATTTGCTGCCGAGTTCATCTTGATGGTTTCGATTGCTGAAAAGAAGCTTGAGTACTGCAAGAAGCACTGGGTGGACCTGGCGATCATCCTGATCCCGATCGTCTCGTTTTTGCGATCTCTCAGCATTCTGCGGATGGCACGTCTCTCGAATGTCGTGCGGCTCCAACAGTTGGCAAAGTTCGCTCGGATGTATCGGTTGCGTGGAACGGCGCTCAAACTGGTTCGCGTGCTGGTCTTGTTCGATTTGACGGAGCGATTGCTCGGAATCAGCGACGAGACTCGGATCGCGCGACTGGAAACCGAACTGCAAGAGGTGGAAAAGCGGGCACGGTTGCTTCGTCAAAAGATCGCCCGACTTCGACTGCAAAAAGACACGGACAACGAAGAGTCGACCATTTGATCGATGGGACATCGTGTCAATGCTTTGCCCAAAACGGTATCTTTCCCGACGCTGTCGTGCCGTTTGCCGAGCCACGGATCAAGCGGCCTTCCGCTGAACCCGTCGTGTATTCGCGCCGCCCGACGTCATTCGACCTCGGAAACGGTTCGGTTGACGCAAGAAGGCCGAAGTGGCGAAGACGGCGACGGCCGTGAAGACGCCGCACGCATCGGCAACAAAGTCCCACACATCCGGCACCCGACGAGGAATGTAGCGCTGCGTGAATTCGTCGATGGCGGCGTAGCACAGTAGAATGACGAGGAGCGTTCGGTAACGGAGTTGGAACGGTGACTCGGGGTAAATTGCCAACCGAGCTTGCGTCGGCCGACTGACGAGACACAGCAGAAACGTCAGGCACGAGAAAGCTGCGAAGTGTTTGAATTTGTCATTGAGTCGCAACGCTCGAGACGCGTCCCAACTCGAAGTGCCAAAGATTTCTGTGCCAAACGCGAGCACTCCCCAGCGGGGCGACCAATGCGTCGCTAGAAATAGAGTCAACCAGTAAGTCACCAGCACGATGACGCTGAGACGGATGCCGAGTATCGTGAGCGGGCGTCGCGGTCCTTGGAAACCCGCCGCGGGCCTCAATCGCTTCATTTCCTTCTTCCCGAATGGGAGCACTTGACGTGACATCTCGACCCCACCATGGACCGCGACTTGTGGTTCGTTTCCTCGTGAGCGTTCTTGTGCTATCGGTGACATGCGTTTGCCATGCCCAGGATTCAGCCGTGGGGGATTCCCCGCCGGCAGAAGCTGATTCGAAACAGAAGGACGAAACGAAAGGGAAAACCGACAAGCCCAAGACACCTTGGCGTTCGCTCATCAAGCACTGGGAGGCCTGCGAGTTTGGAGGTGAAGGCGAGACGGCCATCAAAGACGGCGTTGTCACGCTCGAGTACGGCGACCCTTTGACGGGCGTCCGTTGGGCGGGTCCCTTCGAAGGCGAAAAGAAGCCGTCGAAGAAAAAGGATGTCGCGCCGTTGCCGCGCGACAACTACGAATTGCGATGGGAGTGCGTTCGCGATGAAGGCTTCGATTTCATGTGCGCCGTCACGTTCCCCGTTGACAAAGGGCACGCCAGTCTCGTGATGGGCGGCTGGGGTGGCGGCATCACCGGGATCAGCAGCATCGACGGTCAGGACGCGAGTGATAATCAAACCACGATGTTCAAGGCGTTTGAGAACGACCAATGGTACAAGGCGCGAGTACGCGTCGAGAAAGCAAAGATTACCGTCTGGATCGACGGGACGCTGATGTTCGAACAGCCCCGCGCTGATCACGACTTCGACATCCGCTTTGAAATGGATCCCTGCACGCCGCTCGGCATCGCAAATTTTGAATGCACCTCGCGGATCAAGAACATCCAACTTCGTAAACTCGATCCCTCCGAACTCGCTGCGGTTGAAACGGAAGAGTGACGGAGGAACAACAACAGGCTCTCGCCGACGAGTATTTCATGCAGCGGGCGCTCGAACTGGCCTATGCAGCCGCGCAAGCCGACGAGGTGCCCGTCGGTGCTCTTGTCGTTCGCGACCATCAGATCATCGCGGCGGCTTCGAATCAGCGCGAGATGCTGAAGGATCCGACGGCCCACGCGGAGATGATTGCGTTGACGCAGGCGTCTGCGGCGATAGGCGACTGGCGACTTGAGAAATCAACGCTCTATGTCACGCTCGAACCCTGTCCGATGTGCGCCGGTGCCATTCTCCAGGCTCGTTTGCCACGCGTCGTTTTCGGGGCCTCGGATCCCAAGGCGGGGGCGGTGACGAGTCTTTTCCAACTGCTCGACGACGAACGGCTGAATCATCGATGCGAAATCACCGCTGGCGTGCTGGCGTCAAAGTGTGGAAGCGTGTTGACGGAATTTTTCGCTGCCAAGCGTGCTCTGGGCAAAAAATAGGCGGCTTTGGCAACTTGTGAAACTTTGACGGTTCGAAAGATTCTGGCACTTTTACCAGCTCTCACGGCAATAGAGCTAAGCCATTACGTTTGATGCGTCCGATAAGACCGTCACGAACGGATCTTCGTGGACGCACTCCACGGGATTTGGATGCACCTACGACACCCGTCCGGCTCGGCTTGAATCCGATCGGGCGCGAAACGGACGACTACATTCAGACGGTGGAACAGCGATGTCGGTACGGAAGCTGACGGCCAGAATTTTGGGGACCCTTGTTGTGCTCTGCGGACTTTCGTCCGCCCAGGCACAGGACCGCTTTCCGATCGCGGATCCGATGGAGTTCGAGCCAGATTTTCGATGGTTCGAGCCTATCTATGACATGGACCTCGCGGACATGAAGCCCAAGAAGCGAGCCAACACCGGTTGGTTTGCGACCTACGACCGGCTGATGCTTTACGCTTCCCGGCCCGAGTTGTTGAGCAGCGGCCTGAGCGAACAGAGCGGTGATGCCAACCTCGACCGCGGTTATGGTCACCGGTACGAGATCGGATACATGCTCGATGACGACAGCGGCTGGATGTTCAGCGCCGTTCGCTCGGGCGTCAACGACTTCTTCACGGTCCGCCACGAAGCGGCAAATCGCGTGAACGATGACGAACTCGGCGGAACGGCAACCAACCCCGGACCTCCATTCGGTTTCGAAGCCATCCCCGGCATTTCGAACAACCTCGGATTTAATTTCCGCTTCTTCGACGAGATGGATAGCGAGAACGTGCTGGACTTCAACAGCTACGAACTCAGCAAGACTTGGCGGATGGAACCGTATCACTACGGCGGGATCCTTGAGCCGATGATCGGTTTCCGCTGGTTCCGAATTAAGGACACGGCCCTCAATCAGTCGTTCCTGTCGTCGAACACCGACCCGACCAGCCCGCAGAGCTTGGCGTTGGTGGCACAGTTTGGCAACGGCGTCGATCAAATGACGACCGACCTCAACGAAACCGACAATGAAGCGATCACCACGCAACTCGGTTTCCGCTACACGAAGTTCCGAGACCGGTTCACGTTCTCGAGCGACTTCCGGGCCTTCGCGGGGATCAATTACCAGAACTCACGGGCCATTCGCGGTGTGACCACGGTCGTTTACGACAACGACCCGGTGACGCAGGGTGACGACATCGACCGCATCCTTCGCAGCCAAACCACGCCGATCTACATGCGTGACTCGGAAACGTTCATCGGCTTTGATGTCCGCGGCGAACTGGCGTACCAACTGACACGATCGATCACGCTGCGAGGCGGCATGCAGATGATCAGTGCCTACGGCGTTTGGCGGGGCGGTGATCCATCGTTCAACCTGACTGGTGGTGCCCGCAATCAGGACCTGCAACTGGTGGGTGCAACGTTGGGTCTCACACTCAACCGCTGATTCCATCTGCCGATCCGTTCAAGTGAAAGGCCGCGACCATTTTGGTCGCGGCCTTTTTTATTTGTCGTGATACCAAACCGAGAGTCGGTCTTCTTGAACGCCAAAGCGGTGTGCCAGTTGAATCCACCAATTTCGGGCGGTCTGTCCCACAACGCCACGCTGTTGCCATCGGCGGGGCGAGACATGGACCGGACCGTCGAGCAACACCGGCCAAGCCAATCGACGCAGCGAGCGTGAGAGCCGGACATCTTCCATGAGCGGCACGGTTTCGATGCCGCCGACTTGATCATAAGCACGCCGCGAGACAAACATCGCCTGGTCGCCGAACGGCATCCCACGATAGATGATTCGTGCCGCATTGCCTCGCTCAAGCCAGCGATAGATTCGTCGCTGATCGGCGATCTGCTGTCGGAACCCGCCCCAAACGAACTCGGCGTCGGAAGACTCAACGGCACGACAGATTTCTCGCAAACAATCAGGCCCGAGGGTGTTGTCCGCGTGAAGGAAAAGGAGGTATCTCCCCGTCGCTTCTTCCGCACCGCGACGGAGTTGTTGCCCTCGCCCGGGCTTGCTCGCACAAACGGTCGCACCGGCGCCCGAGGCGACCTCTACCGTGTCGTCATCACTTCCGCCGTCACAGACCACCACCTCGCGAGCGCCCGCATGGATTGCGGATTCGATGGCTTTCTTGACAAGTGTCGCTTCGTTGATGGCGGGGACAATGACGCTAATGTCCGAGGGCGTCATACCGTTTCGACTTCACGTAGCCGCATGTAAGCAAGCGGTCCGAGCAAAATTAAGGGTGCCCACGCCGCCATGGCGGGGGCCAATAAGTAGCCCCCACTGCCCATTTTACTCGCAGCGGTCTTGATCAGGAAGAAGATCACGATGGTGCCCACCGCTGCGGCAGCCGTCATAAAAAGGTTGTGGTTCTTGCGGTTGGCGACCAACGGAAGCCCAAGCAGAAACAGAGAGAAATCGAGTGGGACGCGAAGCACCCGCTCGTGCAATAAAACACGGGTCGTGGTGCTGTTGTGGACCGCCGGGTTGCGAAGCCGTCGCACCAATTGCGCGCTACTGGAAAATCGAGTCGCCGTCTGGTTCGTTTGCAGGATCTCCGTATTGACGGTTGTCGCCACGAAACAGCACCCCGGTTCGATCCACGCACGGTCACGGGAAGTCATCAGTACAGGACGCTCTCCGACCGAAACCGACTCCAAACGGTCGATGTTCTCCGGCACCGAGACGTCTCTCAAGAGATACCCTTCCTCGTGCACCGCGTCGGCGGGGAGCCATTGCCCCGACTCGGCCAACAAGAGTTCGCCAAAATCACCGTAGTCGGCTTCGATGTGAATACTCGGACGCACGATGTGCTTGCTGCTCGGCCGAATGGACTCACCATCCAGCAACAACTCGTTGACGTAGTCATAGTTTGGCAGGATGGGCTGGGGTGCATCGCCCGTCAGGTCCGCCGTCAGAGCCAAGTGTGCCCGGAGTTTGGGAAGCAGCAGTTCTCGACTCACGCATTGCACGACGACGAGACACCCCGCCGCCACCACCAACGGTCGCAGAATGCGGCCATGCGAGATGCCCGCCGAGAGCAGGGCAGTGAGTTCACCGGTTCGGCGGACCCAAGCCGCCGCGCAGAGCAATGCCATCAACGCGATCATCGCGCCGGTCATATCAAAGAGCCACAGCAGGTACGGCCCGTAAAAGCTGGCCGCGACCATGATCAAACTGGAGTTCCGCTGTGCCGCTAAATCAACCAGCGAATTAAGGTTACTGAAGGCGTGAAACACCACGAAGACCCCCGCCACCGACGCGAAACAAATCGCGATCATGCGGAGGAATAGGGACAGCAGGTAGCGGTCAATTTGGGTCACGAGACACCGAAATCCGCTCATCCTTGGGGCGCTGGGAACGCGGAGCGGAGTCCTTTACGGAACTGGGAGGCCGGTATCGGGCCCGTGCGTGGAACCATCCCACGGGGCCGTTCTCAAGAACCATCCCAGCAACCCGCCGGTCGATGCAAGGGAGATTCACTGTTCCAGCGAGAAGACAAGTACCGCGTCCGAGCTCGATCCGCGACCGATGGGGCGATTTTGACCGCGAAGCCTAACGCTGTTCGCGGTAGGTCGACCAACTGAGATAGATCAAAATGCCACCCAGGATCGCGAAGGTAAGATCCATGACGAGGCTGGCCGCGCTGAGGGGCGCGTAGGCATTGAGGCCAACCAAGCCCATCACCGCATCTGCCGAGAAAAGGCAGACAATCAAAATCGACGCGACAAGGCTGAATAAGCAGAGTGCCTTGGGCATCCAGGGAACCTCGGAAACAAGCGGTGACAACATTGGAGCAGGTACCCGAACGAGACGCTCGGACTTGGAAAGGCCGGCAGTATAGTTGCCAGACACCGCCTTTCCCAAGCCTACGCCCGCCCGCTAGTTTACCTCCGCCGTTGCGGAGCGGGCGTTCGAGCAGTTTTTTTGGTTTTGACGACTGGAGGGGCGAATTCGCGGCCCACTGATGGACTCACAATCCCCCGAAAACGTCGACCAACTCACCACCGCGCCGTGGCATTGGTGGCGTCGAAACATGCCGGTCGCGAAGGAGTGGGCCTATTTGGATCACGCCGCGGTCGGGCCATTGAGCCGTCCAGCGGCCGAAGCCGTGCGTTTTTTCGCGGCTCAGGCCGAGACCCAGGGGGACACTGTTTGGCCCCAGTGGTCGAAGAAACTCGAATCGCTGCGGTCCGGATTCGCGGAGCTTCTCGGGGCGTCGAATGACGAAATCGCCCTGATTCCGAATACGTCATCGGGAATCAATCTCGTCGCCGAGGGGTTTCCATGGAAATCCGGCGACAACGTCATCCTCCCCGAGGGAGAGTTTCCGAGCAACCTTTTTCCCTGGCAGAACCAGGCTCCCAAAGGCGTCGAAGTGCGAATCGTGCCGCGAAGAGGCACCGCAGTCGTTGTCGAGGACTTGCTGGACCAGATCGACGACTGCACACGGATGATCGCGCTCTCGTGGGTCGGGTACGCAAGCGGCTATCGCGTCGAGATCGAGAAACTGGTCGACGCGGCCCACCAGCGAGGCGTGTTGGTCTTTCTCGACGCGATCCAGGGTCTGGGTGTCTTTGACCTCAACGTCTCGAAGATTCCGATCGATTTTCTGGCAGCCGACGGACACAAATGGCTCCTCGGCCCCGAAGGCCTGGGCGTTGCTTTCATCCGCCATCAGCATCTCGACTTGCTGCGAGTCAGCAACGTCGGCTGGTGCAGCGTCAAGAACACATTCAACTACAACGACCCGCAGCTCGAATTGAAACCGACGGCCTCACGCTTCGAGCCGGGCTCGGCCAACATGATGGGCGCTGCCGCACTCGAAGCGAGCCTGCGGATGTTTCTGGACGTTCGGCGAGCGCACGGGACTGACGCGATCGCGAATCGAGTCGTGGGACTGGCGAGTCAGCTGGCGGACCGGCTTCGCGATGTCGGGGCACGAACCGAACTCCCCGAGGCCGGGCACCGATCGGGGATCGTCCAATTCGCGCTGCCGGGCGTCCCCGCGAGCGAATTTCGAAATCGAGCGATCGAAGCCGGATGCGTCCTGAGCTGCCGCGGTGGCGGGGTGCGAGCCAGCATCCACGCCTACAATGATGAAAGTGACATCGAGCGGATCATCGACGTCGCATCCTCCTTCGCAAGCGTTTCCCCGAACGCGACTTCATGAGTGACTCACGCATCGCCGTTTACACCGGATCGTTTGACCCGGTGACGCTCGGACATTTACACATCATCGAACGAGCCAGTCGACTGTTCGATTCCCTTGTGATCGGGATCGGCATCAACGCGGAGAAACGCGCCCTGTTCGAACCGGAACAGCGTTGCGAGTTGATGGAGCAGGTGACCCGGGGTCTTCCGAATGTTTCGATCCAGAGCTTCGAAGGACTCGCGGTCGATTTTGTCCGTTCGGTGGGATCGCGCACGATGGTCCGTGGAATACGACCGCTCACCGACATTGCCGGCGAGTTCACCATGATGATGGCGAACCGGCAACTCGATGAAGAAATCGAAACCGTGTTCCTGATGGCGGATGAACGGTTCGCCCATGTGAGCAGTTCGTTGCTCAAGCAAATCGCAAAAGTCAGCGACGATGATGAGCAGCTCGCCAAATTCGTGCCACGCGAAATCATCGCGCCGCTTCGTGCCAGAATGCGCACCTGAATCGCGGCAGACTAATTCTCTCGAAGTGTGATGTACGGCTCGACAAATGTGGCGAGCCCCAGCACCCGCAACTCATCGAGCAACTCCACTCGATTTGCCGATTCGATCGTCTCGGCGACTTGGCGAACCAACTCCTCCGCAAGCATTCTTCGGGCTCGACTCAGTTGTTTGCGGAACGTCGCCGCTGTTAGCGAAATCCCGCGTTGGTCATGAAGTCGAGCCGCGAGTTCGTCCGAATTCATCTCGGGGTTTTCGGTCGCTAATGTCAGCACCGAATGACACCAACTCGGCGGATGAGTCTCTTCATAAGCGAGCAAGGCGAGCAGGCCACGATCCAGGAGAGACTGCTGCCAATCGTCATTCCAGTTCTGTTGATCCTGAGCCGTGATCGCTTCTCGAACATCCATCGTGCTGGACTCGACCAATGTCGCGCCCCGCTTTGCCGACTGCTCTCGTTGCCATGATATGGCCTCGTTTCGAATGGCTCGAATCAAATAGTTGCGGAGTCGATCGCCGCGGACTGCCGCCGGGTCAAATCGGCGCTCAAGGATTTTGACCATAAAACGCTGCAACACCTCCTCGACGTCGTCTTCGGCGGGTAGCAGGCACCGCAAGTAGCCGCGAATCGGGTGCACGTAACGCAACACGAATGTTTGCGGATCACGAACCTTGGACCATTGCGTCGAAAGCCGCCGCAGGTCGACCTCCGATAGCTCGACGTCATCCATCGTCGGAAGCTCCATCGAAGGTCACGATCTCGAGTGTCGGCTGAAGTTCAGGAACCGCAGGATCACAGTGAATAGTCGTCGTATCTTGAGATCGTTCGACCTGCTCCAAGAGCAAAATCACGGCTCGCTCGCCGTTTTTCGTTCCGAGATCACGCAGCGATCGCAGCAGCGAAGGGGAGGAAAAACGGGCACGCGGCTGCCCTTCAGAGACAACCGTCTCGCTCACCACCCCAAGCACTTCGACGTCCGAAGTCTGTCGAAGGCGCAACCATTCTTTCCAGCTCATGTTGGCAAGCATCCCGTACTCAATCCGGCGTCCAACCGTGAGAACTCGAATGGGATCGAGTCGAATCGTTTCGCCTCGGCGGCGTGGTTGGAAAGAAAACTCGACACGGGCAGTGGCGGACGTGTCGATTTTGCTCGTGTCGATCTCAAAACGTAGTAGCGGAAGACTCTGCTCGCGACTGCGTCCGGGCCGATTCCTCAGCAACAAATCGGCCCTCACCTTTTCCGGAGCAAGATTGAAATTCGTGATGGCGTTGCGATGTGGCAGTGGCTCCAACATGGGGCGAACGACGGCACGGGAAACGGCCGCCGGGGTTGTCTCGGGACGCTGGGTCGAATCGGAACTCCGCCGTGTTGCCACTCGTTCGCCCGTTCCGAACAGCGACCCGCCCGCGCCTTCGGATGAAATGCTGGCCATCCATCCGGCGACACACCCCAACAGGATGATGACACCGAGGAAGGAGAACATCCAAGGTTTCAGTCTTCGTCGATTCGGAACCACGGAATCGACGGTCTCGATTTTTGGAACGACCAACGTCGCATCGATCCGACCCGAACCCTGCGAAAGAAGCGTTTCACGTATCGAACGCAAGTCTTGAGCGACTTCACCCGCCGTCGCGGGGCGGGCGGTCGGTGATTTGGCCAACAATCGACCGACCAAGTCGTACAACGATTGCGGCAAGGTCGCGTTAAGGGTGTGCAACGGCTCAGGACTTCGAGCAACGATTGCGGCGAGCTGTTTTGCAGAGGTCGTTTCGTTGTGAGGCAATCGACGTGCCAGGAGTTCGTAGAGCGTGACCCCCACCGAATACAAGTCACTTCGCGTTGTGATCGGATCACCGGATGCTTGCTCCGGAGACAAATAGTGCAAGGTGCCCGCGATGAGTTCCTCCTCGGTCGCTCTCAAATGACGATCGTAGGCCAAACCGAAATCCAAGAGCCGGACGCCGTGATCCACCGGGTCCAACCACAAGTTGCTGGGCTTGATGTCTCGATGAATCACCCCGACGCGGTGAGCCGCCTCAAGCCCCTGACAAATCTCCTCGACGAGACGAAGCGATTCTGCCGTTTCGATCGGGCCTTGCCACGATCGCTCCGCGAGTGTCATCCCCGACAACAACTCCATCGCCAGAAACGGATAGCGTCCTTCAACGCCCACCTCAAAAATCGTTACCACGTTGCGGTGCCGAATCGCGGCGAGAATCTTTGCTTCCCGTACAAAACGATCCAGGTTCTCTTGTCGCTGGGCAAGCTCAGGCTTAATCACTTTGAGCGCGACCGACCGTTCGAGACGTCGATCAAACGCCTCGAACACGTAACCCATACCGCCCTGTCCAAGAAGCCGCCGGATTCCGAACCGCCCCACGGTCCCCAACTCACCTTCACAACGGGATGGATTGAGGAATGGAAATTGAGTTTGACTCATGGTGATCCGCCGACAAGAAACCATCGCTTGCCGCGTATTCTAAGTCGGAGCCCCGTTGCGCGTGATGTGAACGAGTGAACCGCAAAAGAACTCTTACCAAGGGAGGCGGCAAACGCCCCATTGACCATTATTTTCGTCGACAGCAACCTCGATCCAATCGAGGGCGTCGCCGAATTGCGGTTTCGTTTTCTCGCGCACTCGCTCGGCAATCACACGAGCCATTTCCTCGGCCGTGGTGTTGATGACGGGAAGCAGAACGCAGTCTTCGTTGGGAAAGACCCAGCGACGATCGCGGAATGTCGCTGTCGTCTCGCGATCATCACTCGTCACCTTGATCTCGGCGTGATCTGTCGGCAAGACCACGTGGTGATCGAGCTGAGCGGTCTGCTCCAGGACGGCGTCACGCAACGCAATGAAGTCGACGACGTATCGGTTTTCGTCGAGCGGGCCCTCAACACTCGCACGAACCGCGTAGTTGTGCCCGTGAAGTCGCTCGCAGATGTCTCCGGCAAACGTGATAAAGTGGGCGGCAGAAAAAACGAATTGTTCTTTTGTTACGTCCACGCGGAATGTCGGTCGGCTCATTCTGTCGGTCCCATTGAGAGTGGCTTGATTGACAAGCGTACCGAGAAGGCAATCCATCGAATACACGGTTGCGACCGCTCATCCCATCCAGGGCACCAAACATGCGTCACTTGGCATTCATTCTCTGCATGGCATTCCTTGTCGGGATGCCCCGTCGCACGACGGCTGAGGATTGGCAATCGCTCGATTACGCCACAGCACCTGTCGACAATCCGATGAAAGGCTTGGTGCCGTACCAGACCGATGTGCGAAGTCGCTTCCCGCACAGTTTGGAATTCAACTATTTGCCCTACTCCGCCATCGTCAAAGGCTACGACGAGTTTGACTGGTCACCGCTGGAGGCAATGCTCGATGACATCGCAACACGCGGCCATCAAACGGTCCTGCGGATCTTTCTCGAATATCCCGGTAAGAAAAACGTCATCCCGCAGTTCCTGGTACAGGAGGGGCTGACCGTTCACAAATACGTCAACACAAACACGCATCCCCTGCCTCCCACCGAAGTCGAAACGCCGGACTACGAAGACGCAAACCTTCGTCGCTCACTCAAAAGCTTCATCGCCGCGTTCGGCAAGAAGTACGACGGTGATCCGCGAATCGGCTTCATCACGGCGGGGCTGCTCGGCACCTGGGGTGAATGGCACAACTATCCGCGAACGGAACTGTTCGCAAGCAAGACAGTGCAAAACGAAGTCCTTTCCGCCTACGAGGCAGCGTTCCAGGTCACTCCCATTTTGCTTCGTTACCCCGCCGGAAAGAACCATTACTCCACCGCTCGCAATGACGTCCGTCGTTTCGGTTACCACGACGACTCGTTCGCCTGGGCAACGCTCGACACCGGCAAAAAAGGCGACGAGTGGTTTTATATGGCCGCACTCAAGGCCGCGGGTGCCACGGACAAGTGGAAGCAACATCCCATTGGTGGCGAAATCCGGCCCGAAGCCTGGGGGAAAGTCTTTGATGACGAACCCGGTATTCCCGAGATTCAGAACTTTCGACGTTGCGTCGAGGTCACCCACGCAACATGGCTGATGGACAGCGGCATGTTTGCGACGCAGCAGTCACCCGACCGAATCGAACGTGCCAAAAAACAAGTCCGCCGCATGGGATACGAGTTTCACTGTCCGCGAGCCCGTGTTGTCAGCGTCGATGACAGACTCGAAGTGAGCATCGAAATCGAGAACCGTGGCGTTGCGCCGTTTTACTTCGACTGGAAAGCTGAATGGGGATTGATTCGCGGGGGCAACTTGATCGCAACGTTCCCCGCATCCGGACGACTCACCCGATTGCTCCCGGGCGATACTCCGCGGCGGTGGAATGATCAAATCGATCTCTCGAATGTGAAGGCGGGTGACTGCACGCTCGCGCTCCGTGTCCCCAATCCGATGCCCGGCGGATTTCCGATTCGATTTGCCAATGAAAGCCAGGATGCCGATGCGGAGGGCTGGCTCTCAATCGGCTCGGTGACGATCAAGTCCGAATAGGCAAAACGATTGAAGGCAAGACAATCAATGCGACCGCAGGTCATCTCACTTCTATGGTGCTTCCGCCATCGTCTTGCCCCCATCGTCTTGCCCCCATCGTCTTGCCCCCATTAAGAAGATGGCAAAACTATTTCACACCGAAGCGCAAGATTGAACGCTGTGGCGACACGCTCAAATGGTCGGATCGATCAGGAACTCGCCTCCCCAATGCCCCGATCGTGTCAAAGAAACCGCGATGATCGTTGCCCGCTGAACTTCGTGTTCTTCGCGTCCTTCGTGGTTAGCCCTTCCTAGCTCTCGCCCCTCGCCCCTCGCCCCACGCCCCACGCCCCTCGCATCTCGCATCTCGCCCCCTCAACAACACGTACAACGCCGCCGCAATCAAATCCGCCGTCGTCCCAGGATTGAGGCGGCGACCACTCTTCTCGGACCCTCCGCGTAAGTAGGCATCCAATTCCGCAAGTCGCTTCGGGTTGCCCTTCGCCGCCCCGGCTCGCTGGCACACCTCATCCGCAACCTCGACACCAAACTTCCGAGCGATCAGCGTGTCAGGCCTTGCACTTAACAACTCGACGTGAGCGTCGGCGATTCCCACAAGCACGTCGCCACACGCCTCCATGCAATCGCGAACAACCGGGACCACATTTTCAAACAAGTCGCGAAAACCGACCGCGTAGTTCAGTGCGATTCGATCGCGCTCTTTCGCCGAGATCATCGCCACCAAGAAGCTGTCAGGCGGTGCCTGCCGAACATCCATCGTTTCACGCGTCCCCATTCCACCCGGATTGGAAACGTTAATCGCGTTGTAGAGCCTCGACGCGTCTTCGGCATCAAGACTTTCCAGCGTCTGCGTGATCGCCGAAACCCACGTTTCGATATCGCCCTTTGCCGTCGGACTTGCGGACTCCGCCTGAATCAGCGGGCCGAGCAGCAATAGAATTCCAAGGTTGACATTGGAACCGATCGTGTCAGCGATCTCGGTTGCTGCCGACTCGACAGCCCGACTGAAACGAGAGGGGGAATCGGTGAAGGCTTGCGCCGTGATCTCCGCCGCACGAACGAAGTCTGCGTAACATAGATCCACGAACTGCCGTGAGGGATGGACGTTCCCAACTTTCGGCGCGGTCGCTTCCAAGATGCACGCCCAGCGCACCGCGTCGGTGACGTGTCGACACTGACGCCGGATCGGATCAAGCGGATGTTTCACGCAAGCCGTCCAAGAAGGACTGGATCGCTCCGAGCGTTTCCTCGGGCGCGTCCTCAATCACATAGTGCCCCGCGTCGGCGATCTCGACGGCGGACGCATCGGGCCAGACCGATTGAAACTTGCGCAAGCAATCTGGTCGAAAGCACCAGTCTTTCATGCCCCAAACCAAAAGCGACGGAAGATCAGCGAGCGTCGGCAACGCTTCTTCCAACTCGACCAGTGTCTGCATCGTGGGATGTGATGCCGACATCGGGATGTCCCGAACAAACGCATCGATTGCGACGCGATTGATCCATGAGTCGTAGGGCTCGAGCAACCCGCGGGCCACGTCGGCATCCATCCTGTTTCGACTCATCGCCATGGTGATGGCTGCTTTGGCAAACAAATTCAAACCACGCATCGCGGCCGTCCCGAGCAACGGAATCCGACAGGCGGCGATTCGAAGCGGGATGTAGGGAGGCGGAAATGCACCGGTATTGAGCAGCATGATCGATTCAAATCGCGATCTTTCGCGGACGACGCTGCCCAGGCCGATTGCCCCGCCCCAATCGTGTGCCAGAAGGTGAATCCGCTGGAGCCCTAAATGCTCGATCAAGGCCACCAGGTTGTCTTGGTGATTCGCGAGTCGATAATCAAACTCGGCCCGGGAGGGTTTGTCGCTGTGCCCGCACCCCAAATGGTCCACGGCGATGACCCGATAATCGCCCGAAAACCACTGTGCGACGCCGCGATAGTAGTAGCTCCACGTGGGGTTACCATGCACGCAGAGGATGATCGGTCGATCCCCGGATCCGTCCGACTCTGGGGCGGTGTCGCGATAAGTCATCGCGTACGCACCCGTTTGGAAACGCTTTGTAGGGACATCGAAGGTTGCGGAAACTTTTTGCATCGAAACAGTGTCGCGACTTCGGCCCGCTGTTGGAAGTCGCCCTCATCGCGAGCCGACGGACGCAGCGGACCGACGATTTCGGGGCGAAATCATGAAGTTGCCCGCGCCGTCGGTCGCAAAGCTTTTTCGCGAGGACTTTCCCGGCGAATCGCCGATCGTGATTGACCGCGCCAAAGTGCCGCAGGAGGCCAAGGAATGGCAAAAACGACTGGGAGCGATCGAGGGGGTACAGGTCTCCCAGCACCCCGGCGATCGGGATTCGCGTTCGAGAACGCTTTGCCGGTTCACGATTCCCGACCCACAAAATGACGTCCACTACTGGCGGAGTGACGAATTACGTCTCGAGTTTGACGACGAAGCTCGCTTGGTACTTCAGACGTACAAACAGCGAAATCCGGAGCACTCCGGTCTGGTCAGCAGTCTTGACGAGCTGAAATCGTTCGTCCGCCATGTCCGTGAGCGTTATGCCAAGCGCCATGCGAACGCAAAAAAACGCGAGAAGGTACGCGAATTCAAATCCCAAGCCATCATCGCTCAGGTCAAAAAACTGGCGCGAGAAGAGCAGTTTGACTTTGCGACCAAGACCGACACACAGAAGCTGAAACTGTTCGTCAAACTCTCGAAGCATCATTTGATCGAGATCGATGTTCCATTCACCCGCTTTGAAAAGGCACTTCCCAAACTGCGAGACACGATTCAATCGCTGCGTGAGTTGTACGCGGAGGGCCTCCGTTTCAAAATCGCCCCCATCGGGCACTTGCCCTGGGACACACAATGGATCGAACATGGTTCACTCGACGGAGGCATGCCGGTCGGTGAAGAAGCGAACCACTAAACCCACGAAATGAACGACGAAAATGGAGAACACTCATCGGACTAATCTCCACTGATCGCCCTCTCCCATGAGTGATAATCAGTGCCGATCAGTGTTCCCCACCTCCTACTTCCCACTCTTCCCTTTCGCGTGTTTCGTGTCTTTCGTGGTTCACCTCCATCCCGCACTCCCACCCTCTGATATCAGCGCCGATGAGTGTCACCCGTTTCCCCACCCCTAAGCAGCGTCTCCAACCAAACCGGTAACCAAATTGTCCGTCCGCATTGACGCCCAGGAACTCGTCCAACTACTCGACCGCACACCAGCGGAACAGAACGTGATGCTTGTCGGCCGGCATGGCATCGGCAAGTCGGAGATTATCTCGGAGCACTTTCGCCAGCGTGGCATGAACGTCGTCGCGTTCTTTCTCGGGCAGATGAGCGATCCCGGCGATTTGATCGGGCTGCTGCACAAAGACGAATCGACGGGACGCTCGGAGTTCCTTCCGCCCTATTGGTGGCCAGCCGATGACGAACCGATCGTATTGTTCCTGGACGAGTTGAACCGAGCACGGCCGGAGATCCTGCAATCGGTGATGGAACTGGCGTTGAACAAGACGCTTGCGGGCAAGCGTCTGCCCGAAGGGAGCGTGATCATTTCGGCGGTCAACGAAGGCGACGAGTACCAACTCACCGACTTGGATCCCGCTCTGGTGTCGCGGTTCAATCTTTACGAGTTCGCGCCGACGGTCGAAGACTGGTTGCTGTGGGCGGAAAAGCAAGACATCGACGGACGCGTCACCGCCTTCATTCAAAAGCAACCGCATTTCCTCGATGGGCATGGAGTCAAAGAGGCTGGCGACGAAGTTCTTTCGGGACTGGGCAAGACACCGGATCGTCGCGGTTGGGCGCGTGCGTCGGCGTTGATCGAGGGAGTGGAGTCCATCGATGCGTTGCACTTAAAGATGATCGCGGGGGTGGTGGGTTCGAAAGCCGCGACGGCGTTCCGCAAGAGTTTGGCGACGCCGCTGCCGGTTTCGCCAGGCGATGTGTTGCTGGACTTCGCAAAACAGCGATCCAAACTCAACAAAATGTCGCTGGGTGAATTGCTGATGCTGAACGAGCAACTGCTGGTTTGGATCTGCGGCGAGAAATGCCCCCGAGGCAGCGAAGACAAGGCTCGGGGCGGTCTACTGAGCTACCTCAAGTTGCTGCGAAAACGGAAACTCGATGAATCCGTCGCGCATCTGGTCTCTCATGTCGGCAAGCCAAAGTACGCCGAAGCGATGGGCTTTATCTCGGAGTCACTCGAATTGACCGAGATGTTCACGTCCTACATGGAAGGCATCCGCGTCGAATGAGTCCACGGGCTTCGAAAGCACCGGCGCGCGTGCGAATCACGCAAGTCGTGGAAGGCTGGTTCTTGACCGAGCCGTTATTGTTTGCGGCGTGGACCTTGCATGAGGTGACGGAGCAACCGACGATCGCGACGATTCGTGTCGGCGGTGGAAAGATCGAGTTCAACCCGGCCTTTATCAGCGGCTTGAAGCGGGCGGACTTGAAGAGCGTGCTGACGTTCGAGGCGATGCGGATTCTGCTCGGTCATCCCTACGCGCGACGGCAGAACAACGCCGAGTTGTCGTACACGGCCAGCAACATCACGGTGCAAGAGTGCTTGCGAACGCCGTTGCCGATGCCGCGAGCTCATGAGATCTTCGGGGAGGAAGGATTCGATGAGCAATACTTCGAATTCTATTACCGTGAACTCTCGGAACGTTCGCAAGACGAACCCGATGATTCACCGTCGAACGCCAGTGAAGAAGAGGATGAGCAAGGGAACGACGACGGAGAAGGGCAGGGCAGGGAAGAGCAGGGCGGTGAGCCAGCCCAAGACGATCAAGAGCCCCCGCAAGAAGAGAGCCCTTCGTCTTCAGACACGTCTGCGGCCGACACGTCCGCCTATAGCGATGCAGAGCAAGTCGGGCTGCAGAACACGGCCCACTGGGATGCCGACGACTTGTTGCAGGACGAGATCCACGCCGCGGTTCAGGAGGCGGCTGAAAACGAAGGCTGGGGATCGGTGCCGGGTCATGTCCAAGAGAAATTGATCGCAAACCTTCGACCAAAGCTTGACTATCGAGGCGTGCTGCGAAACTTTCGACAAAGCGTCTTGTCGGTGCGACGCAATTTGACTCGAATGAAACCGAGTCGACGTTATGGCTTCGCTCAAATGGGGAGTCGCCACGACTTCACGACCAAACTTTTGTTCGCCGTCGATTTGTCCGGCTCGATGGGCAAGCGAGACTTGGAGTTAGGCTTTTCCGTAGTCAGCCGGTTCTTTCGCTACGGCGTGGAGTCGATCGATGTGATCTGGTTCGACACGCAGATTCAAGGCGAAGCCATGACGTTGCGACGAGCGCGCAGCGAATTCGAAGTCACCGGTCGCGGCGGCACCGACTTCGGGCCGGTGATGAAGTACATCGACGAGCACCGCGACTACGATGGGCTCATCGTTTTCACCGACGGTTACGCCGCCGTTCCGCCGAAGCCGAAGAACGGACGCACGCGGGTTCTTTGGCTTTTCAAGGACGAGACCACGCACAACAAAATGCAGGAAGGACTCCAAACCATCGGCCGCGCCGCGTTCTTGCGATCGTCGAGCCACTCCGGCTGAACGATGCGATTCACTCGGCACGCGCGTGTTTGAGCGGGTATCCTGGACGAGACGCTCGCTCAAAAGAGGTGCCCGATGAAACGCAACCGTCTCATTCTGCTGATCATCGTCATGGCGGTCTCAGCCGTCGCGTTCCTGAATCGGAAGCGGCCGATTCAGGAGACGGAGAAGACGCTGCCGCATCTTCCAACGCTCGACGCGATCGAACTCTCCTCGGAGGAAGTCGACCGGATCATCGATGCGCTAGTTCGCACCGAAGCCTGGTTCAACACGCTGGAATCCGGCCGTTTCGAATACGAAGCGACCATGACCAAAAGCGAAACGCGCTACCGACGGGACCTCAAAGAGATGCAGGCGAGTTTCCCTGAAACAAAGATCGACGAAGCGACCGATCCGACGCTGCAACGCCGTTGGAACATCGAACACCAATTCTCGTTCGACAAGCCGCTGGCAATGCGACGCCAAGCCGGAACGCTGGGCGATCACTCGGACTGGTGGGACGGTGAGAAGCTCACCGGGTACGTCGATTACGGAACCGAGCAGGAGCCGAACTATTACATCAAAGCCTCGCCCGACCAAATGGGCGCGCTCGGCGGATGGTTTCCGATGATCGGCACGCCTGCGATCTGGTTCGCGAATACGGCGGGGTCACCGTACTACAGCACCTGGAAACAAGAACCGCCGACGATTGCGGGTGGACTGCGTTTTGCGGGGCATGAGTGTGTCGTGCTCCAAGACAAGCACCACCACTGGATCGTCGGACGGACAGATCACCATGTCTATGGAAAATACAACCACCACGAAATCGAGACCTTTTCGAATCATCAAGAAGTCGCCGACGGTGTCTTTTGGCCGACCCGAAGCACGCGGCAGCGTTTTGGCAAGCAAGGCCTGGAATGGACCGATGAAGTGACGGTGGCATCGCTGGCTGCTGCCGTGGATCCCAAGAGCTTTGAATTGGAGCTCAGAGCGGGCGTCAAAATGTGTGATCTGCGTGAGCCGGTTGTCACCTACGTGATCGATCCCGGCCGAACTCCAGCGGAGATGGCGAAGCTCTACGCGGCGGCGCGACAAGACGCGGACCGGTTCGAGTCGAGCAAACGGAGGGGTCAAGCCTTGATCGGCCAACAAGCTCCGGAACTCGGCGAAGGAACGTGGATCAACGGCAACGCGAGCCTGCTCGATTTCTGGGGCAAGAAATCGTTCACGCTCGGATTCGGTCACACCGCCTGTACTCCGTGCAGTGACATGCTGGCGATGTTTGCTCGTTTGCAAGACAATCCACGCAATCAATTGGTACTCGTCTACTCGTCTACGGATTCCGTCAAGAGCGTTCAAGCAAAACTCAAACGCTTCGGCCTGAACTGCCCGACGTTCATCCCGAAGGCTGACACCACGCCCCACGGCCAAGTCTTCGACGACTACCGCGTCGCCGCGTTCCCAACGATCGTCGAACTCAACAGCGAAGGAAAAATCACTTCGCACCGAGTCGGAACACTGGTTCAGGAATAACACGCCATCAACACGCCCGACTCAAGACCATTCGCTACTTTCGTGTCTTTGGTGTGTTTCGTGGTTCCTTGTCCGTCTCTTTCTTGATCGCGCCGGTGCGGCGGAGGGACTCGATGTGATAGTCGAACCAGATCGGTCGATAGAGATTGATCATCTCGGTTCGTTTGTGGCCGAGGCCTTCGATTTCGAGGTAGGTGTGGTCGATCTTTTGATCGAGTAACGCCTGATGAAAATCACGAATCGTCGGCAAATGCCCGCCGTCTTTCGTCCCGCACGCGAATTGAATCCTCAATTCTTCGCGGATGCGTTGTTTGTTTTTCGCCAGTAGAAAGTACACATCGTTCTCCTCGTAGACTTTGCGATCGGTCCCGAGATAGGACATCGGATAGTCTTCGGGATTCGAAGGGTCAAAGGCCTCGAGCAAGTTCGGGACGTTGCCTGCTTGGCAAAACAACGAGCAAAACATCTCGGGATACTTCACGGCCAGACGTGTCGAGCCACGACCGCCCATCGAGAAGCCTTCGATGCAGCGTGCGTCCCCGTCCGCGATCGTCCGGTAGGTCTCGTCGATGTAAGGAATCAACTCCGTCATCAAGATCGACTCCATCGGAAACCGCCCATCCGCAGAGTCTTTGTAGAACGTGCTGTGTCCGCCATTGGGCAAGACCATGATGACGGCAGGCCAGCGGCCGCTTTGAATACCTTCGTCCAACACTTCGATGCTTTGGAACCTGGTGAATTCATTACCGCCGTTGCCGTGCAAGTTGTAGATCACCGGAAAACGCTTCTCGGGCGACGCCTCGTACTCGTCGGGCAGGTAGATGCAATAGCCGACATCCTGTCCGGCGAGCTTGCTTTTGAAGGTCAGGTGCTGCGTCCGCGTCGGTAGCGGTTTGTCGCCCAACTCATTCACCCAAGTGATCGCTGGTGGCCGCCCCTTCTTCTTGCCTTGTTTCTTCTTCGGTGACTGCGCGAAGACGGCGGTCGAGAGAGCGACACACAGAAGGGTGAGGAAGACTGCTTTAGCAATGCGATGCATGATGTGGCCGTGACGCGTGGGGAATTTTCACGCAGTCTACTCCAACTCGTTTCACCGAGCGCGACGTCTCACCGGGCGACGTCCTGGGGCCAACGCTCACGCGTATTTGCGAAGTAGACCCTTGAGTCGACGACATGCCCGATACTCAAAAACGGCCCCCAAGATGAACGGGGTCGCGGCGATGAAAAAACTCACCAACATCGTTAGCAGCATTTCGAGTGCGGTTGACCCTGCGACACTGATCAGGGCGACGCCGACCGTCGCCGCGGCGGACAGAAACGTGAGCAAGTTTGTCTCCCGCCGTCGAATCACCCGTTGTGCGACCTCGCGCTCTTGCCCGGCCCGAATCGCTTGGTAGTCGGAATACTCCAGTCGGAATCCGAGCTTGAGTTCATCGGCCAGCGTCTCCGGTTGAGCATCGCCATCCGGGGTCACTTCGAGATAGGCCGTCAACGCACGATAGACGGCCAAAAGTTTGCGGATCCGCCGCCACGCCCACCACCCCGACGTCGCTGCACAGAGCCCGAAGAAGACGGGCGTGTTGCCCGAGAGCAGACTGCGGACGACCATCACGAGAGAGAACAGGCAAGCACTGCAGAGGACCGCAGCGAAGAACCGCCGTTTGGAATCGAGACTACGCACGACAAGGCGGTAGTTCGAGCCGTGTAGGAGTTGATTCTCATCGTAGGTGAGCAAAAACGTTTTGATCTTCGCGACCAACTCTTCGCGAAGCAGATCGGAGTCACTCATTCGATTCCCCCGAAAGACGTCATGACTTAAAGATCGATCAAACTCTCACCCGTCATCTCCACCGGTTTGTCCAGTCCCATCAACGCAAGGACTGTCGGCGCGATGTCGGCGAGTCGCCCGCCCTCTTTGAGCGTTTTCGACTCCTGCCCAGGCTCGACCACAATCAGCGGCACATCGAACGTCGTGTGTGCCGTGTGTGGTCCGCCGGATACGGGATCGACCATCTGTTCGCAGTTACCGTGATCGGCGGTGATCACAAGCGAACCACCTTTGGCGAGGGTCGCCTCGACGATCTTGCCGACACACTCATCGACAGTCTCGACCGCTTTGACGGCGGCTTCGATGACGCCGGTGTGACCCACCATGTCGCCGTTGGCAAAGTTGACGATCAAGAGTTCACACTCGCCGGACTCGATCTCGCGAAGCACGAACTCGGTGACTTCGGCGGCCGACATCTCGGGCTTTTGATCGTAAGTTGAAACATCGCGAGGCGACTGCGCCATCTCCTGCGACTGACCGGGAAATGGATCGTCGCGGTAATCGTTGAAGAAAAACGTCACGTGCGGATACTTTTCGGTCTCCGCGCAACGAAACTGCTTCAAGCCTTGCTCGCTGACATACTGCCCGAGAATGTTCGGCATCTTCGGCGGCTTTTCAAAGATCACCTTGGTCGGCAAACCGGTTTCGTAGCCGCTCATCGTGGCGAAGTACAAGTTGTCGATTCGGGCGCCGCGATCGAACCCGCCGCCATCGATCGCGGACCATGCGTCGTCGTCGTAGACGAAAGCTTTGGTGATTTCGCGCGGGCGATCGCCTCGATAGTTGAAGAACACGACCGCGTCACCGTCTTTAATGGTGACGGGGGTTTCGCCCTCAGCGATGATCGAAGTCGCTTCGATGAACTCGTCACCACTGCGACTCGGTTCGGTCGGGTTGTCGTAATAGGACTGAATGGCTTCGGCAGCCGACGTCGCTGTTCGCGAAGCACCTTTCGTCATGGCGTTGTAGGCGGCCTCGACTCGCTCCCAGCGAAGATCGCGATCCATTGCGTAGAAGCGTCCGACGACCGTCGCGATGTGACCGACACCGACTTCATCGAGTTTGTCTTGCACTTTTTGGACGTAAGCCAGACCTCCCGTCGGCGAGGTGTCTCGGCCGTCGGTGATCGCGTGGACAACCAATGCATCCGCGGGCAGCCCCGATTGTTTGTACAAATCGATGATCGCGAGCGCATGGTCGAGGTCACTGTGCACACGACCGTCAGACATCAGACCGAGGACGTGAAGTTTGCCTCCCGTGCCGCGAACATGCTCGAGCGCACCGAGCAAGACATCGTTTTTGAAGAAAGCGCCGTCCCGGATCGCACGGGTGATGCGCATCACTTCCTGATCGACGATCCGGCCGGCGCCGATGTTTTGGTGCCCGACTTCACTGTTTCCCATCACGCCCTCCGGCAAGCCCACGTCTTCCCCGGAGGTCTTGATCAACACGTTCGGATAGGTTTCCATCAACGCGTCGGCGACGGGCGTTTTAGCCTGGACAACGGCATTGGCGTGATCCCACTGGGCGTTCGGGTTTTGCCCCCAGCCGTCGCGGACGATCAAGACAACAGGTTTGCGGCGAACTTCGGTCACGGTCGTTACTCGTCAGGTCATGGGTTCCGAATTTCTACCCGTCACGTTACGAAGAACGTTCCCCGATGGCCATGGGGGATCGAGAGCGGGAATTCGCAAGACGGCGGGGTTCGTGTCGTGGCATTGATTCGATTTGACGAGAGTGGGTGTTTCCGGGGACCGGCCGCGTTTGAGCGAACTGCGTTTGAGAAAATGCTTGAATCAGCCGACCGTGCACGGGAGCGTTACCTTGCGATGCACCCGCCGCCAGAGATGGGAGAACAGATCGCTCCGGGACTCACTCCCGACACTCAATTCTTTCACCTGCCCGAACAATTACTCCGCGCGTACGAGAAACATCGCGAAGGGAGTCTGCTAGGCAGCGTGTTTGAAATCGCCAATGGCATGCACGATGTCTTGGATGCGATCGTGGTGTTTGGGACGCCCGACACCATCCTTGGGGTGAAAGCTCTTCATGAGGCTTGCTGCGACCCGCACCACAACGAACAAGATCGAGCGACACGGGGCAGCAAACCACGCATCTATTTCGCCCACGATGCGATGGACAACGACGCGACCCAATCCTTGATGTGGCGACTCGAGCGAGGAGGCTATGGAGACCTCAAGGCCGAGCGTGACTGGATGCTGATTGCGCTCGACGCGGCGACTCGTCATTCCGCCGTGGTCGAGCAACTTCTTCGAGCGAAGCCGATCGACGGCGTTGCCGTTTGGCACGACGGTCAATTCTCGAATCCGATCTTGCGGGGTCTTGAGGATCGTGTCTTCGACACCACACACACGAAGCGCGGGTGCAGTCCGCACCGGATCGACCGTTACTGGCCGCTCACGCCGTTTGGACTTCTACCGGCTGCATTCTTGGGATTGGATGTCGTGCAGTTGCTTGTTGGTGCCTACGAGGTCACGGAAAACTTCAAGACCGCGCCACCAGAAGACAATCTCGTGCTGCGGTTGGCATCGATTGTCAGCCTGGGAGTCAAGCAAGAACGACAGCCCGCATGGTGTGTCTGGACGGAGGCACTGAGAGCGATGGGCGACTGGATGGAGACCTGTCCCTGGACACGCGTGCTACGGTCCCACGCAGAAGCTGACTCAAAACGGAACGCGTCGTTCTATCAACTGCTTGAAGTCCAGGAACCGCGCACCGACGTTCTTCCCGGTATCGAAGCACACCGGGATCAGCTGGTGGAGGACTTGAGTGAAAGTTGGAAACGGAAACAGATCCTTTCGACGCGGCTGACCCTTCCCAGGATCGACACGCATTCGATGGGACAGTTGTTTCAGTTGCTCATGCTGACTTCTGAAATGTCGGACACGTTGTGTTCTTGACGATCGGAGGCGCGTCGCCGGCTCCGACCCACGCATCGACGTTTCGCGGTTCGGCGTGAGCCATCTCGATGCGATTTCTTGCCGCCTTCACTTCGCTGGCGAAACTCCCCATCCTGTACGGGTTCGTCCCCGTCTATCCCCGAGGCTGCCATGTCCGCCATCGATGACCTATTCGCCGAGCTGAAGTCCGCCAAACGCAAAGCATTGATGCCTTTCGTTACAGCGGGCGACCCCAACATGGACGTCACGGCCGCGGTGCTGGAGGGGCTTTCCGCGGCGGGGGCCGACCTCGCGGAAATCGGTATCCCGTACAGCGACCCCATCGCAGATGGTCCCGTGATCCAGTCTTCGTATCAGCGAGCGTTGGATGGCGGATTCAAACTGGAACAGGCGATGAAGCTGGGGGAATCGAAAGCATCCTCCGTTGGAATGCCACTGGTCACGATGGTCAGCTACGCGATCGTGCATCGGATCGGGCTCGAGGTGTACGTGCAACGAGCCAAAGCAGCGGGCTACGCCGGCGCGATCGTCCCCGACTTGCTCGTCGAAGAAGCGGGGGCGTTTGCGAAGGTCTGCCGTGACGCGGACTTCAGCTTGATCCAATTGGTCACACCGACGACACCACGTGAGCGTCAGGTCCAGATCGCCAACTCTTCATCGGGGTTCCTGTATTACGTTTCGGTGACGGGAATCACCGGCGAACGGACCGCGCTGCCGACGGACCTCGTGGACAACGTGGCGTGGTTGCGGAGCCAGACGGACTTGCCGATCTGCATCGGTTTCGGAATCAGCGGTCCGGAAACGGCGGCCAAGCTCGCGCCGGTGTCGGACGGCTTGATTGTCGGCTCCGCCATCGTCCGCCGCATCGCCGAACAGGATTCTGCAAAGAGTGCGGCAGACGCTGTTGCATCGTTTGTGACCGAGTTGAGGGAGGCGATCGACTCGGTCTGACGGCGCCCGGACGTCGCGTTCGGCAAGCTGGGTTGACTCTGCGGCTACGCAAGGCTGATTCAGCATCAAAATCGTAAAAAACCTACCTGGCCGCATCACCAATCGCCGAAATCAAAACCGGACCGGTCCGAAAGGAGTCCCGGAGGCGTTGTGCCACCCGTTCAACGAGAGTCCCGCGAACGTTTCGGGCGGCTCTTGGTAGCGCCCCGGCCGGAGCGATTTGGAACTGTAGGAGACATTTCCCATGCGACGTAAGTATCTCGGATTGGCGATCGCAGCACTCACCGCCCTGAGCCCGGCAGCGGCGTTCGGTGGTGACCGCGAGATCGCCGAACAAATCATGACCCGCCTAAAGAGTTCTCGCGATGCGGGAGCCCTGAAGAATTTCACCCTCGATATGAAGGTGGACCAAGGCAAAGTCCTCTTCCGCGGCAGCGTGAACGCGGAAGAGCAAAAGCAACTCGTTCTCAAAGCCGCCAACGGCATCGAGGGCGTGAGCGAAGTGGTCGACGAAGTCACGATCAAGGCCGCAGCGGCACCCGAAGTCAAAGTGGCTCGCCCGCCGGCAAAGCGTGTCGCGGTTAAGAACGACGGCATGTCGTTACGCGAAATGCTTGCCAAAGGCGTGACCAAGCCGGCACCTCTCGAGATCGTGCCGGGCGCCGTCAAGCCGACCGCCGCGGTCGAGTTGGCTGCACCCGCCGGTTCGGTGAGCGACCAACAAGTGGTCGCGGGAGTCGTCAAGGCTCTCGGTGAAGCACAGAAGTCAGGCCGTCTTCGCGGCTTCGGCGTCGATGTGAAATGCAGCGGCGGCGTGGTCTCACTCAAGGGTCGTGCAAGCTCGCCGGCTCAGCGAAACGAGATCGTCAGCATCACGCAAGCGGTTTCGGGTGTTCAAGGTGTCAGCGAGTCGATCGATGTCGCCGCTCAACCCCGCCCGTCTTCGGTTCCGGCTCAACTGGCCAGCAACCGCATGACGCCCGTGAGCGTGGACCCCGTCCCGACCATGGCAGCACCGCTTGCACCGGCTTACCCGGCAGCGGCTCAAATCTCGGCGGCTCCCATGATGGGAACTCCCGTCGGTGGACCCGTCGTCGGCCAGCCGATGCCGATGAACTACGGAGCCACCGCAGGTGCGCCGCGATACGACGCTCCGAACCTGCCGAACTACGCTTGGCCCGGATACGCTTCGTACCCCAACTACGCAGCGTTGACGTACCCGCAACAGTACAGCCCCTCAGCTTGGCCGTACATCGGACCGTTCTACCCCTATCCCCAAGTGCCTCTCGGATGGCGTCGAGTTTCACTCGAGTGGGATGACGGCTGGTGGTTCCTCGACTTCACCGACAAGTAAGTCGAGTCCAGCGAGACAGTTCTTTATCGCAACCGCCGAGACCAGTTCTCGGCGGTTTTTTTGTTGGCAGGCTCGACGTGAAACACATCGTTGCTTGCGAATCGGTGTTTCTCCCTGATTATCCGCAAGATCCGCATAAGTTCACACGATAACGTTGGTACAAGCGGAATCCAGCCGCGCCTCTTGCGCGGAATTTGTTATCGAACCACGGAAGGTTGCTCGGATGAACAACTCGACGCACAGTCAAACAAAGAAAGCGGCCGGTGCGGCCACCCAGCGACGAAGCCGAACGTGGCTCACTCGCAACGCAACACTCGCAGCGATCGCATTGGCCGCCTTCAGCTCGACGGGCTGTTACGGCATCAACACGGGCACCAGCCTGGGATTCCTCGGATTCCCGTTGCCGGTGAGCCCGTATTACCAACACAAAGCCGAAGAGAACTTTTGGAAGCACGAGCGTTACGAGCGTGTTCCGATTCTCGGCCCGACGACGGCAGGTGGACCGCCCGTCGCGCTCGATCCACCCACCGATGACGAAATCATGCACGCTCTTGAAGAGGCTCGACCGATTCAGGGTGGCATTCCGTTGCTCTACGAAACGCAACGTAACGACGTTCGCATCATCAAAGAGAAGATCGCCGACTACGTCGATCCGCCACGCGTGATCCCGCTCATCGGCCCCGCTCAACTGCACCACGCGCACTACAAGTGCACGATCTACTTCGAAGAGAAGACGTTCGTCGGTTACCCGGTGCCACACACGTTGCACGATCGTGAAGCGGTCGAAGTCGTCTACATCGACCATAACCACTTCCACATGGTGGGCGATGTGGAGCCCTATACGACGCCGGCACTGTAGTCCGTATCGGCTCGCCGATTCCGCGATGACATTTCTGACAGCGGTCACCCGTAAAACGGCGACCGCTTTTTTCGTGCTCTCGAGGCGATGAACTGGCGAGCGCACGCCAACATTCCGGTCATACTGCACAAAAAAAGATCGAACAAAAGTGCGCTTCTTTTGGCGTGAAACTCCCTTCGAACCTACTCCTCCCTTACGATACCCATGGGATTTACCGAAGGACAATTCGGCTCCCCCTCGCGGTACACCAGGTCGGGGCGGGTGCGGCTCGTTTAGGGGCAAACTTACGTGACGTAAGGAGGCGTCGTCGCACCCGCCTTTTTTCCGCTTGCTACCGGAATACTGGTGAGTGGCGTTTAAGGGACGGTATTGTTGAGTCCTCCATCAGTCGCCTTCCAGAGTTTCAATTCCGCCTCACCATGTCTGCGGACCTCTCCCCAACAGACCGTTCCCTGGTTGTGATGGTCCGGGATGGTGATGAGCAAGCCGCTCACTTGCTCTACGAGCGCTATGCTCGTCGCGTTTTGGGTCTGGTGCGTGCCAAGCTGGGTGCGCGACTAAGCTCGATGACCGAACCGGAGGACATCGTGCAGTCGGTCTTTAAAAGCGTTTTCCGTGGGATGCAAACGGGGAACTACGACGCACCCCCCGGCGAAACACTTTGGAACCTGTTGGCCGTCATTGCGGTCAACAAACTTCGCAACAAAGCGAACCATCATTCCGCTCAGTGTCGCGACTCGAGTCGGAACATTCCGCTCGACATCGGCGACGACGGTTTGAGCATCGCAATCGACCAAGCCTCGATCGAGTTCTTTGAGATCTGCGTTCGCGAATCGCTCGAACTCCTGCGCCCGAGCCATCGCGAGATCCTTTCGATGCGAGTTCAAGGCCACAGCATCGATGAGATTCGTGATCTAACGGGTCGCAGCCGACGCACGATCGAACGCAGTCTTCAGAAGAGCCGTGAACTGCTTGCGGAATCGCTTCTCAACTCACAGTGACCTTTCCTGAGTCACCTCTGGGACATCGCGTGAAACGCGCGACCATCGCCTCTTCAATGCAACACGCTGGCGATCAGACGCCACAAAATGCCTTGAGAGCTTTGTCGACAAGATGTTAGAGACCGGCCCGGCACGGGTACTGAACAACTTGAGTCATAGTCTCAGTTTTTCTTCCGAAACACTGGCGGACTCCGGCTGCGTTCTTGCTTATCACCTCAGTGATACGTAGTCACGCGGCGTGCGATGGGGTATCGCGACACTGAATCAGGTTAATGGATGATTCACCAAGCACAGTCTGATCGCCTTGATGATGCAATCGATGAATTCGAAGACACTTGGTCTTCGGAGTCTCGCTTGAAGATCGAAACGCTTCTCCAGCGTCATGGATTGGCAGAAAGCGATGAAGCGATCGCCGAGCTCATTCGTATCGACATCGAACTGCGATATGAAAACGGACTCGCGACCGACCTGGAAGACTACTTCGGTCACTTCGGAACGCTTCTCGAGTCGCCGCATCGGGTGGCCGAGATCGCATTCGAGGACTACCGATCGCGAAGTGCGAAAGGACATTCACTTGCCGCTTCGCGCTGGAGCGCGCTTCCCGGCATCGCGGACCAATCGTGGTTCCGCCAACTCGCCTCCGAAACACGCAGCGTTCCTCAGCGGCGCTTCATGGCGGAGTCGGATGAAGCCTTCGAGACCGCCCTCGCGGAGTCGGGCTTTCAACTGGTCGAAGAGATCGGCAGCGGAAACTTCAGCCACGTCTACCTCGCGACGCAACAGAATTTGAGCGATCGGTTCGTCGTCCTCAAGATCGTCGCCGAGGCGCTCACCGAACCGGAAAGCATGGCGATGTTGCAGCACACCAACATCGTGCCGATCTTTTCGTTTCATCAGTTTCGGTCGCGCAGTGTGATCTGCATGCCGTACGCGGGCAGGGTGACGCTGGCCGATTTCCTACAACGTCGCAACGTCGACTCGGGGCGTACCGGTGAAAGCCTCGTGATGACCGTCAAAGCGAGCCTCAGCGACACCAAAGTGGTCGAAGCATCTCCGTCGACGACTCCGCTACCGTTGATTCCTGCGGCGGACGAACATGCGGGCGTCGGCATGCTCGATCGGTTCGAGGGATTGGACTGCGGAGACCTCGCGACGTGGATCTTTCAGCGTCTCGCTGGTGCGTTGGCACACTCGCACGCCCGCGGGGTGTTGCATAACGATCTTAAACCCAGCAACGTCTTGATCCGCAACGACGGTGAGCCAGCCCTGCTGGACTTCAACCTGTCTCATTCACTTTCTGGGCAGACTCCGCGGCGCGTCGGTGGCACACTGCCGTACATGTCGCCGGAAACCTTTCGAGCGATGATGGGCATGCCGGGCCAACCCGAGTCCCACTCGGACATCTACAGCCTTGGCGTCATGATGTACGAATTCGTGACGGGGCGACTACCGTATCCAAAACCCACGTCCATCGCCGACACAGATCTGCAAGCTGCCGTCGAGGCGAGACGCACGCCGCTTGCCTGGGAACCGACCGACGATGTCTCGCCCGGCATGAGGGCGATCATTGCGAAATGCGTTGCGTTCGAAGAGGGGCAGCGGTACCGCTCCGCGGATCAACTTCAATCGGACTTGCAAGCCGAGCACGAAAGTCGCCCACTGCAGCATGCCGCCGAACCGGCAGTCTATCGCTGTCAAAAATGGATTCGGCGACACCCGCGCGGCATCACCGGAGCCATCGTGGCGACGGCGTTGCTCGCGATCATGATCCCGCTCGGCATTGCCGCTTCGACGTATCAGGCAAAGTCAAAGCTCCTCGCCTCGCTGAATGACTACGAGTCATTCTATGCCGCTTCAACGGAAGTCCTCTCGGAACTCATGGCGGACCCGACGCGGGAACGTGATGATCGAATCCGCACCGGGATGGAACCCCTTGAGCGATTCGGCATCTTCGAAGACGGCGGAATCGAACACCTGCTCTCACACTGCATGTCGGACGACAAACGGCTGCAAGTGTCCCAGTCGATTCAGCGGCACGTGGCACACCTCGGGTTTTTGGAAACCAATCGCTTGTCGCGTCTACGAGCCATCGGCGAACTGGAAGACTCGAGTTTTCGTCGCCTCGACAAACTGATTCGATACGCCGAACGCTTCGAGGGTTCCGGTGAACGCGCGAAACACTTTCTTCGCGCCGAACGGGCGCGACTCGCCGAGGATACCAAGACCTACTTGGCGTTGACCGATCAAGCGGAGTCCATTCGCACCAACTCGGATTCGGACGACTACCTGGAGGCCGTGCGATTGATGTCCAAACGCGACTTCGAGTCGGCCGCGGAAATCCTGACCGGAATCGCCGACCGGCGCACGGTTCCTTCGGCTCTACGTTGGACGATGATCGGGCAGGCCCAGTACCGACAGGAAAAGCATGCGGAGGCGGCGCTCTCGTTCTCCCAATCGATCGACCACGCCAAGAACTCTCCCACGCTTCACATGCTGAGGGGGCTCGCGTATTTGCAGATCAAGGGCAGGGGAGAACGGGCGAAGCGTGACTTCCTCAAAACGGTGCAGCTCGATCCAGATCATTTCCGCGCTTGGCTTCACCTCGCCATCATCGCCGAAGGAAGAAAAGAATACCGGGACGCATTGGAGTCGCTGGAAAAGTCGCTAGAGCTTTTCCCCGACAACCCGCATGCATTGATCGTACGCGCACGCGTCTACCGCGGTTTGGGTGAAGTGGAGAAGGCGGAAGCCGACTTCGACGCCGCGATGAAATCCAACAATGTCGACTACGCTTCACTGATCAATCGCGCGACCGCCAGGGCCAACCACGGTGATCCCGAAGCAGCCCTTGAGGATTTAACCCTCGCATTGGAAATGGAACCCGAGCGGCCGACGGTTCAGATGCAGATCGCACGTTTGCTGGCGATCGATCTCCGACGCTACGACGAGTCGATCGCGATGTATGACCGAGTGCTGGGCACACTACCGAAGCACGAAACGGCTCTCGTGGATCAGGCGGTTCTCTTCGCGTACCAGAAAAAATTTGGGGCGGCTCTGCAGAACCTCGACGCCGCTCAACCAATTGATTCGGCGCGGAACAAGTATCAGGCCGCATGCATCTTTGCGTTGATGAACACCGAGAAAGCCCACCGAAGAGCACTTTCCCTACTCGCAGCAGCGATCCTCGGTGGCTACGTACCGAAGAATCTCTCGGGAGATCCCGATCTGAAATCACTGCATTCGTTTGACGACTTCCAGATTATCTCTCGCACACTCGAATTGCTCGAACGAAATCGACGCCGGGGCCAAGCCGCTATCCGCGGTAGCGCGTCGCTTCGTCTCCTCACGTATTCACAACCTTTAGAGATTGACTAGACGATGATTGGCTTGGCCCAGAAATTGAAGAAGACATCTCTCGATCTCCAGAGCCTCGAGGATCGTCGGATGTTGGCCGTCTTTGGAACGGCGTGGCCGGATGCGCGGAACCTATCCGTTAGTTTCCCCGCGGACGGTGTTCGAGTCGGAACACTCACCAATGAGATCGGCGAAAGCCTGGACGACGTTGCGTCTCGAAGCGAATGGCAGGAACTGGCCCTGCGCGCCTACCAGACCTGGTCGATACATGCCGACATCAACGTCGGTTTGCGGAATGACTACAACGTCGACTTCGGTACGCCCGGTTTCTTGACCGACGACCCGCGATTCGGAGAATTCCGCATCGGTGGAATTCCACAGTCCGGACTCTCGGCGAGCGCGATTCCCTATCAAAGCGCCGCGGGCACGTACTCCGGCGATCTGTTGCTGAACACCAACCACACGTTTCGCTACCACTCGTGGGACGACCAAATCGGGCCTGACCCCGCGACCGTTTCCGAGGGTGAACGTGACATCTTCAGCCTTTTCCTTCACGAGGTAGGCAACACGCTGGGTGTGGACGACAACCAGCTCGAGTGGTCGGTCATGTTCGGACAATACACGGTTCCGAAAGGAATTCTCTCACAGGAAGACATCGCCGCGATTCAGGCGATCTATGGCGAACGGACCGACCCCTTCGAAACGAGTGATAACGGAGCCGTCGAACTTGCGACGTTGCTTCCCGTGCCCGTAGGCTTTGACCCCGATGCCGATGTCATCCGTTCGCGCGGAAGCCTACTCAACAACTCGGATGTCGATGTCTATCGAATCGAACCGCTGAGCGGGTTTGAAGCCGCGACGATCCGTGTCCGCACGGCGGGCCTGAGCCTGCTAATGAGCCAACTGGAAGTCTTGGATTCGACGGGCACTGTGATCGCCCACGCGGACTCGCAGTCGGTCTTTGAAAACGATGCCGTGATCGACCTGACGGGCTTGGGTGACCACGAAGAACTCTTCGTTCGGATTTCGGCGAGTGACTCTGCGGGTATTTATCACACGGGCGATTATCAACTCGAGTTGGACTACCGAGACATCTCCGTTCAAACGTCCGATCCGCAGCCAGGTGGACATGACGCGGGCCCGGACGAGCTCTTCGCAAATTTCGGTCTCGTCGATTCGGAAGACAACCTCAACGATTCGATCGATTCGGCGACGGTCCTTTCGGCGAACCCTCACTCTGAGAGTCGGTACCAACTGACCGCATCAGTCTCCTCGGTAAATGATGTCGATCACCTCCGGGTCACCGCGCCTGCGCAAGTCCAAGGTCGCCTCGCGGTTCACCTTGCGGCAGTCGGAGAGGAAACCGCCGAACTGGATGTGACCGTTGTCGATGTTGACGGCCAGCGCGTCGGGACCGCCGGAAGACTTCGAGCGGACGGAACCTACTCCATCGAAATCGCGCAGCCAGTTCCCAATCAGGATTACTACATTCGCGTGAGCGTGGATCCGACTTCCACAGTCGGTGTCGGCAATTACGTGGCGGTCGCCGAGTTTGAGGCGCCGCAATCCCAGATGAACCATTTCATCTCGGGTGAGGTCGACGCAGAAGTCGATGAGTATTATCGCTGGACCGCACTCAAAACACGACTGTTTCGATTTGACCTTTCGGTTTCGAACGCCACCTCGGAACAAGCGGTAAGGCTCACCATCTACGACGCACACACCCAGGAAGTCAAGCTGGTCGCGGTGGCGCACTCGGGTCTCACCCGGAGCGTTCTCGGTTGGCTCGACCAAGGCGACTACATCCTCCGTCTCACCGCCATCACGTCCGACCAGAGCGATGTTACCGGCGCGAGTTTCAACATTGCCGTCGATGGTCTCTCCGACGACCAAGATGACGATGACTACGATCCGCATGCGGATGAAACGTCCAATGCGTACGGATACAGCTACATCGACGGAAACTACTACACCTCCGACGATGAAGACAGTTACGGGTACGGATACGGATATGACTACGGCTACGGTCCGTAGACGGCTGTCTCTTCTTCTTGTGTAAACAATCGGTCGACTCGGGAACCGCCTGACTCCGTCTCGGCTAGAGCTGCGCCTCTAAGGCAGGGAAATGATCGAACTGACACCGAAACGAATCGGCAAACTCTTTGATTCGGCTTGCAATCGAATGCGAACCTCCGCGCTCCAGTCGAAGGATGCGATCGTGAGGACGTCACTCCAAAGACTCGCAGAAAATGCCAATGACCACGCGGCGGTCCACGTCCTCGCGGCCGCATCGTTGGCCCGGCAGAATCCCGCCGAGAGCTTGCGGATCTTGGAATCACAGCCCCAATCCGTCATCGAAAATGCAACCGGCAATCGCCTTGCCGGATACGCTTGGTTACTCAAAGACGAACTCGCTCGGGCACGCACGTGTTTTGACCGTGCCGTACGGCTGGACCCTCATCTCACCGATTGCTGGAACCTGCTCGGTAAGATCGCCGAGGGACAGGAACGGCCTGACGATGCCGTTCGTTACTACCGACGTGCGATCGTCTTTGAAAACGCCGGTCATGAATCAGCGATCGCGCTTTCGAAATTACAAGCCAAACAGGCTCGCGTGCGGGATGCGATCCACACGCTCCGAATCTCTTTACTCCGCGATCAACGCGAACCAAAACTCAATCTCGCACTCGCTCGATTGCTTGAACGACGAGCCGTTGCGATTGGAAAGCAACGGTATCACAAACGGGCACTTCGATTACGTAAAGAAGCCTTGGAGTGCTACGAGCGTGCGAATGCCGCCGCACCCACCTGCAAGACGCTCATCGCGCAAGGATTGCTCGAACAACGCCTTGAAAGGATCGAAGCCGCGGTCGAGAGTTTCCGCCGCGCGGTGGCTCGCAACCCACAATCATCCATCGCGCTCAGTAGCCTCGCGGCGGCGAATGTCGACCTCGGACACCTCGACAAAGCCCATGAACAATTCAAGGCCGCATTTGCGCTTGATCCAACCCGCGCGATCGGCCACTTCCGCTACACGCGAGCCCAGAAATTCAAACCGGGCGTCGAAACGACACGTTATACGAAACAGCTTCGACAACAGCTTGCTGCGGATCATCTACCACGTCGCCAACGACTCCACCTTCATTTCGCGATTGCAAAAGTCCTCGACGACACGGGGGAGCACGACGAAGCTTGGAAGCACTTTGATCTGGGGAACCGACTCAACCCTGGACACTCTGATCGTGCAGTCTCAAGACCGTCGACACTGCGGGAGCATGCGGAGGAGTGCGAACAGTTCTTCACGCGAGAGTGGTTTGAAACACAATCCCGACGAGGAAGTCACGACACGACCCCTGTGCTAATCGTCGGCATGCCTCGATCCGGAACGACACTGACGGAACAGATTCTGAGCAGTCACCCGATGGTCGCCGGAGCGGGTGAGTTGAATCACTGGAACCAAATCCGCCACGAAATCGCTCGGGAACGCACCGATTCACAACCCAGTCGCCGCAGCGAATTCACACCAGGGCTCGACACGATCTCGACCGCCGACCTGGGACGCTTGGCCGGCGACTACATCGAACGACTGAATGAAGTTCGGACGGACGAGCGACACGTCACCGACAAGATGCCGACCAATTTCATGTTCCTGGGGTTGGTGGCAACACTCTTCCCAAAAGCCACCATCATTCACTGTCGACGCAATCCGATGGACGTGCTCACATCGTGTTATTGCCAAAACCTTAGTGCTCCCTTTTGCGACCTCGATCAACTCGTTGCTTACCACCGCACCTATCGTCGAATGATGCGTCACTGGGAACGCGTGTTGCCAATTCGAATTCACACCGTCGACTATGAAGCGATGGTCTGCGAACCCGAAGCCCAAACGCGTGCACTCCTCTCACACTGCGGTCTCCCATGGGACGCCAAGTGCCTCGAGTTTCAATCAAATGCGCGGGCGGTACACACGCCGAGCAAATGGCAAGTCCGACAGCCGATGTACCGATCGTCGGTGGAAAAGTGGCGACGGTTTGAAAAGCACCTCGCACCGATCGCCACGCGGATTCAAGCCGAACTGGATGATGAGAATTGGCATGGCGAAAGAGCGGCCGGGCATTAAGCCAAGGCCTGACTCGCATCTTCGGCAAGCGGTTCCTCTGCCAGATCGATCGCCGCCGGCTCTTGCTCCGATCGCGATCCCACTCGATATAAAGAAACCACCGCAAACACCATGAGCACCATCCAGTGGATCGAGGAGTAAGCGGCCGTCTCTGGCTTCGTGAGCATCATCGCCATGCAGCTCAACACGGCAGCCATCGCCAACCAGCCCCACGCCAAGGCTCGATACTTTAGCGCCGGCAAACCCAACAAGAGGACAACGGCGCCGCCGAGACCCCCCACCATCAGTTCCACCATCGAGACGCCGAACGAAAGGAAGATGGCGATCGCGGCGGTGCCGATCATCACATCGCCGATCCCAAATTGCATCTTGCGATCCGCCCCCTCTTTCGCTTGGTCTCGAATGCGGATCGGCGACTCGATACCGAACCAGCGACAGGCAAAGGCGAGGAGGACCGAGGGAAGGAAGAAAACGAAAAGCGAGCTGACCAAAATCGAGGCCCAGAAATAAAGCCGGCGGTTTGTGCCCGCGAGGACAAAGAAGATGCCCGATACGAACCACGCGAGGAGCATCGGCAAGAAACGCATCGATTGCTGAGACCGGATGTGCTCCGGCATCAGATCAGATTGCCACGCGATGAATGGCAACGAATAAACAAGACACAAGATCGACGAATCGATGGCAAAACGACGCGGATTCGCGGAATGTGTTCCGTCCCAAACCAGTAGCGCGACGAAACACACGTAGATGGCCGGCAGACCGAGTGACCACGCGCCCGCGGGCTGGTGCCTGCTGCTCAAAACTTTCCTCCGAACGACCGTTCCCTCCGGCGGTGCGACGACTCGCAACTCTTCGCTTAGAAGGAAAGGCGTCTTCAAGACAAGTAGCGAATTGCCATTAGGCAACTGCCCCGACTCCAAAGTGTTCCGAACCATGTGCTGCGCATAGTCCCAGAACTGAGCCTTACCGTTTTCGACATCCGCTTTGACGTTTGACGCGACACGGTCCGCCTCGGCGCCGGTCAACTCCTCGAGCTTGGTCCCGGTCCAACGCAGCGTGAAATCGGAGGTTGGCACGTAGCTCGCATCACCCGTGATGACCAGCGTGTTCGATTGAAAGTAACACCGTTGCATCACCCCTGCCATGAGCTCCCATTCATCGACCACGCGACCGGTCTCGGCGTGCAGGACCCGTGCGCGACCTTCGGAGCGTTCTAACAGCAAGAGGTGTTCGCCATCGTCGAGCGACGCAAGATTGGTCGACATGTCGCAGGGGATGCCCCAAACGCGTTGCTTGGACGCGGTCGAATAGCCCATGATCTGGCCCTGCCCGAGCACGATCAAAATTCTGTTTTCCGCCATTGTGCGAAACGGATAGGGCTCACACAGAAACGTTGCGAAACGCTCGCCTCCACGAAGGTCTTGATCCCATCGCCAAACCTCGGGCTGCGAGACTTCCTCTCGATGCAGCGAGACCCAAACCGAACCGTCAGGCGAGGGCACCGCCTCGATCAGTCGTGCCGGCCATTTTGCCATGGGGCGAAACGCGAACAGCACCATCGGAATCAGCAACAGGACTAAAACGGCTTTGCGAACGACCACCCCGTTTGTCCATCCAACGTTCCGTTCCGACACGTTTTGGTCACCCATGCGAGGCCTCACCACCGCCATTCACCTCATGCCCTGACACCGGTTTCGTTTCGCGAAGCGTCTCCACGACGCCCTCACCCAGGAAGGATGCAGGTGGGACACGAATCGAAAAATACGAAAACGATACGAAAGTCAACGTTGGTATTCCCATGGTGCTGACGAAAACCGCATCCTGACTTAAGAGTGTGAGGCAACTGCCAAAGGTCGCAGCGGCCAACGTGACGCACGCGAATCCTTTGAACTGAAGCAACAAAAAACTGATGAAGACGAGGACACTAAAAACTGAGCCTAGCACAAGCATACCGATTGCGGTGCTGCTCCCCATCGCCCCGATAACCGCAATCAACAGCGCCACGGCGGCCGTCGCCAACATCACGTCGGCGATCGTAAATTGCTTGTTCGCGGAAGCCGACTCGCAACGAGCATCCCTCGGTGAATTCGGCCATCGAAAGCCGAACCAGTGGCACACCATCGCAAGCAAGACGGACGGAAGTAGGAAAACGGTGCAACACGCGAGACCGAGCCCGATCCAAACGTAGAGTCGACGCTTCGTCGTGGCCAGAACAAGAAAAGCAACACTGCCCAACCAAGCAACGGTACTCGGAAGCCCGCGAAGGAGTTCGCCGCTTGACCAATCCATCGGTCGTAGGCCACCCCAACCGTAGAACAGGAACGCAAACAAAGCCCAAAGAAAGACGGCGTCAAAGTAATACCGCCATGGACTTGTTGAGAGCGAACCGTCCCCGACGAGCAACAGTACAAACAAAGTCCCGATCAAAGCGATCTTGCTGGCGGTTGATCTCCGGGACTTGGTGGATGACTGAAGGATCTTTTGATGCAACACTTCACCGTTCGATGAGACGATACGGATCTCAGCGCCCGTTCGTGGCCACGAGACTCCGACCAGCTGAATAAAAGTCCCGTCGAGATGAGCTGCCTCCACCAGTTCGCCTCCGACCATCAGCTTCGAGGGAGGCCGAAGCGTCTCAATGGTCCTTTGGTCTTCCCAAATGAGGCGCCCATACGAATCCGGGTCCCAAACCTCCGTTTGCCCGGACGGCACCTTGGCCTGCAATTCATCCACCACATCATCAGCCTGCTCCAGCTTGTTGAGTGCGCCGCCGGACCAACGAAAGACAACCCATTCATTTTCTCTTTCGATTGCGAGTGTCTCGGAGTCGACGAGATACTGTTTCGCACGGGCGTCACTTACCCACTGGCTCACCTTTTCGCCGGTTTGAGCATTCAGAACTCGCAC
>JBCBOT010000031.1:0-44222 GCA_039821165.1 Planctomycetota bacterium | reverse complement strand
GCCTTGTCTCACGATTCAAGGAAGATAATCCGGACGCGTCCGATGATGACGCACAAGCGTTCGCGCTTGAGCAATGGCGGGAGATTTCGGCCGCGATGGGTGTGCCGCTCGAACGATAGCATCCGTTCCAGACAACATCGTCTTACAATATAAGTCGATGGCACCTAGTTGCCTCTTTGGTAACGGACCATGACGTTGGCACGTTTTCGGTACTTCAAATATCGGCCAATTGCCTTCGCGGGGCGTCGCAAAAGCCGATTGTTGCAAACTTGCCTTGGAGTTTTGCGGTCACGGACCGGCAGAGACGGATGACTTGCCATCTTGCTTGGCCACGTACAACCCATTGGTCCAGACGTTTAAAGCGATTCACATGGTCACCTGGGTTGAGCTTGCGTCTTCGCACAATGGTGATCATCGTAAGTCGATCTTTCGCTTGACGTTTCTCCAAGTCCAAGCGATGAGTCAACGAAGCTATTCGCGGGAGAGTCCTGTCGAAACTCGATCAAGGTCTCGCTCAATCCGAGTCAGATTTCGAACATCGTTCAGCTGCTCTGCTAGCTCTTTTGCAAGGAGTAGTTGTGTTCGAGCGACCTCGTAACGTTTTTGATGACGATGAATCCTGGCCATTAATCGGTAGGGGATGATCAAAGCGCCGGGGCTTCCCGTCGTTTCACGATAGATGTCCATCATTGGTAACAACTCGCGTTCCGCCCGATCGTGATTCCCCGCTTGATCGAGAGTTTGGATCCAACGAATGCCGATTTGCATTGTCAAAGGATGCGTCACACCAAGGGTTCGGCTGGCCGATCGATAGCTCGACTCATGAAGCGAAAGGGCCTCCTTCAATTTGCCGCGTGTGACGTAGAGTGAGCCGAGGTTGACCGCGGTTGTCAGAGTCGTCTTATGACCTCGCCCCAAGGATTCCGTCTGTCTTTCGAGTCCATCGCAAAACAGCTGCTCCGCTTCCTCAAGCCGATCTTGTTGTCGCAAGAACTCGCCGAGGTTGTTGAGGCTTCTCTGTGTGGATTCGTCCGCGAACCCGAGAACTTCCGAGCGCAGCTGGTAGGCTTGCCGTAGAAGCAACTCCGTCTCCTCGCTTGGACCGAGCGCCAATTGTGACTGCCCCAAATTGCTGATGGCCTTGAGAGTGTCTGGATGACGTACGCCCAACTCACTTTCCCAAGCATGTCGAGCCCGCCTGAATTGATCTTCCGCGTTTGAAAAATCCTGCATGCTGTAGTAGATCGAACCGAGTTCATTCCGAATGGCAGCCAGAATGAGCGGTCGTTCGCTGTACATCATGTCAACCTGCATCGCCAACCCGTCCACCGTCTGCTTCAGCGACTGGTTCGACTCATCGTCGATGCCCCGTTGCAACAACCGACCGAGAAGATCATTGGTGAAAAAGCTGTTGACCGCATTCGCTTTTTCAGCCTCGTAACTTGACGCAGCCGCCGCCAACCTCGCTTGACGGGCGCTGTAAATGGAGGCAATCAAACCGCTCGAAAGGGAAAGGACGACGACGAGCGTCGCAGCGGCCACGACTCGATTGCGGCGCAAGTAGCGACCGATTCGATAACGCAGTGAAGGGCGTCTCGCGAGAACGGGACGCGCGTCCAGGAATCGCTGCAGGTCAAGCAAAAAGTCCTCGGCGGTTGCGTAACGTACACGCGTGTCGGTCGCCATCGCTTTTGCGATCACAAGTTCCAGGTCCTTTGGAAGCGATGGGTCCACGTCTCGAATGCGTCGTGGGACCTCGTACTCGATGTTCTTTACCGTGCTCACGATCGAACTCGATTGACGGTCGTGCGGGAGCGTCCCCGTGAGTGCTTCAAAGGCGATGACGCCGAGGGCGTAGACATCAACTCGATGATCAAGTCGTGGATGGCTGCCGGCGATCGCCTCGGGACTCATGTAGTTCAAAGTGCCGATCAAATCCTGCGTCAGTGTCAGTTGACATCGGGGTGATTGGGCATGAAGCTTCGCGATCCCGAAATCGACAATTTTGATTCGAGGCATGTCGGGCTCGTACTCGGGCGATTGAGTCTGGACCAAGACATTGCCGGGCTTTAGATCGCGATGAACGACCCCTTGCTGATGTGCAAAGGCAACCGCACGAATGATCTGTTGGAGAAGAGCCACCTTTTCCTCCAGACGCAGAACCGAAGACGAATCGCCTTCGGCGCCGAGATACTCGGCCAACGTGATGCCCGTGATATGCTCCATCGAGAACCAGGGTCGGGATTCGGCATCGAACTCCGCCATTCCAGATTGGTAGATCCTTGCGATCCCGGGATGCTGGAGTTTCGCCAATAACTCGATTTCATTTTCAAATCGTTGGCGGCTTGCTTGATCCGTGATATCCGATCGCATCAACTTGATCGCGACAGAGCGACATGGCTGGTGCTGTGTTGCGAGGTAAACCGTTCCCATGCCGCCGCGCCCGAGGATGTCCCGAATGGTGTACCCGGGGATCGCTCGGCTCAGTCCCGCGAGCGTCGGGATGCTTTCACCGGGTTTCGTGATCGGCGACTCGAGCATTCCGTCTTCCGCGTGGTGTTGCTCCAACATCCGAAGGACTTCCTGCTCCATCTCCACATCAATCGCGTGAGCCCGTACATACTCACCTTGCAACTCTTTCGGACGGTCGATGGCATCCAGAAAAAGTCTCTTCGATCGGTGCCAAGACGAAGTCATCCATCGTCTCCAAGCTGGCATTTGAGCCACGCTCTTGCATGCGCCCATTCCGAATAAGCAGATCGCTCTGAGATCCCCAAGGCTTCAGCGGCCTCACGGTTGGTTAGGCCTCCGAAAAATCGGAGTTCGACCAATCGGTGCTGCATCGAGTCGAGTTGGGCAAGTTCCTGAAGGGCAGAATCAAGTGCAAGAATGTCGACACAGGCATCTTGGAACTGCTCCGCGACGTCGTGGATGCTCAGTTGAGCCGTATTCTCACCACGTTTCTTTGCACCTTTTGCCCGCGCGTAATTGACCAAAATGTGCCTCAACACAATGGAGGCCGTCGCAACAAAATGGTTCTTGTCGCGAAAGGAGGTTTTGGAATTCGCGATGCGAAGATAGGCCTCATGCAACAACGCCGTCGGTTGCAGCGTGTGATTTCTCCGTTCCTTCCGCATCAGGTCGGACGCGTGTCGATGCAATTGCTCGTAGAGCTCAACGAAAAGTGATTCCGCGTCGGCGGAATCGGCGAACGCTTCCGGATCGTTTTGGAGGCATTCGAGTGCGTCGCGTTCTTCTTCCAACGGTCGCCCCTCACGGTTCGGCGTTCAAGTCACCTTACAAAAAATTCAGAATCTCTTGCAGAGAAGGGCGAATAAACGTGCTTCTGAGGATAGGAACTCCAAAAGAGAAAGCCAGTCCTTCAACTTCTCTGGAACGAATCGTGAAAACGAAACATGCTGCCGTCGTGGCTCTTTTCGTCCTCTCCACCGCATGCCCATCGTACACCAACGCCGAAGTCGTGACGCTCGTCCCCGAGGGAGGTTTCCCAACGGGTGCAAACATCAACGCCTTGGCAGGACCGCTTCTGGCCAGTGACCTCGACTCCGTCGACATTGGAGGTCCAGGCTCGTTTTCGGCGGTGGCTTCGAAAGACGGAAACGCCGCGACGCACTCGATCGGCGTTGAACTCGACTACGCAACCGGACCCGCATTCTTTGAAAGCACCATCGGTGCTCCTTTCTCGAGGACGAGCATACTGGGCCACCGAGCATCCGCTGAAAGCATTTTCTTCTTCACTGTGGATACTGCCGCGGAGTACTTCATCGACGGCTTCTTCGCCGTCGATGACTCCGCAGGGACAGTGGTACCCGGCAACGTCGAATTGGAACTGGAACTCTTGGAATTCGACATGATAGGTGCCGGTGCCCCCCCTCCCGTCACACTCTTTTACAACTATCAAGCGAGCAAATCCACGATCGATCAAGCGTTCTTCGCTGGGGGATTGGATGGAGATGAGGCCTCCGTCGTGGAGGGCGAGATAACGGGGATCTTGGATCCTTCAAAGTTCTATCGCTACCGAACGCTCACGACGATCAACGCAATTGACATCGACGGCGACGGTGCGTTGCCGCCGACGGATGGAACGGCAACCGCGACTGGAATGCATTCGTTGGTCATCGCTTCCGCCGTACCGGAACCCTCGTCGTTAGGTATCCTCTCGCTAGCAGCGAGTGCCTTGTTCCTGCAGCGGCGGCGTTCTCGGGTGCGACGTGGGTGATACCTCTCTCAGCCAGCGAATGCCATGCCGTCACATCAAACTTCGGACGGGTGCGTGAAGGGTTTACGGTAGGTGCGTTTCAGCTTGGCGGTCGCCTCATCGTCGTCGACGATCGTGTGCGTCGCGGGATCAAACTCGAGCGTTCGACCGAGTCCCATAGCGACGTTCGCCATGATGCAAGACGCACTTGAGATGTGACCTTGTTCGATGTCAGCAACCGGCTTGCTTCGCTGATCCACGGCATCAAGGAAATCTCGCATGTGCCCCCGGATGGCGGACGCGACATGCAACTCCAATCGCCAGTCTTTCTGATCCGTGATGTCGGTCGGGTATTTGTCGGTCTCGATCAATTTTTCGCCGCTCAGTTTTTGACCACCGCCACGTGGCACAAACTCGTATTTGTGCACATCGAGCTTGAGTGTCCCTTTCTCACCATAGATGAATGCCGCCCATGGATAATTTGGGTCCGGCGCATTGCCCCAACTACGGTGCGTCCAGTTGATGTGGAGGTCGTCAAACTCGTAGGTCGCCGACTGGGTGTCGGTGATATTGGCTTTGGAATCGGGATCGACCAGGATGCCACCGGCGCTGCTGATTCGAGTTGGCCAACCCAATCCGAGTTGCCAACGCACCATGTCCAACATGTGAACGCACATGTCCCCGACGATGCCGTTACCGTACTCCATGAAGGCTCGCCACGCTCGCGGGTGGACGAGTTCGTTGTACGGACGCATCGGAGCTGGGCCGGTCCACGCTTCGTAATCCAAATGCGCCGGTGGATTCGTGTCTGGCGGATTTTTGCGAGCACGCATGTGGTAATAGCAGCACACTTCGGCATGTGCGACTTTGCCAAGCAAACCCGCCTCGACAACCTTCTGTTTGGCCTCGATAAGGTGCGGAGTACTGCGGCGTTGCGTGCCGACTTGAACGACTCGGCCGGTGGCTCGAGCGGCATCCAGCATGGCTTTGCTTTCCAACACATCAACGCCAGTGGGCTTCTGCACATAAACATCCGCGCCGGCATTCACCGCATCGATCATCGGCAACGCATGCCAATGATCGGGAGTCGCGATCAACACGATGTCGAGGTCACTTTCCGCCAACATCTTTTTGTAGTCGGCGTAAGTCTTGGGACGTTTCTTTGAAACCTGCCGTTGCTGAATCAGGTCCGCGCATTCGTTAAGTAGGTTCGAGTCGACGTCACACAACGAGACGACTTCGACCGGTTCAACATTCATCAGCTGGAGCAAGTCGCATTTGCCGTACCAACCGGTGCCGATCAAACCAACACGCCGTTTCGAATCCGATGAAGTGGCCTGAGCCTGAGAAGCGATCGAAGCGGCTGTGGAGGCAGCGGCTGCGCCCGAAAGAAACTTGCGGCGATCCATGGCGTTGTCCGAGTGGGGGAGGAATGACACCGAAAGTATCGTTCCTTCGATCGACCACTGCAACAACGGAGCCCCGCCGGTTTGAATCGATGAAACTAAGGCCCGATGTGGTAGCGATGGCAGGTTGTGCAATCGTCGCCAGCGGCCGCGGGCGTATGACACGCCGCGCAAGACTCGCGGGTGATCGGATGGAACTCCGAAGGTTCCACCGTCGCGTCGGCCCCTGGTTCGCCCAAAGTCAACTCGGAGGGTAACTCATTGACTTGGTGACAATGAACGCAATCACCGAGTGCCGAGACGTTGAGATGGGGTCCATGTGCGAACTTAGTGAACTGGGACCGGTCGCCGATTTTCGGTGAGGAACGCCAAAGCGATGGAAACCGCGTCGCGCTGGCATGACACTCGACACAGGCTTTCACCGACGGAAGCTCGAAAAAGCGATCGCGAAGTTGGTCGCCGTGACTCAACTGGGCAAACGTTTCGATCATGCTCGCGAGGACTTCGTCCGAATGGCCTCGGCCACGATATCGAATGGTCAAGCGAACGTTGTCGCGATACCAACCTCCGCGTGGAACGAGGCTGGACGGTTCAACAGCCCAATTTTGATCGCTGGGCGAAACCGGTTCGGCGAGCGGATCCGAACTGCCGTTGGCGAGCGGATCTTCGAGAAGCGCGTCCTCGCCCATCAGGTCCTCGCTCCCGAGCAAGTCTCCATCACCGAGCGATTCATTCTCGTCAAGCAAGTCACCGTCACCAAGTAGATCGTCGCCGGTCAGTGACTCCTCATCCGAGTCGCCGAACGAGGCCAATCGAAACGGTTCGGGCGTGTGATAGCCGAGCGTTGGCGCCATGGACTCTTCGAACCAAGTCGAATCCCCGAACCATTGTGGCGGCAATGAACGAATCACCGGCATCAACGTATCCGGTGTCAGGCCACTGGCGACGAGTCTTTCCAACAATGCGTCTTGACCGCGATCAGAGACATCGATCATCAACTTTCGGATTGCCCTCGCGATCACCTGCGTGGTCTCGTCCATATCGTCTTTTAAGATCGCCGAGACATCCCCTTTGGGCAGCCGGCGTAGCGCCGCGGCAACCTCCGGGTCACTTCGCAACAACAACTCCGTCAATGGTGGAATGACCCCATCGGGAAAGCCGACGGCGAGATCCGGCCATCCGATTCCATCGGCCGAGCTTGCCGGTATGGTTGGAATCGTGAGCACCGCGATCCCGGTCGCGGCTTGAACGGTGAGTCCCTCATCGTGACACGCTGCGCAACCGATTTCGTAGCTTGCGGAGCGTGCCAATTCGATGCCGCCCGTGAGACTGTTCCCGCTGGGGTGACAACGAGCACACTGGAGCCGTTCAGCGTCTGCGGCTGACTTGGAGTGTTTTCGCAGGTGTGTCACGTGATCGAACGCGATTTCGCCGCCACGCCCGTATGGCCAACTATCCCAGTCCGGGTGCGATGTCGCGAACGCACCGAAGCGAACCGAGTGACAACTCTGGCATTGCGCATTCGTCATCGCATTGAGGTCTGCGTCGGCACCATGGTGTTCTTTGTGGCACGTCGAACAGGCGACGTTCTCATGATCTAAGTTCGCGGTGGGGATCAATGCAGACGAGACCAGCGATGTCGTGCTCCCCGAACGGCGGATCTTCGCGCTCAGCTGATCCCGGACCGAGGAGGGCAAATTGTGTGCTTTCGTCGCCAACGACCGGTCCATCATCTGTTCATGACAGTTCAGGCACAGCTGGCTCTGACTGTGCGCCGCGGAATCACTTCCCAACGTCGAAAGCGCTGCGTCTTGATGGCAAGCGCTACATCGTTCGCTTGTGAGTGTTCCAGCGAGGATCTGCGCGTGCGGTGAAGAGAGTGGACCGGGCTTGAACAATACCGACCGCGGCACGAAGGCAAATGCAGACCCAAACAGGATGGCAAAGGTCAACGTCGCTGCGAGCCCGATCTGTTGACGCTTCCCCGTCCAAGTGCGAGAGCCTTGCCCCTCGGCATCGAACATCCAACCGTCGCCGGGGCGATCGTCAGTGGGAACCTCTGCAATTTCGAGATCGTCGTTCCGCATTGGTTTTTGCTAGCCGGTAAAACGAAATGCGAGCACGGCGTGAACCACGGCAACGATGATCAACACGATCGAAAGTAACCCGTGAAAGACGAGCCACGTTCGGAGCCTCAGTTGCAACGCAAACTGGTAATCCAAATCATCACGCCGCCGCACCAACGCAGCAAACTTCCCTGCCGCCGTGCGACCGTCGGATTCAAGGTAACGATCGAGTTCCTTGAGATCACCGAGCAATTGTCGACGCCGATTCCCGTTGGGCGCGATCACGTACGCCAACGAAGGACGACTGGAAAAGAAGGGTTGCAGCACTTTGCCATAGAATGTCCCGAGCACCCGACTGGTGGCGGAATCCGTGAGTTTCTCGACGACACCACTGGCCGTCTTTGCGATCTCGTCACGATGCCACACCATCCGATCGAAGCGGTGCTGCCCTTCGATCGCGGCGAGCTTTTTCGGCAGCGTCCGACTGATGAATAGTCCATAGAATCCGCTCACGGAAACGCTTAGGAACAGCAGCGAAAGAAAACACTCGAAGATCCCATCACCGATGATTCGCGGGACGTGAATGAAGTAGATCGCGGTTGTAAAGAACCCGACGTAGATGTGCACTTGAGTCCAAATGCTGGCGTTGCCAAGAGGCCAAAACGGGATCCGCCGTCGCACGCCGAGCAGGACAAGACCAAACAATCCGATGAGTGCTGTCACACCCGTCGCGATCGCCGGGCGTCCCAAGCGAGCAGATTCCCATTGTGCAATCACCCAACAAACCGCGATCGCGAGCAACGTGATCGACGCTCCGATCATCCGTCGGGTTGTGAAGTGAATGTCCTTCACGATGCACTCCTCCGCTCGAGCCAATGCGTCAGTGGCGGCGATTCATCCAAATTGATCCGCACCATTGCGTCATGAGGGCACGCGTTGACGCAGGCCGGTCCGGTGGGCAAGCCCTGACACTGATCGCACTTTGTCGCCTTGCGAATCGATTTACTGCTCCCTTCGTCGATGTAGGGGCGTCCTTTCTCGTCGGAGATCTCGGCCATGCGGATCGTTTCGTAGGGACACGAGGAAGCGCACACGCCACAACCGACGCAGATCGAATCATGGATCGAAACGACACCGGTTGATTTGTCGCGAGCGATCGCTCCGGTGGGGCACCCGATCATGCAAACTGGATCAGCGCAGTGCATGCAGGCTTGGACGAACTGGAGCCGATCATGAACGACACCCTGTCGAACGAAGCGAGGGTTGCCATCGTGCACGCTCGCGCAGGCTTTCACGCAATCATCACACCGCGTGCAACGATGCAGATCGATCACCATCGCATCGCGACCGTTGTTCAGTCGATGCTGCACGACGAACTCAAGGAGTTGCGTCGACTCGAAGGTTGAACCGGTCGGCGCCGTGACATCGTGTGTACCGGTGACGGCATCCGCGACGTCACGCCTCTCGCTCCGCGAACGGCGGCGTTCTTTCCGCTTTTCAACAAAGGCCGCGTGAACTTTGTGAGTCGACTCGGGTAGTTCCGACTTACGAACATGAGGCAGTATGTCCACCGCAAACGTCTCGGCCGGGATGGCCAACGCGTCAAGAAAACCCACCGCGCGAAGTGAATTCTGATAGTGCATTGGGGGAGCGTTAGCAGGCCGCGCCGCGTTGTAGACGATCTCCTCCAGCCCAAACACGTGGCCTTTACCGAGATAGGCCGTCGTGCGGTGTGCCGACCCGTATTCCACGCTCGCTCTCGCAAAGCCGCTTCGAACAACGATGATTTCGGTCGGCAAGCGTCCTTCGTTGGCGACCAAGGGTTCGGACTCAATCTGTTCCGATGGGTGCAATTGACGCGTCTTTTTGTAACTCGCGTTCCATTCCATGCGGCCGAAGGAGCGAAGTTGTGTCGCCTCAACGACACGAGCGAGGCTCTCCTCGGGAAGGTAGCGGAGCAATGGCAACTCCCGGAGGTGAACCGGCAACCAGTGCTCGCGATAGTGTTTTTCAAGGGTGTCCGCAAACTGTCGGTCGCGTCTGAGGACTCGCAAGCCTTGCCAACGAATTTCCAATAGCGTGGCTTCGGTTTCGGCGACGACGGTCGCGGTGCGTGGCGACCGATACATCGCGGCGACCTCGCCAAACAATTCACCGGGCCCCAATTCGACGGTTTCATGCCGATGGAAAATGGCGTCGAAGTCTTGGAGAAAGATCGCCTGACGATCGTCGACGCTCCGAATCGATTGGGCCGACTCGCTGGAGAGATTGACGCTCACTTCTTCGGGATTTCGAACTTCCGGATAGGCCGATCGATTGAGAAATCGTTTGAGCGCCTCACGCCAACCGATCCGTTGCACGGGTTCCCGGCCGAGCGATCGCTCCGAGAGCGAGTCGACCAACACGCGTACGCTCCCTCCGAGGATCAGAAAGCCACTGTTGCCGTAGTCGCCTTCGCGAACAATCAGTTCACCCGGTTCGACGCGTGTCAAACGACAGTCGTATCTCAGGATCCCATCCAGGGGAACGGACTTTGGAAACTTGCTGTCGTCCATCGCGCAGAACGGGCCACGTGTCCGCAACCACGCCACATCGGCGTCGGACATCGAAGCGTCAAGCGGTTCGTCCCAGCGACTGGGCCGTTGCACGGGGATCGGGTTGATAGACTCCATGAACGCGCGATACGAAGTCTCGCAAGAAGCCGTCAAGTGTGTTTCGCAAGTCGCGTGTGTTTCACGCGTCTCACGTCGCCTCTTCTCTTTGGCCGACGCGTCGTCAACATTCGCACTTGCAGGAGTCCGTCGCGATGGTTCCCCACGTTCGATCCCGGAAATTCACGAAGACTTCCATTCGGAAACACCCTCATGATTGCTTGCAATGGTCGACTGCTGGCGGCATTCGTTTTCAGCCAAGCTTCGAGTTTCCCGGAGGGCAACGTCTCCGAGTGAAACGAAAACACAACAAGAGCTTTGATTGATGGCTTTCGTGCACCGACCAATGAGTGATTGAGAACGGCGTTGTTGCCAACGTCCCGAAGCAAGACGGAGAATCAAAGCCGTTCGGGTCGATTGGAACAAATCAGAAGCACGCGCGACGGGGCTTGCGTCAACTCACCTGGATCGGCAACTCAAACCAGGAGTTTTGCAGGTAACCTTTTGCGTTCCATGGGACGCGGACGGGCATGAAGTCGCCCGCCGTGTCACCGGCTCGCAGCACCAATTTAGTCGTCTCTTTGCGAATCTCGATTTTCGCTTTCCAGAGTTGCCAACAGTAATCCGAATTCGTTCCCGTCAGTTTTGCCCGAACCCATTTGGATTGATCATCCGTCTTGATCATCACGGACCGAACCTTCGAGCCTGACCGACCGCTAGGCAACACGTACCCCGTGACTTCGATCACGCCCGGAGAGACTGTTGCGCCGGCGCCGGGCGTCGCGATCGCTCCGTTGATCGGATAACGATAAATCGGACCCGACTCGGTCCAATCGATTGCATCCGTCTTTTTGACGATCTTGTAAGCCGTCGCCAAGTAGTGATTCGGTGATGGCCGATCGCTCACGACGATTTTGCCAAGCCACTTTACGCTTCGAGCGCCGATGTAACCCGGCACGACCGTCCGAAGGGGAAATCCATGATCGGGAGTCAATGGTTTGCCGTTCATTTCGTAGGCAAGCAATGCACCCGGCATCTCCCCGTTGATCATCGCCTTTTGAATCGGCACGGAGCCACCGAATGGAATCACGCCACCACTTCGTTCAATCTGATCCAGTCCTTCGAACCAAACATGCTTCGCTTCCTCGGTGGGGCTCACCGAGGTCAACACATCGGCTAGCGAGACACCAGTCCAGGTGGCGTTGCCGATTGCACCTGCACCCCACTGCACACCACCGACCTTTCCCTCTTCATTGAATTCGTTGCGGCGATTACCGGCACATGTCAACGTTGCCGTGACCGTGTGCGATTTGAATCGATCCTTCAACTCGGCGAGTGAAATCGAAGTCGAACTTGAAACGCTCCCTTCGATCTTCAATCGAAACGCATCAGGATCGATGACGGGATTCGGGGCGTGGCTGCGGACGTAGAAGTGTTTCGTCGGAGTGATCCAGGACTTCACCAACTGATCCAATGCTGGCTGTCCGTTCCGCGCCGGATCGGTTGTCAGAAATTCAAGCTCTTTGCCCAAGGCGTCCTGCGGTGCCGCGATGGCCCGCTCTGGGGCACCGACTTGACTCACGGCGAGCAACCCGGCACCGCCAATGAGGACATCACGCCTTGAAAGCAATTCGGACATGGGTTCGGTTCCTTCGAAACTCATTCAGTTGGTCAACAATCACGCCGCACGTTCGATACCCCCGCAAGGATGCATTTCAGCGCGAGTCGCGCAGCAACACTCCCGCAACACGTTTTCGGCTGAGATACCGTAACTTGAAGCCCCCCGAGTTGCCATCCTTCCCTCACGCAGTGGGACCGATGGGTCCACGATAGGCGAATCGATCGACTATAGTTTGGGGCCAACATTTCCCCCGTTCCGTAGGATTTACCCATGAACGCTTCCCGTCGACAGTTCATTAAGACCACCGCTGCGGCCTCGTTGGTAGCAGCCGGCGCCCCGTTCGCCGAAACGGTTGCACAGGAAAACTCGGCGGGACTCCGTCTCGGGTCGATCGGCGTCGGCGGATCACGCGGTCGTTTCAGCCGTGGCGGCGGGATCGCGATGGGAGCGTCGAAGTTTGCTCAGATGGTTGCCGTCTGCGATGTCGACGATGTGCACACGGAGGAGTTCAATCAAAAGTTCGAAGGCAAGCTGAACAAGTACCGCGACTACCGCGAGATGTTTGCCAAAGAGGAACTCGATGTCGTCACGATCGGAACCCCCGATCACTGGCACGTGCCGATCGCGATCGCGGCGTTGCGTGCGGGCATCGACGTCTATTGTGAAAAACCACTCACGCTCACCATCGACGAAGGCAAGCAGATTCGCAAGGTAGTCGAAGAAACGGGCCGAGTCTTCCAAGTCGGAACACAACAGCGGAGCAGCGAAAAAACATTTCTGCACGCGATCGCGATGGTCAAATCGGGACGACTCGGGGACAACGTCAATGCCTACGTTGCGATCGGGGGTGCACCCTCGGGTGGACCGTTTGAGTACACCGACGCGCCGGAAGATATCGACTGGAACCTGTGGCTCGGCCCGGCTCCGGACCGTGGCTACTGCGAAGAGCGTCGTCGCATGTTCCGTTGGTACTTCGAATACTCCGGTGGAAAGATGACCGACTGGGGCGCGCACCATATCGACATCGCGCAGTGGGCCTTGGCACCGGGCGAAGACGGGCCGACCCGAATCAAGGGAACCGGGCAGTTTCCATCCACTGTGCCCAGCGATCTTGATTGGGCCGGTTTCCTCGACGGCGAAGTGGAGTTGCCCAACGGTTACAACACCGCCACCAAGTTCAGCATTGACCTGCGCTATGACAACGGCTCGCTGATCAACGTCAACAATCACTACAAGCGCGAAGGCGACAATGTCGACTTTGGTAACGGGATTCTCTTCGAAGGCTCCAAGGGGCGGATTTTCGTGAACCGCGGCAAACTCGAAGGTCGCCCCGTTAATAACCTCACCGAAGAAGACAAGAAAGAGCTTTCCGCGATGGCGGTTGAGCTGTGCAAAGGCAAGCAGCCAGGCAACCACATGAAGAACTTCTTCGATTGCGTCGCCGACCGAAGCAAGCCGATCTCCGACGTCTGGTCCCACCACCGCACGATGACTTCGTGCCACCTGTGCAATATCGCTCTGATGACCGGTCGCGAATTGAAGTGGGATCCGAAGCAGGAAGTCTTCCTCGATGACGACGACGCGAATCGTTTCCTCAGTCGCAAGTCGAGAGACTTCAGCAAGGTCGGTTAACCGTCCAACACTTGCGTTGCGCTACAGACCTCCATGCGGCGGGTAAAAGGTCGCCCGCTACATGGAATCGGGAGTCCGACAGGTTTCCTCGCCTCGGGCTCCGTTATTCCGTTCCCGACTTCTTTGCATTTGCAATTTGCTCGTTCAGTTGAGCGATGTAGCGAGCCGGCTCGGCTTCGATCTTTTCGATGCAGGGTGGACAGCAAACAAAGATTTTGCGGCCATTGACCACGGTGGATTCCATCGACGCGTCGATGGGGTTGTACATCACTGGGCAAATACGCTGCGCCTTCGCGAGATTGGTCTGTACGATCTTCCATCGTTCTGCACTAAGTTTCTTCCCGACGCAGTCCTTGGAGCACAGAAAGGCGTGCTCTTTTGCGCCGACTTTCACTTTGACCGGTTCCCCCATTGTGCCGAGCGGCTTTCCCGAGACCGGGCAAATGCCTTGAGCCTGTGCGTGCAGCCTGTCACCTTCGACACGTTGTTCCTCTTGAAGGAACGCCGCGTAAGACTTCGTGAGCTTCTGCAAGGACGTTGCGGGGTCTGCCTTGATTTTATCGATGCAAGGCGGACAGCAGACGTAGAGTTTGCGGCCCTTGACTACCGTCGATTCCATCTCGCCATCGACCGGCTTGCCCATGATCGGGCATTTACCTTGCGCTTGCACCAGTCGTGCTTCGATGTCACGCCAATGTTTGCCGTCGATCTTGCTGTTCTGGCAAGCCTCACAGCACAGAAAAGCGATCTGATCGCCCACCTTGACTTTGATCGGATCTCCCATCGCACCAAGTCTTTCTCCCGAAACCGGGCAGATTCGCTGGACGGCAATTTGAAGTCGATCCAGCTCCGACAGACTCTTCGTCTTGGAGTCTTCCGCCATGGCTGGAAAGACTGTGAAGACGCTCATCGTGACGGTGAGCAACACCTTCGTATTCATGCGCAAATCTCTCATCCTTTGTCGATTCAGGTGGTGAGGGCTGATTCGTTTTGCAGCGGTGTGTTCTGACCGCCCCACGATCCGGCAAAGCGAGTGTCACAAAGACCCCCGCGGAGCTTCATCTCCAAGAACCCGCAGTACAGCACAGGGACGACGAAGAGAGTAATGAGTTCGACGACCATCCCGCCAAACACCGGAATCGCCATCGCTTTTGCGACATCAGCGCCGCGGCCGGTCGCAACGAGCACTGGGACAAGGGCAATGATGGTCGTCATCGTGGTCATCAGGCAAGGCCGAATACGCCTTTGCCCCGCTCGCACGACGGCATTTCGGATATCGGTGGAGTCCCGGAGGCGGCTGCGCTCGAGTGTTTGGGCGAGGTAGGTAGCGATCACCACTCCGTCATCGATCGCGATTCCAAACAGAGCGATGAATCCGACCCATACAGCCGTGTTGAGTTGAGTCCCAGCGATTGCCAAGGCGATCATTCCACCGCCGAACGCAACCGGGATACCCGAAAACACGACGAGTGTGAGTGACCAGCGGTGGAAATGCAGATAAACCAAAACGATGTTGAGCAGCAGCACTGTCGGAATGATCCACATGAGACGCCGGTTAGCTTCGACTTGGTTTTGAAAGCTACCCACCGCTTCGAGTTCGAAATTTCCTGCTGGGAGTTGCAGCTTCCCCGATTGCCGAGCGTTTCTCAGCGAGTTTATGACCCGATCCACCGTCGCGATCGGATCCTGTCCCTCCGCCGGCGCGAATGCGACGTGAGCGACCAGTCGGGCGTCTTCACTGTTGACGACCGACGGCCCCCACGAAGTGTTCACGGAAACGAGTCTTCCCAAAGGGACGACTTCGTTTGTGTTTGTGACGACCGGAATCTTTGACAACTCTTCGATTTGATCACGGTAGCGGCGTTCATAACGAACCTGGATCGCATAACGTTCACGCCCCTCATAGGTCGTTGTTGCCGTTTTTCCGCCGAGCGCAGACTCGATCAACTCATTGACGTCCCGCACGGTCATCCCGTAACGCGCGGACTCAACTCGATCGACTTCAAACTCGATGTACGGTTTGCCCAACACGATATCCGGACTCACGGTGCCGCCGTTGACCATCGGGTGTTGCTTGATTCGAGTGGCGACGGCTTGCGATGCGTCGGCCAGACCTTTCAGCGAGTCACCGTAGATGCGGACCGCCATCGACGCTTTGATGCCACTCTGCAGCATCACGACCCGGCCTTCGATTGGCTGCAATTGATCGGCCACCGTCGTTCCGGGAAGCGTCGCCAGATCGTTGATCGTTTCCCAAATCTCTGTCTCGGTGACCCCGTCTCGCCATTGATCACGAGGCCGGAGCATGACATACGTCTCGATCATCGCGGTCGGTGCAGGGTCCAAAGCGGAATCGACGCGTCCGATCTTCCCCAAGACGTTTTCGACCTCGGGGATTCGATGAATCATCGCGTTTTGGGTTTGCAATGTCGTCATCGCCTGCGAAAGACTGGCGGCCGGATACAGCGATGGCATGTAAAACCAACTGCCTTCATCCAACGCGATCCAATCCGTCGAGGAGAGCCCCGTGAACGTGTGTTTGAAGTCGACGTAGGTCTTTGATCCGTTCAAGTCCGCTTGCAGGTATTCTTTGGCAAAGCGATCGATCGGACTCAGGATTCTTGGGAGACCCAACCAAGCCCCGAGTCCGAAGAAGACAATCAGTAAAGGAAGTATCAGGAAGCCGCGTTTGAACGTTAGGAACAAGCGCAGTGTCGGTTCGTAAATGCAGTTGACGACTCGAAACACGACGTTCGATTCGATCGGTCGAAGTCTCTCTCGCAAGACAACGTATGCCGCGAGGGTGGCGCTGACAGACAACGCCAAATGCACAACGGGCGGCGAAAGCCAACTCGATTGGCCCGGAAACCGGTGAGAACACCAAGTCGCCAATGACTCGACTTCAGCCGGCCATACAAAACGGCTTAACGCGGCGACGATGGCGCCGAAGGACGCCGACGCGATCGTTGCCCACCACCCTTTGCCAGTCGGACTCTTTAGCAGCAACCGCGCCAACACCGGCACGAGCAGAACCGCGACGATCAAACTGGCGACCAGCGAGAACGTTTTCGTCCACGCCAGGGGAGCAAACAATCGATGATCGCGACCGGTGAGACAGAACACCGGCAAAAAGCTGACCACGGTCGTGCTCACTGCGGTCATGACCGCCGGAGCGACTTCGCCAGCCATTTTCGTGATGGTTGCGGTGCGGCCCGCTTCACCATCGGGACACCCTTCGCCCTCCCACCGCGCGACACCACGAAAGATGTTCTCTGAAACAATGATGCCCATGTCGACCATCGTGCCGATCGCGATCGCGATGCCGGCCAACGACATGATGTTTGCTTCCACACCCGACCAGTGCATTGCGATGAAGGCAATGAGCACGGCCACGGGCAATGAGATGGCAACGACAAGACTTGCGCGGACGTGGAGCAAGAACAGGACAATCACGGCAATCGTGATCACGATCTGCTGGGCCAAAGCGGAAGTCAATGTCGCGATGGTTTCGTCGACGAGTTGCGTCCGATCATAGATGCCTTGAATCTTGATTCCGTCTAGTTCTGGTTCGAGTGACGCGATGCGAGCCTTGACGCGTTCAATGACCTTGCGGGGGTTCTGTTCGTGCTGCATGGCGACAACACCGCCGACCGCTTCGGTACCATTCCAATCCAGAGCCCCACGGCGGAATGCCGGTCCCACACCGACGGTCGCCAAGTCACCGATCTTGATCGGTAGGTTCTTACGCGTGACAACAACCGTCTGCTCGATCTGCTCGATGGTCTGTGCTTGTGTCTTTCCCGCGCCGATAAACCCGATGCCGCGAACGAGGTACTCCATTCCACTGGACTCGATCGTCTTGGCCCCCACATCCAAGTTGGAGTCGCTGACGGCGCGAAGCACTTGACCGAGAGTCAACCCGAACGTTCGAAGCTTGTTTGGATCGATCTCGATTTGATATTGCTTGACGTGACCTCCGATCGAAGCGACTTCCGCAACGCCGTCCACGCTCTGTAGAGCGTATTTGATCACGTAGTCTTGCTTGCTCCGCAGGTCTGCCAAATTCATTCCGGCAGGCGCGTCCAAGACGTAGTAGTAGATCTGGCCCAACGCGGTGGCGTGTGGGCCCAACACCGGGGTCACTCCCTCGGGAAACTGATTCCCGATCGTGGAGAGCTGCTCGAGAACGCGTGATCGTGAACGGTCGAAACCGATCGAATCGTCGAACGTGACCTGGACAAAGCTGAATCCGAACATGCTTTTGCCGCGAACACTCTCGGCTCCGGCAACCGATTGCAGTGCAACCGAGAGCGGATAAGTGATCTGATCTTCGATGTCCTTGGGGCTGCGGCCCGGCCAGTCCGTCAAGACAATGACCTGGTTCTCGCTGACATTCGGAATGGCGTCGATTGGAATCTGCCGAAACGCGTACCAACCGACGCCGCATGTGATCGCTGTAACCAGCAGAACGACCCAGCGTTCCTTGAGACACAAACCGATGAGTGCTCGAATCACTTTGGAAGCTCCATTTGAGGCAGCTCCATCTCGGGCAAGTCCATTTCCGGCAGCTCCATCTGCGGCAGCTCCTCCTCCGTTTCGGTGATCCGTTCACCGGAGCCGGCTTTGAATCGCCGAAGTGTCTCGAAGTATTTACCTGGATCGCTGAGTAACGACCGGCGACAGCCTTCACAGCAGATCATCACGGGCGTGCCATTGACGTCGACCTTGATGGGAGTGCCCATACCCATCGTCCCAAGTTTGACCTCAGTGATCGGGCAAATCACTTGTTCGAGGGCTAGTCGCCGGTCACCATCGCTGAGCCCCGCGAACGACTCTTCGATCTCTCGCGCCTCGGGATCCGTTTCAGCCAGACTGGATGGAGTCGCCGGCAGTGCCTTGTAGGGATCAAGCAACGACGCCTTGCCCTGAATATTGAACGTCGAGTCGACCATGAAGGCGCCCGAAGCAACGACAAACTCGCCCGGTTGAATGCCCGACACGATCGCCACGCGATCGTCGAGGAACCGGCCGACTTGTACGTGACGAAACTCGAAACGTCCCGGCTGAGTTTCTACGTACGCGATGCTCTCCGAGCCGCTCGTCAGGATGCACTCACGAGGCACCACAACCACCTGTTGCCCCCCGCTATCGGGTCGAATCTTGGCTCGTCCGAGATCGCCGACCCGTATCAATCCGGCGTCGTTTGCCAACGCAACCCGCACCCGGACCGTGCGAGTTGCGGCGTCGACGTTGGGGGCGACGAACGAAACCTTCCCTTCGAACATTGATGCCGACCGCGACTGGACTTCGACCGAAACCGCTTGCCCGATCTTCAGTCCGGTGACGTCTTCAGGGTACATCTCCAACATCAGCCATACCGTCGAAAGGTCGGCCAGTTTCAGAATCGGCGTTCCTGCCTGTACGTAATCGCCCTCCGCCACAAGTCGCTCGATAACAGTCCCAGACATCGACGCATGCACTTTCAATCGACGACTCGCGACCTTGGATTGTTCGATTGCATCGACCTGCGCCGCCGGTAGACCGCGTTCGATCAGCCTCTGGCGAGCGCTCTTGTAGAGTCGCTGATTCGCCTGATCGGCACGTTCGTTCCCAGTCCTTTCGAGTGCCGCATTGCGTGCTTGAAGAAAACCAACCTGATCGGCGTAGAGATCGGGAGAATAGATCACCGCGATTTCGTCGCCGCTTCTAATCACCGCGCCGGTATAGTTCGTTAACAACTTCTCGATTCTGCCATCGACATACGCACTGACCGTGGAGACGCTCGTCTCGTCGTACTCGATTCGCCCGAGCACTTCCGATTCGACCGAAACAGGCATGTTCAGCGCGGCGACGGTCTCGATGTTCGCGAGTCGCCGGGCGGCCGGATCAATCGTGACCCCAAACAAGTCCTTGGGGTCGCCACTGGTTTCAATCTTTTGCAGTTGCATGCCGCACACCGGACAACGCCCGGGTGCTTCCACAAAGACGCACAACATCGAACAGGCATACTGTGAGCCCCCAGGATCTTCTTCCGTGGCAACGCTAGAGGGGGCGTCGTTGAACCAATCAAGATTTCGCTGGGCGTATCCGAATAGCCATGCAAACCCGAGCACAACGATCACCGCCAATAGCGGTTGTGCAACAAGGTTGAACCAGTAGGCAGCAACTCTGAAGCCCGTTCCCTGCCAGCCTCTCTTCCGACTGACGGGGATGTCTGTTTGCAAGTTTTCTTCTTCCATCGTGTGACTCGCGTCGCGGTCAAAGCATCCGCGCAGGCTCAGCCCAAACGCTGGTCCTCAACTGGATGCCACAGAATGCACTACGAAACGAAACGGACGGGTCCGCTCGCGATTCAAGTCGCCGAGACGACGCGAAGCGCGCAGTGGTCCCGTGGAAGAGATAATCAGCAGTGAAAACGAGACAGCAAGACGCAGGTTTGCTGCGCGGTCAGGGTTTCGACGCGAAGAAGATCTCGAGTCGCGCACCGCGTTTCATCGTCAACCAGACTGGCATTCGTCGTCCCACTCGAGACGCACGCGCAGCCCCACTCAAAATCGCGCCCGCTCGATGGAGGAGCTTTTGGCACGGGTTGCCTTTCTTGTTGCTCACCGCGGCATGAGCAGTCGATGCATTCGCACTGGCTCGCAGTGGACTGGCAGCAAGTTTGTGCGGCGAGCCGTTGTTGGCAACAAGGGGGCAAGTCCGCCGGTATCGATTCGGTTTTGGCGGAACACTTGCACGACGAGGCAAACGTCATCTCACCCCACGGCACCGAGCTCACCGCTAGCGCGCAGATCAACCACAAAGCGGTAATCCGTCGGCGAAGGCTTGAGGGTGACGCGATCATAGGAGGCCCGATGAGAGTCCGAATCCACGGGCTCTAGTCTAGCCTCTGACACGGGAACGACCTAGCAATGCGGCTCTAAAAGGGTAATTCTTGCGGCACGAGTTCGCTTGTCGACTCGGCAGACGCACTTTCGGTGACGCTCGAATCGGGCAGACCCGGACTCGGTTTCAAGTGACCGATTTGTCTTGCCAGCGTTGCCCGGAGCTGTTGACGCTGCGAGTGGAGGTTCACCACGGCGATCCGAGATCGGAGCATCGAACGCCAGGTTTCCAGCAACTGAGTTAGCTCCGTGTTCCCATCGGCGTATTCCTCGATTGCGAGTTCGAGCATTCTTTCAGACTTGGGGAGAATGTCGTCTTCCAACAGTGAAACCGTCATCTCGCTGCTCTCGAGCTTGGTGTAGGTGTCAAAGACCTCCTCGGCGATCTGATCCTCGATGGATTCGAGTTCGGCAACCATGCTGAGCCGCGAAAGACAGGCTTCGCTCTTGGCTGCATCAATCCGTTCATTGCGTACTGGAAGATTAAAGCCCACTCCCAGCAACAGTGCATCGGAACCATCCGCGACGGGACTGATTCCCTCCGGCGAAGTCATGATCCAATTCAGCCCTACGGTGACGTCGGGACGTTTTTGTCGTTCGGCCAACCAGACTCTTCGACGCTCGATTTGGACGCGATTTAGTTGAGATTGCAACTCAGGCCGCGCCTGGAACGCAGTTGCGAGTAGCGAGTCAACATCGCTTTCGTGGCTCACCGGGTCGAGCGTGTCCGTCAACTCAATTGAGGTGCCCTGTGGCAGGTGAGCAAGTCGAGCGAGTCGGGCTGAATGAGACCTTTCTTGTTGATGCAAACCGGTGACTTGAATCTCAACGCGGGACTGTTCGGTTTGAACCAACAGCACCTGCTGTTGCGACACGGCAGGATCGACCTCGAACTTTCGCAGCACGAGTTCTTCGATTTGCGCGAGGACTCTCACCTCTTGCTCAACGAGTTTGAGTGTTTCACGCACCGCTAAGAGTTGGAACGCCGCGATGCGTATCTGCTCGGCGAGTTGCTGCTGAACACTCTCGACTTCCGACATGGCGACGCGAACCTGATCATTCGCGATGGCGGCTTTGGCGGCGCGTCGTTCCGCATCGACAAATGTTTGGTTGATGCCCAAAGCAAATGCCTGCCGCCCTGCAGCCGTTTCGACCGGAGAGAGGTGAGTCGTCGTGCTCAAAACCGGATCGGGTAGCGAGAGCTCTTGGGGAATGCGGTAGCGAAGCGATTGAACCTTTCGCACTGCCTGTTGGACGCGGGGGCTGTTTGCCAATCCAAAGTCGACCAACTCCTCGATGCTGCCACGGTGTGATTCGAGCGAGGATGTCACAGTCGGCAAAGGCGTTTCCATTTGCCAATTGCTAGCTGAGCCACTGTGTGCGTGAAACGCCTCCTGGGGTGTGCGGCACCCCAAAATTGCGATCAACGTGGCTGAGACGAGTAGGAGTCGCATTGGATCTCACAGTAAGAACGAGCCGAGTCGTTCTTACTGTCATCGCCCGAACGAGCGAACCGATCCCAAGATGTGGCGTCCTATCGTTGGAATCCGAACCACACGCAAGGCTTAACAGAAGGTAGCGGGCCAGCGGATGTTTGATTGCGAGGATGCGACGGAAGTCTGCCTGGACTCGACAGAATGGCTGGCTGAATCGGGAGTTTTCAGCTACTCTGATGGCTTGTGACGAGCCCGCGAGGCAGGCCTTCTGCCGGATCATCACATCGGGTTCGCTCTCGACAGGCCCACCGCAGCGTTTCGCAGTGGAAGGTTGAGATTTCTTACTACCGAGATCGGTAGCCGCGACTGAAACGGCACCCCAGAACCGGGCAACACGGCACGACCTGGTGCCAATCGGATTGTCCCGGACGTTTCAGCGCCCTCTGGAATACTGACAGCAAGCTATGTACCAAGAAACCAAGCAGCCCGAATCCTCGGGCACACAGAGCGTCGACGAAAAGCGGCATGCCTTTTGTGATTTACCGCTGAGCGCGGAAGTCCAGCAGGCTGTTGCCCAATCAGGCTACGAATGCGCAACTGCGATCCAGGCGAAGATCATTCCGAGCATGTTAGAGGGGCGTGACGTCCTCGCGCAATCGCAGACGGGCTCGGGAAAGACCGCCGCGTTCGCGCTGCCCATCCTCACCAAGTTGGAGCCTTCGCAAACCGATCGACGCCCGAGCGTCTTGGTCCTGACTCCGACTCGCGAGTTGGCGATTCAGGTCGCGAAGTCTTTCTCGGTCTATGCGTCATGCATGGAGCATTTCAATGTCGCCGCGATTTACGGGGGGCAGGAGTATGAACCGCAACTCAAACAACTACGTCGCGGAGTCGATGTCGTTGTGGGCACGCCCGGTCGCGTCATCGACCACCTCAATCGTGGGACGCTCGACCTAAGCGGAATCGACACACTCGTGCTCGACGAGGCGGACGAAATGCTCAACATGGGATTTCAGGAAGACGTGGAGTTTGTGCTTGGACATACACCGCCCGGCCGCCAAGTCGCGCTCTTCTCCGCCACGTTGCCCGAGCCGATCCAAAAAATCTCTCAGCAGTACCTGAGTGATCCGGTACGCGTTCGCATCAAACGCAAATCGGTCACGGCAGAGTCCATTCGGCAGCGTGCTCTCTTTATGGCACCGCGTCACAAGGTGACCATGCTGAAGCTCGTGCTGGAAATGGAAGACACCGACGGTGTGATCGTCTTCACCAAAACCAAAGACAGCACCTTAGCCGTCGCCGAAAAACTGATTCGCGAAGGTCTCTCGGCCTCGGCACTCAACGGTGACATGCCGCAGAAGGTTCGTGAGCGGACCATCGATCAACTCAAAGAAGGCAAGTTAAACATCTTGGTCGCGACGGATGTTGCCGCCCGAGGACTGGATGTGAGCCGCGTGAGTCACGTCATCAATTTTGACTTGCCACACGATGTCGAATCCTACATTCACCGCATCGGGCGTACCGGAAGAGCCGGCCGAAAAGGTGAGGCGATCATCTTTTTGACCAACTCTCAACGCGGAAAACTCCGGACGATCGAGCGGGTCACCAAACAGACAATCGACGTCATCGAAACGCCGACAATCGATGAGATCAATGCAAAACGTGTTGAGCGATTCAAAGAACGAATCACCGACGTCACGGCCGCACGCGACCTGACTTTCTTCAAGGATTTGATCGCCGAGTACCAACAGGAATCGGGCAAACCGATTGAGTTGATTGCGGCCGCTCTCGCCCAGATTTCACAACGTGGCCGCCCCTTCTTGATGAAAGAACTGCCACAGGCCGATCGACGAGAACGAGAGCGTGGTGAGCGTCGACCTGGCCGCGAATCGTCCGACGGTCAACCACGGCCCAAGCGTCGCGAACGATTCGGGGCACCCGAAGCGGGTATGCAACGGTTTCGAATCGAAGTCGGGCGACGCGATGGTGTCCGCCCGGGGAACATCGTCGGAGCGATTGCCAACGAGGCCGGACTCGACGGCGGCATGATCGGACCGATCCAAATTCACGAGTCCTTCAGCACCGTCGACCTTCCCGAAGGTATGCCTGACGACATTCGGCAAACGCTCAGCGTCGCACGAGTCGGCGGTCGCGAACTTCAAATCAAGCCGGACCGAGGTCGCCCCACGCGAAAACCTTATGGTGCGAAACCGAAGAAGAACAAACGTGGCCCCCATCCCACCAAACGACCGACCGACGCGACAAAACCCTCACACGGCGGCCCCAAGGCAAAGAAAAAACGCCACAAGGCCAAGCCCGCCGGCGGAGGAAAGTCACGCAAACGGTAGTCGGCCCGGCTATCGTAATGCATCATCGATGATTTGATTGAGGATGCAATGACGAATGCCAACCGACGCCGTTTCCTGACTCGAGTCGCCGCAGGCGGACTCGCAGTGGCCGGCACGCGCTCTGCTCGTGCTTGGGCAAGCAACGCAGACCGGATCAAGATCGGCCTGATCGGGACAAAGCACAGTCACGCCCGGGGAAAGCTGGCGACACTTCTAAAGATGGATGACGCTTATGACTTGGTCGGCGTCGTCGAACCGGACGATGCCCAGTGGCGTCGAGAAAAAGAAACGCCGGAGTACCGTGACGTCCACCGCATGACGGAGCGAGAGTTACTGGCGAGCCCCGGACTCGAGGCTGCTGTTGTCGAAACCGACGTCGATCAGTTGGTACCGACCGCCCAGCGATGCGCGGACGCCGGCTTGCACGTTCATCTGGAAAAACCTGCAGGCGAATCGCTCGACGACTTTCGTGACGTGCTGGACGCGGCGACTCAACGCAAGCGTGTCGTGCAAATGGGCTACATGTTTCGCTACAACCCCGCATTTCAACTGGCCTTCAAAGTCGTCCGCGAGGGATGGCTTGGCCGTGTCTTCGAAGTCCACGGCGTGATGAGCAAGATGGTCAACGATGCTACGCGGGAGGAGTTGGCACGCTTTACGGGTGGATCGATGTACGAATTAGGATGCCACCTGATCGATGCCCTGCACGTCGTGATGGGGCGGCCGACGAACGTCACCGCCTTCCCGCGCCAAACACGCGAAGACAACCTGCGGGACAATTGCCTTGCGGTTTTCGAATACCCTAGAGCGACCGCGACCATTCGAAGTGCGGTCGTCGAAGTCGATGGGTTTCGGCGGCGACAGTTTGTCATTTGTGGGGACGAAGGCACCATCGATATCCGCCCGCTCGAAGTCCGTGGCGATCAAACCAATGTGGTACTCACATTGGATCGGCCACGCGGCGACTACCGAGCCGGCCGTCACGAGCTTTCATTGCCGTTGACCGGCGGTCGATACGACGGTGACTTCCTGGACCTCGCGGATATCATTCGCGGACGGAAAGCAGCGAGCTTCGATCCCGAACATGACCTTGCCGTGCAAGAGTCCGTACTCCGCGCAAGCGGGCTGCCGGCCGAATGAGTTTGCCCAGCTATTTTTCCTACGTTCCCGTTCGCAGCAGGCTGCTTTGTGATTGACGACTCGATGGGGGAGAACGCTGAACCACGCCGAATCTCAATGAAGATGATCGGTGAAGAATTCCTCGCATTTTTCTCGTTGGAGCGTGGTGCTCTCCTGACAACCAAACGGCTGGCCACCCAACCCGGCCTGTCGATTCGACAATACATCGCGGGAGAAGGGAACACTCGCAAAACGTTCACCAATCCACTGCGTTACCTCGCGATGACGACCGCACTGGTCACGCTCGGCTTTTTTCTCTTCGTACCGCGCCAGGGGCTTGTCGGCGATATCGAACGAGGCATGGCAAGCCAAGGTGCAGAACGAAGCGAGAAACGGGAGCCGGAGATCGCCGCGAAGCGGCAACAGGTTGTGACGTTGCTGGAAGAGATCGAAGCCGAAAGCAAGGAGCGTCTCACACGCGCCAACGCAAAACTGGCCCGGCAATCACTCGTCGAATCATTGGCTGGTCGAGTCGGCGATATCACGTTGACTTGGATGAACGTGTTGCTGCTCGCCAGTCTGCCGCTGAACGCGACCCTTACCTCGATCTGTTTTCGCAAAGCGAATTTCAACCTGGCCGAAAACGTGGTGATCAACGCATATGTCTTGGGCATGCAGAACATCGCGGCTGTCGTTCTCATCGCTCCAGGTAGCCTGGGCGAGCAGATCTCTGGCTTTTCGACGCTCGCTTATATGTTCATCAGCTTTTGTTATCAGTTCCTCGTCTGGCGAAGCGTCTTCGACCTCCGCGGCTGGGTCTGGGGACCTTTGGGCGTGATACTCGTGCTCGTCTCCGCACTCTCGTACATCATCATGCAAGGCATCTTCACTTTCTTCTTGCTCTGGATCTCGATCAATGCGTAGGCGCGTAAAATCAGTCTGAATCCGAGGCGGAACCGATGCAGTACAGGGAATCGATCGTCCGCAGATAAATCGCGCCGCCGGCAACGGCCGGTGTCGACCACGCCATCTCATCCATCTCATTGATGGGTAGTACTTTCAGTTCGTCGCCCGCCTGGAGAACGTGCGTGTTCCCGTTGCTATCCAACGCAAACACATGAGTACCATCCGTCCAAGGAGATGCCCAGAAAGACCTTGCGCCTCGCAGCCGCGAGACGTAGCGTTTTTCTCCCGTCGCGGCGCTGACACAGGTGACAATCCCCGCACGCCGTTGGAAAAAATAGAGGTTCCCGGCGCAGTAAACGGGGGACGCCAATTGAATTCCTGAATCGTCCATGCGCCAGGAAACGAACGGTCCTTGCATGCCGTCGTTCGGGGGCGTGATGTCACCTGAACCGCCGGGGGTGATGCAGTACAACCTTCCACCACCGTCGTCCGCGCCGCCGCGGTTGCGGAACTCATTCCCAATGAACAGCTTGTCGCCGACCGCTACCGGCGTTGCCGAACTTCGGCCCTTGTTCATATCGATCTGCCAAAGCAGATCGCCCGTCTCGGGGTCATAGGATCGATAGAACATGCCGCCCAGAATCACCTCGGTGCGTTGCGAGTTTTTCCAAACGAAGGGGCTGCTGTATTGCGAGCGTTCTTCGCGATTGGTCCGCCAAACCTCGCTACCGGTCGCCGTCTCGATACACGTCAAAAAGGACTGCTGATCGTTGTCGACCTGAATGAACAGGCGGTTCTCCAGAAGTGCGATTGAACTTGCGGTTCCCCAGTCGGCACGCATCGGAAACACACCGAGGTCTTTCTTCCAAACGACTTCTCCCTCTTGGTCCAGGCAGTACAAGCCGTTCATGCCAAAGTAGGCGTAGACGTATTTGCCATCTGTCGCCGGCGTTTCAGTGGCGTAGGTATTAGTGGTATGACGTGGAATCGGCGGCTTGTCGGTTTTCACGACCGTCTCCCAGATCGTTTTCCCGCTCCGACGGTCAAGACAACGAACTTGATACTGATATACGACGCCCACAAGGTCTCGGCGATCACGTCCGTATCCGCCGTTGTAGTTCTCCGGCTTCGACGAGTCAGCCTTGTCGGCATCGAGCGGGACGGCGGCCGTTAGGTACACGCGGTCGTCCCAGATCACCGGCTGCGACCAGCCCTCACCCTTGAGGTCGATTTTCCATCGAATCCCATGCCCCTTCCCGTCCGAGGCCGACCAACGCGTGGGCAACGGCCCCGGAGACGTCGCATCTTGGGCCGCACCGCGAAACTGTGGGAAACGATCCGATGCCTCACAGGTGGACAAGGTAAAAACGAGCGAGCCCCAGCAAGTGAACACCAATAGGAAACGCTTCATCAACCTAATCCTGCTCGAGTACGAACGCCTGCGGTGAAATCCGGTCACAGTACTCTTGCCGACGGTCAATCCAGTCGCGTTTACCATCGTGATCGCCGTCACCGTCGGCTACTTGCGTTCCATCGCGAAATCGATGCGTTTGCGTTGTTTGCCCTCTCCCAGAAAGGCGTAGGCCCATTCCGAAGCGATCGGTTGCCCGCTGCCCGCAAACTCTCGAATCAACCAGCCACGCTTGGTGGCCGGTGAATCGGCAGGCGGAGTCCGCCGACGGCGTTCGATTCGTTCGTCGTCGATCAGGGCAAGTGTCGGATTGGTCGACGCCAGTTTGCGGTAGTAGCCGTCAGGGGACAACTCGTGGTATCGAAGATCGGTCTTCTTTCGAGCCACCCACTGGGCGTCCTCGCCGAGTTGATCCATCATCCAGCGTTTACTCAACCAATCGACACGTCCGAGTGCGGGTGTGATGTTCTTGGCTTCGCGGCGAAAAGCGGTGACCACATCCACCAACTCCGTCCAGCGTTGGATCACCAACTCAGCTTCACCACGTTGCTTTGGAACCGTCTCTTCGACGAAACGGCGGGCGGCCCGCAAATAGATGCGTTGGATCTCCAAGGCGCTCATCTTGCCACGGTTCGTTCGGACTCGACGAACGAGGTGCCAGTCGGAGGCAATCTCATGAAGGGCGGATAAGGGCCGTGCCAACGTCACGAAATCGGCGGTCACGCCGGCTTCGATCATGTCCAGCACGAGCGAAACCGAACCGACTTTGACGTATTCCGCGAGCTCTGAAAGGTTGGAATCCGACAACCCGATTTGCAACCGCTGCCGACGGGCGAACATTGCCCGCGTCGATGTGAGCGAAAAGAACGACTTCGCGCAAAACTGTCCCAGCCAGTGACCGTACACGTAGATCGGTCGCTCGCCTCGATAGCTGCCCATGTCCGCCACGACGTCCACGGCGAGCGCTTTGGCGCTGAGATGGTAACACCCGTCGTGGTCCAGGTTTCCCGAGCCACACAGAACGACGCGTGACGTGAGCAACGCGGTGAGGTAGCGTCGCTGTTTTCGAAAGGCCACATGCCGACCGACAAATCGCAACAGGACGACGGTCGGGAAATGGATGGCCCTCAAGGCGAAAATCAACGTGGCTTGCAGCCAGCTCGGCAGTCGCTCGAACTGTGCACTCGCCGTGTCTGTTCCGCGTTCCGGCTCCTGGCTTCGAAGACGTCCGAGAGTGACCACCAAGAACGTCAACGCCATGACTGGCAATGAAAGTGCGAACGTAACGAGTTGCAACGACCAGAGCACCGCGATCAAAACTCGATAGAGAATCAACCACACGCCACTCGCCACCTCGGCCTCATAGTTCTCCTGGCAACCGTAGACATGCCCGAGCGCGTCGGAACTGTTTTTGAGCACCCGTAGATCGATCTCGCCCCCAGACTCCGAAGCTGCCTCGGCCACCAACTCGTCGATCGAACGTTGGCACGCCAAGAGTTCGTCCGGACTCGCGACTTCAGGCGTTGCGATTTCGACGAGGCCTCCCGGCATCGCATGCTGCGAAGGATGCGATTCAAAAGTGACCGCGCCGCCGCTCGCCAGAAACATCTGCTCGTCGTCGAATAGACCGCCCACGGTCGGCTGGTCTCGCTTGATCGCGTCACAAATCCCGTTGTAGACCTCCAGCGCCGAGGGCAGATCCTCGTTGCTCCACTCGTGGTGGTCGAAAACCATCGTCGCGTATTCGGTCTCCAATCCGATCAGACGATTCAGCAACTGTCGTGACGCATCCGTCCGCCGACGTGTTGTGGCTCGATTAGAGAGTTGCGCGGCATCCATGGACGATTCCCGCGAAAAGAGAGGAAGCTCCGAGTCTCACGAATACCCGCGTTCGATGGAATGCGCTGCAACCGAACTCAGACTCGCTCTCCTGAGGATACCAACCTGGCGGCGGAACGGCCAACAGAATCCCACCTAGCGGACGCGGTTCATGTAGAGCACGAACGAGCGATCGATTTTGCTGAGGGGGTCGCCGAACGCACTTTCAAACATCTCGATCCGTTCCCGCGGCGTTTTTTCGGCCAAACGCTTTCCTTCACTCAACAAACGCATGTATTTGACAAACTCTTTCCGCTTGGTACGCAGCAAGAAATAGGTCAGTGCCCAGCTCTCGCCGTAGGCGCTTTCGACGGTGGCTGCGTTCTGAAATCGTCCATCGTCAGCGATCAGAGTCGCGAGTGAGTCGCTCGGACGCCTCGGCAGGTACTTTCGCCAACGCGTTAAGTTCACCTGATTCACCCTGCCGATCCCGCGCCACTTCGAAACACTGCTGAAGTCCGGTGATTCAAAGTACATCGCCAGGCCTTCACTGACCCAAATCGGGTTGTCGGCGTAGCGAGTTTGAAGACCACAGTTGTACGCCAATTGATGCGTCGCCTCGTGAACGATCGTTGCGACGTTCCGTTCAAGGTTCGGCATGTTGTGTGTCATCATGCGGTTGCTTGCGCGATGGTAATAGCCGAACACCATCTCCGCCGCGCCGCCGACTTCCGCGGCGGCGTACTTGAGAAAGTCGTTGCGATCACCGAGCACGAGGGCGACAAGCGGAAACCTGGGCTCGGGCAATCGCCAACCTTGATTCTTCCAGTAGGCATAAAAGCCACGATAGAGTTGCTCGAACAACAAACCGACCTGCCGGGCATAGCGATCGGTGGTGTTGTGGACGATGACGTAGTGTGACGTTTGGTAGACGGTAAACCCGGAGGGCATTTCCTCCTGCATGCGAGCCGCCATCTCGTCGGCGGTCAACGGTTTCAGCTCCGTGTCGTCTCCCGTACGACTCGTGATTTGCTCGGGTTGGACGACCCAGATCCTGCCGTCATCGCTTTGCAGCATCAGACCGCCGTCCTGGGCCTCGACCAGGATTTCGCCCACGACCGTTCGCGTCGGTGAGGGTGCGCCGTTCACCAAGTCACTCGAATCCGACTTGAACGTCACCGTCTCCACCCCCCGCACCTGAGTGCCAGTGGCGGCAAAAGCGAATGCCACGACAAACACGCGGCTCACGAGAGCGGTCGTTCGGGTCAAAATGGCACCGCGAGAGAAGAGTAAGTGGCGGAATGGCTGAATTGTACAGTCTAGGTCACGGATCAAGGGGCTTCCAACGGACAGTCATCAGCAGCGTCACGGTCACGACCGCGGCAACATACCAGAATGCGAGCGCCGCTTCCTGGTAGCGTGCACCACTATGAAGCAACGCGAAAAGACGCGTCCCGACCGTCACCACCTCGGGCGGGACCACCGGCAACGTGGCGGGAACATCACCGCTCGAATAGACGGCCGAAATCAGAGTGGCCAGTGCGAGCGGGCGGGCCAATAACCCTCGGTCGATCCACCACAACCGCCTCCACCACGAAAGTTCGAGCGAGGCTTGATCGAGCACCGCCGTATCCGTCGCCGCATATCCCGTTCGAAGGATCCAATAGCAAATCGGAAGCGCACGAAAGCTGAGGGCCAGAACGGTGGGCAGTAGACTCGTGGTGTACAACTCGCGGAAACCCGGCACCGGTACCGCAAAAAAGCGGATGACCAGTAATCCGACCATTGGACCGGGGATCAAGAACATGAGCAGCGATCCAAAATCCAAAACACTGCGAAGCTTCGCCCGCGATCGTGACACGGCCCCTAGCCCCCACGCCAGCGGCACGCACAGCAGCGGCACCAAGCAAGCGAGGATCATCGTCCAAACGTACTCGCGACCGAATTCCGCCGGCGCGCGGCCGAGTGTCGTGGAGACTTGTTGTAAGGACCAGCCGATCGACGCGTCGCCGGTGTCCGCATCCACGGTCACTTGGTGTCCCGTTTTAAGCACCAAGCCGGAAAGCGGAAAAACTGTGAGCAAGGTCGCAAGTGAGAGTGCAAGCATGACCGCGATGCCGCGAGCAACCCCACCGGCCTCACTGATCGGCTCGCGAGCAACGGCCTTGGAACTCCATGGTGGAATCCTACGACGGAGTGTCGTCGCCCAAGTCACGATGCCGATGCAAAGCGCGGCGGGCGCGACCAAAACCATCAGCAGTGACACACTTGAAGGCTGATGCGCATGTCTCAGATAGAATTCATCGGCGAGCGTGCGGACTCCATACAAATTGACGACCGTCATCTCGGTCGCCGCAAGCATCGTGACGATCAACAATGCTCCGACAACCCATGGCCACGCGATCGGGAGCAGCACGCGCCACCATGCCGTGCCCCATTGTCCGTCGAGCCGAGCCTGCTCGGAAACGGCGACGGGTATTCGAGTCATTCCGAACCAAGTCGCCAACGCTACAAGTGCAGCGCCCACCAATCCATGGACCCACGCGCACGCCACCATCCCGCCGTACTGCCCCGCGAATCCCGTGTAGGTCCTGGCGGCAGTCTGCGAAAAGGTGAGCCAGCCAAACTTACCCGCTGTCGCCTCCCAGGCAGCGGCATGCAGGATCATCGGCACGGCCAGCGCGGTAATGGCACAAAGCAAGACGTACAGACGGATCAAGCGTAAAAAGCGGCTTGTCGTATTGAGTTGCGAAACGGACCAAGCGAGCGCGACACCGATCATCGCTGCGATCAACCCGCTGAAACACATCAGTTCCAGTGTCAGCAGAGTCGGCCGAATCCAAGACATGCGAGTCGTCGAAGAGAGGGTGGACTAAAGAAAGACTCGCAAATCAATGATCGGCGTCTCAAGCGGCAGTTTGACCAGTGTTTGCTCAAAGGTCGGTGGTCCGACGAGGCCGCGAGCATTATTCGAGAACCCATACGGTTCCGACGGGGCGTTGAATAACCCGCGGTTCAATTCGCCGTCGTCATTAAGATCATGATATGCCGCAATCGAAAACTCCGACGGTAGGATGCTGGTAGCAATCTCCCAAACAACGTAACCGTCGGCCGGCACGAGAGAGTCCTTCAGGATAGCGACCTCAGTCTGTCCGAACGTTTCGACCGAGTCGTAGATCGCGATCCGGATCGGCGCCGTGTCGTTGGGCGAATCGGTCGAAATCCGAATCAGCACGGAGTCGGGTGACACCGAAACGGTCTCGGTTCCATCGTCAAATACGGTCGGCGACGTCTCTTCCGCATCCGGCTGAGACCAAATCACGCCCATTCCAATAAGAAAAACCAGGGCGGCAAAGACGAGCAACCAATTGCCGCGGCTTTCTTTCCACGCGTGCCTGAACCAGTCTTTGCGCACGGGGGTGTCGAGAGGAGTTCGTTTTTCGACCCGCGTCATCGTGGTGCTTCCGGACCTCGAATGAGTACAACCGACGTGCCTTGACCCGATCGACTACTGTCTGCCGATCGCGCCGAAGTTCAATTCCAACTGAGTCTCGTCTTCGGACTCGCCGAATTCACGATACATCAAACTCGGCTGAACGTCGCGGCTGTGTTGGTATTTGTCGCTGCTGTATTCCTCGCAATCCCCGAGAAGTTGCTGATAAAAAATCTGGCAAACTCGCATGTCAGGATAGATCCTCACCGGTTGAACACAGTGCATCTCTAGGGTCCACGTGCCGCAGTACCCGACATCTCCCAGGGATCCACCGGGATTGATGAACAGACCGAGTCGCCCCAGTGAGCTTCGTCCCTGAATCATCGGGACCACACCGCGTGTCTCGGTGTATTCAACGGTCCGGCCGAGATAGAGCAAATTCGGCTGTAGCGTCAGCCCGTCGCCCGGGATATCCAATCGCCGATACCGATTGGGCTTGGCCGCGTCGAGCACGATTTCCTCGTAAACGATCAGTTCATGATGCAGCGACAGACTGTAGCTGTTCGGATTGAGATTTGCAGAATCAAAAGGATCGATCCGAATTTCGCGACGCTCGATTCTCGCTTCAATTTCGCAACTGGACAGCAGCATGGAGATTCCGGCGTGATTCTGGCGAGAAGAACGAGCCGTCCTCGCGGCCCGTCCCCGCATTGTAGCAAGTCAGCTCGAGCGACTCACCCGCCGGTTCTTGCGTTGTTGGTACGCGGACACCGGACTGCTCACGTAGACCTTGAGTGAATGGCACGGCATGGCGACCGTTCGATTGCTCGGCGGCATCGGACCATCCAGATCCGGGTAGATGTCCTCTGGCGGGTTGCCCGCAGTGTCCACGAACAAGCTCCACTTCATCCCGCGTCCGACGGCGGGAAGTTTGTGCTGACGCGAATCACCGGTGCTGTTGAACATCATCACGACGTCGCGACCGAGTCCCTCGGGGTCTTCGCTACGGCTCGGCGCCGCGATGTAGGCCACCATACTGAGGTGGGGTTGATTCCAATCCAGTGGTGAGCCGTCTTCGGCATACCAAGACACATCTCGAATCAGACGGCCATCGACAGGTTGCCCCGTCAAGAAGCTGACGCGACGGACGGTCGGTTGATTCAATCGAAAATGGATCAGACCCTGGACGAAGCGGAGCATGTCCGAGTGCTTTTCGACCAGTTTCCAATCGAACCAACTGAGATCATTGTCCTGGCAGTAAGCGTTGTTGTTGCCTTTGGCGGTACGGCGGACCTCGTCGCCCGACACAATCATCGGCACACCCTGCGACAACAACAGAGTGGCAAACATGTTTCGAATCTGACGGGATCGAATCGTGTTGACGCCCTTTTTTCGAGTCGGGCCTTCGACGCCGTAGTTGTCGCTGATGTTGTGATTGTCGCCGTCGCGATTTTCTTCGCCGTTGGCGATGTTGTGTTTGTCCTTGTAGGAGACAAGGTCATTGATCGTGAATCCGTCATGGCTGGTCACGAAGTTGATGCTGCAGAACGGAGGCCGCCCCGCGTGTTCGTACAGGTCACTGCTTCCCGCCAATCGCGTGGCAAGGGAACCGAGCGTTCCGCCATCGCCGCGCCAGAACGATCGAACGTCGTCACGATAGCGCCCGTTCCATTCCGCCCAGCGGTGGTTGCCGAACGAACCGACCTGATAAGCGCCGGCCGCATCCCAAGCTTCCGCGATGATTTTGGTGTCGGCGAGCAACGGGTCTTCCGCGATCAATTCCACCAACGGTGGATTGGGAACCAAGTTACCGCCACGATCGCGAGAGAGAATACTTGCCAAGTCGAAGCGGAACCCGTCGACATGGAAGTTGTGAACCCAGTGCCGCAGACAATGAAAGATCATTTCACGAACCACGGGATGGTTTCCGTTGATCGTGTTGCCACATCCGCTGTAGTTCGTGTAGTGCTTTCCTTCACTCAGGATGTAGTAGACCTGATTTTCAAGCCCCTTGAAGGACAACGTCGGCCCTTCTTCGTTGCCCTCGCAGGTGTGGTTGAACACGACATCGAGGATCACTTCGATTCCCGCAGCATGCAGCGCCTTGACCATCTGCTTGAACTCTCGCACCTGGGCGCCCGGCGTTTTGTCAAACGCATAGCCTCGGTGCGGCGAGAAAAACGCCATCGGGTCGTAGCCCCAATAGTTGGGACGCTCGAGCGCGTTTCCGTAGATGTCGAGAATCGGAAACTCGTTGACCGGCATCAACTCAACTGCCGTGACCCCGAGCTCCTTGAGGTACGGAATCTTCTCAATGACGCCGAGATACGTACCAGGGTGCTTGATCTTGGCGGTCTTGCTCTGGGTGAAACCACGGACGTGCATCTCGTAGATCACCGATTCGCTCAAGTCGCGGCGCAAATGCCGATCGCCATCCCAATCGAAATCGTCGTTGACCACGACACACTTGGGAGGACGGACGACTCCGTCGGTACCCTGTAGAAACGTACCCGCGAGGGCTTGTGCGTAGGGATCGATGAGCCTTGCCGAGGAATCGAAACGCTGACCCTTGTCAGGGTTCCACGGACCACTCGCTTGAAAATGATACAGCTGGCCCGCATCAAGACCCTTCACGGTGAGACTCCAAACGTCGCCCCATCGGTCGGTGTCACGGTCAAACTCGATGACATCGGCCGGCTCGGCGTCGTTCACGTCGTTGTAAAGCAGCAACCGCATTGCAGTCGCAGAGCGACTGAAGATCGAGAACTGAACTCCGTTTTCCTGAAGAATCGCACCGAACGGAGGTTGATACGTGAACTGGAGGTTTCCGGTCGGTTGTCTCATGAGCATGTTGTTGGATTCTCCTGCAACCCTGTTTAGGCACCGCTGTTCAAGTCATGTCGCCCGAAACACTACCACTTGAAGACCGCAAATATCTTGGGTCGGGAAGGCAGACGCCAAAACTGGCTACGACTGGAACATGCCGTGACAGGTGGGGATTGATTGCGGAAGAAACCTTGCGAATAGGTGAGGGAAACCTTGTCGGCTGCGGACAAAATAAGGTCGGTGGAGGCCATGCAGCTTTCGTCAATCCGCAAATTCTATCGCTTGAGCGGCCGATTCGATGTCCGGGGCCGCGTTTCGAGGTGCTCGCAACCCCGCGGCGGAAGACCATGCGGCGCTAGGTCATGCTTTGGGGCGGGATCATTACCAGCCGCCTACCAGAACGCCGCAAGTGCTGTCAAAATGCTTGCTAACCGCCACGCTCCGTTCTCCACAAAGACCCCATGGCTGCGACGTACAAAGATGCCGGTGTCGATCTCGATGTCTACGCCGAGTCGATGCGGCGCCTGCCCCGATTGATGCATCGAACGTTCAGTCCGCGGGTGCTACCCAGTGACGGCGGGTTTGCCGGTCTGTTCCGTTTGGACTTCGCAGGCAAACTGTTCGCCCGCAACTACCGGGACCCGGTCCTCGTCGCGGGAACCGATGGGGTCGGGACCAAGCTCAAGATCGCGCAGCAAACGGACACCCATGACAGCGTCGGCATCGACCTCGTCGCGATGTGCGTCAACGATCTGCTCTGCACCGGAGCCGAGCCGTTGTTCTTTTTGGATTACATCGCGATGGGCAAAGACGACCCGCAGCGACTGGAACAGGTCGTGCGTGGGATCAGCGACGGTTGCGTCGCCGGCGACATGTCACTGCTCGGCGGCGAGACCGCGATCATGCCCGACATGTATGGCGAAGACGACTATGACCTCGCCGGGTTCGCGGTCGGTGTCGTCGAGCAAAAGCGATTGATCGACGGCAAGCAAATCGGCCAAGGCGACGTGATCCTCGGTCTTGAATCCAGCGGCATCCACAGCAATGGTTTTTCGTTGGTGCGCAAAGTCATCGCCGATGCGGGACTGACTTGGGAAGACACGCCCGAGATGCTGGGCGGTCAAACGCTCGCGCAGACTTGCTTGACTCCGACAAGGATTTACGTCGAGCCGGTGCGCGCGGTACTCAACCACTATCGGGTGAAGCAGGTTGTGCACGGACTAGCGCACATCACCGGCGGCGGTCTGGAAGAAAACATCGAACGCATTTTGCCGCCAGGCGTTGACGCCGAGTTCGACGCGAGCAGCTGGGAGGTACCTCCCGTCTTTCGTTTCCTGCAAGAGAAAGGCGAGATCGACGAAGCCGAAATGCGACGCGTGTTCAATCTCGGTATCGGCATGGTGATGATCGTCAGCGAGTTTTACGCCGCGAGCATTCAAACGCAACTTGCCGAATTGAACATGCCCAATCATCTGATTGGCAAAATCGGCTTCGGAACCGGCAAGGTGACCTGGAAGAAGGATTGAATCCGGACAGGTCACGTTGCGATTTCCGAAACGCCCTACCGATGTGGGACGGATTGAGGTCACAAACGCAGCCACCAGGTCCGCGCTGGTTTCTGCGACGATTCACACTCCGGCCCCGGTGGCTGCGCTGGCGCCGCGTTCCATGGCACACAACGGTGCGACTTCGAACCGTGGCAAACGTCATCCACGTCAACCTTGTGAATCGCCGCCATGCTTCGCAAAACAGAAAAGCTTCTCGCCAAACTAACACCGACCACAAAAGAACTCGACCTTCAGAACCATCGACTCACCGAAGTGCCCGAAGCCGTTCGGCACGCAACGGGACTCCGCCATCTTCTCCTGTGCATCAACAACATCACGGCGTTGCCACCTTGGATCGGTGAGTTAACCGAGCTGGTGGACCTGAATCTGTTCACGTGCAAGCTCACGGCACTTCCGCGAGAGCTTTCGCGGTGCTCGAAGCTCAAATACCTCGAAGTCACCAACAATCCGCTCGGTGAGGTCCCATCCGTTTTGAGGAAAATGGGCTCGATTGAATCGCTCGGCTTATCCGGATGTGACCTCAAGCAACTGCCCACTTGGATCGACGAACTCACAAAGCTTCGTGACCTCGAACTCGACAACAACGAGTTGACGGACCTGCCCGTGACGCTCGCCAACTTGGAATGTCTCAAGCAGTTCGAGGCAGACCGCAATGAATTTCCACCACCCTTGGCCCGACTCGCAAGGCTCAATTCTCCTAAGCGACTCCTCGAGCATCTCGCGAACCTCAGAGATGCACGAAGCGATCACTGAATCCGTTCAGCTTGTCCAGATTTGACGGACTCGGTGGCGGCGAGACACATCGCGACGGACCAGCGGCCGTCATGGCCCGTGCAGTGCAGCGGACGTCCCGTCAGAATCGCCTCCGCGACACGCTCCACTTGGTCCTCCAATTCGAACAGTTCCCCGGTCGGCTTTTCAATGGGGACATCGCTAACCGTTTCGCCGTCAAAGGCACGCAGTTTGAAGGCTGGGTGCCGCGTCCGGTCCATCGCTCCGCTCCACGATGCCCAAAGCGCGCCCTTGCTGCCCGTCACCTTGATGGTTTGGTGATGCTCAAACGCACTCAGCGTCTGTGACACGACCGCATAGCAGTTGCCGTCAAAGTGCATGATCGCGCTGAAGTTGTCTTGCAATTCCGGCCGGTCCTCCTGCCGCGAGTTCGCGGTCGCGTAGACCCGATCGGGTGTTCCGCTGGACTCGAGATACCACCGGGCAAGATCAAAAAAGTGAATCGGTTCTTCGAGGATCCAGTTACCCACGCGATCAATGTCGTAACGCCAGCCATCGGCCCCGAGTCGATACGGATTCCGCGACAACTCGACGAGGCAATACTGCGGCGTGCCGATGAATCCGTCCTCGATCATCTGCTTCGCCTTGCCCCACATCGAAGAAAGACGCAGCTCGTGGCCGATGCAGAGCAAGCGATCGTTTTGCTCGGCCGCGGCGATCATCGAGTCACACTCCTCGAGCGTGATCCCCATCGGCTTTTCGAGCAACAAATGCTTGCCGGCCTGCAACACGGCGACGGCCGCGTCATGATGCAAATGGCTCGGCAACACGATGTCGACGACATCCAAGTCGTCTCGTGAAACCAGTTCTCGATAATCGGTCGTGACAAAGGCCTCGGGGTAGGACTCTCTCGCGGTCGCCGCGGTGGCTTCGCTGTGACACGCGATTGCGTACAAGTCCGCGTTGGAGGCCTTCATGATCGCATCGGCGTGGTGTTTGCCCCAGGCACCGAATCCGATCAATCCGTAACGTACACGTTCCATGCTTCGTTGCCTTTCAAACGTCTTCGATGGTGTAGGGAGAGCGATACTGCCGCGACATCAATGCCGCCGCTCGATCGTCCTCGATGATTTCCTCTGTCTCGGGGTCCCAGCGAACGTCACGACCGAGACGAAGACAGATGTTTGCGAGGTGGCACGTCGTCAAAATGCGATGGTGCGACGCGATGTCGGAGATCGGAGTGCGACGGTATCGCATGCAATCGACGAAGTTTTGCATGTGCGTCGTCGGCAAGGCTCCACCATACAACGCGGCGACCGCCTCCTCGGTCTTGGAGTCCGCAAGAAAGTCCTCGACGGGCTTGCCTTCGATCGTCCCGCGGTTGACGAAAAAACGCCCGGCTTCACACTCAAAAGTGATTCCGTTGCGGCTGTTGTCGATCACCAACTCGATCTCATTGTCGAATCGACAGGCGACCCGGAATTCGATTGGTGTGTTGTAGGTGTCATCACGGGTGGGCATCCCCTCTCGAAGTGGTTGATTCAGTCGCGATGTGCCGCTAATCCGAATCGGCCCCGAGTCGGCCTTGCCGATCGCCCACTGCGCGATGTCGACGTGATGGGCTCCCCAATCGCAGATCTGACCGCCCGCGTATTCAAACCACCAGCGAAACGTTCGATGGGTTCTCTCTTTGATGTAAGACGTTTTGGGGGCGGGCCCCAACCAACGATCCCAATCGAGGGTCTTGGGAGGCGAAGACGACTGAAACGGGCCTCCTTCCCAACCGTTGCCGAGGCCAACATGTACACGCTTGAGTGAGCCGATCCGTCCCGAACGAACGAGGGCGATCGCTTGCAGGAAACGCGATTTGTATTCGCTGCGCTGCTGGGTTCCGACTTGAAAACGCGGCCTGTCTTGTGAATGGCATCACGAATCCACTTGCCCTCCTCGATCCGAGTGGCGACAGGCTTCTCACAGTACACATCCTTTCCCGCACGCATCGCTTCGATCGCGATCTTGGCATGCCAGTGATCCGGTGTGGCGATCAGAACGGCGTCAATCTTGGAATCGTCGAGCACCTCACGATAGTCGTGCACGAGAGACGCGCGGCCGCCACCCACCTGTTGCTTCGCGTAGTCGGCGGCGACGGAGTCGATTTCGCAGATCGCTACGACGTCACCGAGGCGGGCGGCTTGTTTACCGATGGCGATCCCACGGCCAACCCGCCGCGTCTGGTTTTGGTATCCGGCACCGATCAAGCCGAACACGGGACGATCGTTGAGAAGCGAGGCGGAGGCCGATCGGCCGACCGCGACGGCGCTCATGGCGGCCGCGGTTCGAGCCAAGAAGTCGCGTCGATTAGACATGGGCACTCGGGGCGGGGAAGGGGGCCGCGTCAGTTTAACGGAAAGTGCCTCGCGGGGTTTCGTCGCATCCGTTACTCGTCATCACCTTCCAGTTCAGGTTCCCCTTTCTGCTTACGGCGCTCGACGAATTTCTTGATCTTGGCCTCCCGTTCTCGAAGTCTTTTGACACGAGACTCGTATTTCTCTTCCCGTTTCTTGAGAGCCCGATAACGGCGTTTCACTCGAGACGCCGCGTTGGCGACCTTTTCGCGTTTCCGATTGAGACGTTGCCGTTCATCGTCCTGGACTTCATTCAACAGGTCGATGTCCTCGTAGTCGTCGGGAGGTTCGTCACCGTCGTCATCATCTTGTTCGATCGACGCCAACATCTGGTCGAACTCACGCTGATCTTTGGATTGCAGCAAACTGGGAGCCACGAAGATGCCGTTGGCGATGATCATCATCAGGCCGAACGTGCTCATGCCGAGGAATAACGCGATGCCTCCATGAACGCCGACGGCCACGGCAAGCACAAAGGGACGGGACACGCGCGGCCAAACGAGCGCACAGTAAAAGACTTCCCAAAAGAGGGTGGCCAAGGAGAGTCCCAAGAGCAGCCCTGGATACCCTGATAACCACGTCATATCCAGCGATTGATATTCGTAATTCGCAACCGCGTACCACACGGCGGATCCGTCCCACCAACTCCCACCGCGCGCCTTGGACAAGCCGCCGAACATGTAAATCACGCAAAGGTGCAATTGAAGCAACCGAGTGCCGATGTTCGCCGCGACACTCGGCCTATCGTCTTGAAACATCCATCGCCGAATCGACGAAGCCTTTCCCTTGGCGGCTCCTTTGTTTCGCAGCCATGCGTCCACCGAAAAGCAGGCGCCGCACGGGGTGAATGCGAGGTACATCGTCGTGTACGTCACAATCTGGTCCAAACCGAACAACGCGGGCGTGAGTCGATGCAGATACATCAGCTGTAGAAACAGCGAAAGCGGCACGGTGACTCGGGTCGCCGCTCCGAACATCATCATCGCGGTGACAGTGATTGTGACGAGATGGTGCGTCCAAATCAGCGTCGGACTTTCGATGTGCCAGAGGTAACTGCGTGCCCAGTCGGCGTCCCCGAATGCTCCATCGTGAAGCTGGCGGGCCATGTCGTTATTGATCCAGGCGTCAGGACCGACAAACGCCTCCAGGTCCGAAGCCAAAACGAGGTGACAGTACAGCAGCATCGCGCCGGTCAAGACGCGGAGCAAACACAACGTGTGAGGTCTTGTGGGAGTGAACCAAAACCAATCCCACGCACGGAACGCACGTGCCACCGCTGCCGAATACGTCTCACCACTCGCCCCACCGCTCATTGCTGCGTCCCTTCGGGAACGCCCGGTTGGACACCCTCCTCCGACGGCTCCGAATCGGCCGGAGTGTTTTCTGGGTCGCCCGTCGTCGGTGGTAATTCCTGAGGCTCGCCCTCCACGCTCGGTGGCGGGATCACTTCGGTCGATGGCTCCGCGATGACTTCATAGGTCGCTTGGTCCAACAGGACTTCGTAGAGGCGGAGATCGTTCAGTGCGATCGGCTCAACCTCGTAGTCTTCGCGCGATGGGATGTAGTGCACCAGCCGCCGCAACGCGACCTCTTTACCCGGATGTAAACCGCGCAAATGGTCCACCATCGATTGACGCAAGTCTTCATAGCGAGCGCGGCCGCGCCGCCACCACTCGGCATCCTCCGGCGCGGTCTCGATCAAAATCTCCGGTGGGCCCGGCTCGACATAGGATTCGCTCAGATACTCGGTCAACATGAAGTGACGGTGGTAGAGCAGTCGCGGCCACTGACGCTCGCGGTCCGGTAAAATCGTTTCACTGATCGTGCCATCTTCGTTGACGACAGCCACCTGAATCACGCGGCTCGGCCCGGGGTCCGGCGCGAAAAACGCGTAGCCTCGATCCAGGTAAAGAAACTGGCCGTAACCGAGAAATGGCCGGCTGGCCGAACGAATCAGCGGCGACCCTCCTAAAACCATGCTCCGCGTTTGAAAGAGCAACGGAGGCATGAAAACGGCGAGCAAATGAAACACGATCACCGCACTGACGATCGACTTGGTGCGGGTAGAGAGCGACCGTGTCTCGATGTCCGAGACGTCGTCCAATAGCGCGTCTTCGTCGCGGTCTTCTTGTTGCGACATGGATCGAAAGAGCCGAATTCAGAAAAGCCAAGATGCCCTGCGAGGCTTGGAGTGCCGCCACGCACCAAGTCCAAACAGGTTAGCCCAAGATGCTGTCGATTGCCTGCTCGTCGTGACATTTAAAAAAGAAAACCGTCCGTGGCGAGTACCACGGACGGTTTGTCAGTTCGGTCTGTCGTCGAACGGGTTACTTCGAGGCAACCGCGGTCGGATCGAAATCAAACGTCAACTCATTGGTGCTTCCCGCGAGAACGTTGAGAACACGCTCGCGGCTGACTGCTTGACCATTCACCTTCGCGGTGACACGGACCTTGTAGTCTTTCCAGGACTCACCTGCAGCGAGTTGAGTCGTTCGGAACGTTCGCACGGTGCCGGACCCGGCGGTGTCGTTGCCGGCGAGGTTGACGGTCGCGTCAGCAGGGACATGAATCTTCACGACGGTGATGACCTTCTGTGCTGACTTTTTGGCGGTCACATCATTTGCTTCGGGCGTCGAAGCAGCCTTTGCCGGCGGCTCGAACACGACCTGTTCTGTCTCACCTGGGCGGAGCTTGACCTCTCGGCTGTCGCTCTTCTCTTCACCGTCGTGGTCGTATGTGACCTTGACGACGTAGGTGTACAGGTAGCCTTCTTTCAAACCACGCGACATGAACTTTCGAACGACTCCTTCGCTGGACGTCTTGTGTCCATTGACGGTGACTTTTGCCGCTTCGTAAGGAACCGCCACGGTCAACAACGCCGCGTCGTCATCCAGTGCCGGCTTCGCCGAAGCGTACTGGGTGTCATCGTTGATGGAGTCGCCACTCGGCTCAGCGGGCTTCGCTTTCACGATCCGCGGTGCCGAGTACTTTTGATAATCCGATTGCACTACCGACGACTCGTAACCGCCCAAGCCTCGTGTGCTGGCGATCGAAGCCGTTGCCGGACGGGAGTAGCTGGCGACCGGAATGCCAGTCGAACCACCGGTGCTGCTGCCACTGCGATAAGAAACCGTTCGAACCACGGCGTACGCGTGGACGCCGGAAGAACCACCCGAGGAACCGCCGGACGATCCACCTGAGGAACCACCGGAAGATCCGCCCGACGAACCAGCGGCACGACGAGCACGGATCCGATCGACCAATCGAACGCGACCGCCGCTGCTGCCACCCGAACTTCCGCCGGAAGATGCGTAGCTGACGCTCACGATGCCGCCACTGCTTCCGCCGCTGCTGCCACCGCTACTTCCGCCACTGCTCGCCGAGGCACGGTTGGCCCGAATGTTTGCGGCCAATCGACGCAATGGACCGACATAGCCACCGGAGGAACCGCCGGAGCTTCCGCCGACCGAGCCTCCCGATGATCCGCCCGAATAGACGACGGCACCACCACTGGAGCCACCGGATGATCCGCCTGCTGATGCTAGGTCGGAGTCGGCCCCGACGGCGATTAACGCCGCTACGCAGGCCAAAATGCAAGTACGCCTCATCGTTGTGAAATCCCTCCGCTCATTTCAGCTGATCGTTTCCGCTGACCGTGCCGAGACGAGGCCGCCCCGCCGATCCGGTGTTAAACATGAACCCACCCCTCAAAGATGGGCCGTTATCTTACGCAAGGCC
>JBCBOT010000030.1:0-45389 GCA_039821165.1 Planctomycetota bacterium | reverse complement strand
AAAACGTTGTTGAACAAAACACATCCTTCGTCAGGCCCCTTCGCTGGTACGGGCATTACCCCGCGTCATCACTACTATGAGCCTGTCCGACTCCCGATCGTGGCCGGTCCACGGTTATGGATTCCCGTGGACTGTTGAGCTGGGACTCACCACGCCGGGCCTCCCAGGTTCCTGACTGATCTATCGGTGCCCGCTGTCCCCTACCACCCCGCCGAGCCGGATCGCTGCACCTGTTCGTTGCTTCACGATCCGTGATGACTTCACCATCTCCGAAAAGCTGGTCACTCGGAATAGCGTAACGAGGCTGAAACGGGTTCACGCTGAACGCATTACGGCTGACACCTTCGCTGGTCGAGGGCTTCGGCGGACGGGTTACCCCAGCCAACCGCCTCGCCAGCTACACGGCTAACGAACAATTACCATGCTCAACTCCTTACATTTGAGAAGATCAGCCAGACTTAGCCTGGCGCACCGGAGACACGAAAACAGAACCCGGGAAACTCGACGACCGTTGAAATTCCGGATATTTTTTCAATGAATCCGATAATCCGCGCCTTCCCGAATCAGGGTTTCCCACTGACCCTCTCAGCATGAATGCCCCGACAACCAAACGCGCCAAACGAAATCGAACCCGCTCGTTTCCGATCGAGACGAAAGAGAAGTGGGACGTGGTCTGCTCGGCCGTCCGATTCGAACTGCTCGAGTTCCTGGTCGCATGCGGACCGTGCTCGATCGCGGAACTGGCTTCCCACGTCGGAGCGAAAGCAGACAGCCTTTATCACCACATCCGCAAAATGACCCAGGCCGGACTCGTTGTCGAAACCGAACTTCGTCGCGCCGGCCGACAAACCGAAGCCGTCTACGATGTCGTCGCAGACCAATTCGAATTTGACACCGACGTGGCACCCGAATCGCTGATGAAATTGATGCGATCGCTCCATCGGCGAAGCGAGCGAAATTTTGAAAAGAGCCTGCACGCCGGAGCCATCGATTTCAGCGCTCGATCGCGAAATGCCTTCATCCGAGGTGAAACCGCCCGACTGACGGCGAAGGACTTGCGGCACGTGAAGAAACTGCTGACGGAAATCATGGACGTCTTTGAAGAAGCAAGAACGAACGATTCTGGCACGTTGTTCTCGCTCGGCTTCGACCTGATGCCGCTCTGCGGTCGAGTCGACAATCCCTCGAAAACGACCGCGCCTTCCTCATCGGATAGTTGAGCCTCGGTCACCTTCCACCAATTCACTCCATTTACTTTTTTACTCCCCAGGAAACCTTCGATGAAGCAGCTACTTCTCCTCGTCACCGCGATGGGGCTGATCGGCCACTCATCGCTTTGCGGCGAAGACCCGGCCGCGGCGAAGAACGTCACAGCGCTCAATGTTCAATCCTTCGATAAGGTCTGGTCGCTCGTAAAGGAACGGCATTGGGATTCCGAAGCGGTAGGTGAGTCTTGGGACCGAGCCCGCGACGAACTCCGTCCCAAAGTGGAAGCCGCCGCGGACCAGGACGCTGCGCGAAAAGTGATCGGCGAGCTGATCGGACGTTTGAATCAATCGCACTTTGCTGTTGTACCCAAAGAAGTCTACGAGGAAATCGAGGGCGATGACGACGACGGCAACAACGACAAGGACGGGTACACCGGACTCGTCATCCGTGAGCGCGAAGACAAACTCATCATTACGCAGATCCACGCGGACTCGCCTGCTGCCGCTAGCGTGTTGCGACCGGGTTGGACCATCGAAGAAGTCGGTAAGCGGACGGTCGCTGACTTCTTGAAGGTTGCCCGTGTCACCACGAAGGACGGCCCGATGACACGGCAAACGATGATCGGGCTACTCGGTGAAAAGCGTTCGCGAGGCAGCATCGGCGACACACTCAAACTCAAGTGCACGGACTTGGAAGGCAAGTCACACGACGTTGAACTCACACTGACAAAGGCTCCCGGGACGCGCGTCAAACTCGGAAACTTTCCCGAGATGCAAGTCGCGATCACCTCCAAAGTCGACGACAACGGCATCGGGTACTTTGCGTTCAGCTCCTTTTTCGATCCTCAACGCATGATGGAAGCCTACGACGAACTGCTTTCTAAGAGTTCGACCGGCCTCGTGATCGACCTCCGCGGCAACCACGGTGGTTTGGTCATCTTGCCTCCCGCGATCGGTTCGAGACTTTCCGGTGAAGGTGGAAAGATGGGGCGGATGCAAATGAAAGGTGCCAAGATCAACTTGTTGATGAATCCCTGGGCCGACCCTTACGAGAAACCCGTTGCGATTCTGATCGACGAATGTTCGATTTCAGCAGCCGAAATTCTCGCGGGTGGACTCAAGGACCTGAAACTCGCCCGAGTCTTCGGGTCACGAACCGCCGGGCTGGTGCTACCATCGACCTTCGAAAGACTGCCCAATGGCGACGGCATCCAGTACGCTTTCGCCGATTATCGATCGGCCTCCGGTGACACTCTGGAAGGAATCGGCGTGACCCCCGATGAGGAGGTCGAACTCACGACCGACGCTTACAAAAAGGCGGCCGATCCCGTCTTCGCTCGGGCCAGCGAGTGGATTCAATCGCAATCTGACTAACCACATTCACTGTTCAACCTGTTTCTCCCATTCACACCAACTCCAGTTTAAGGAACACCGACGATGAACCGTCTACTCACCACTCTGGCCCTGACGATGATGTTCGTTGGGCCCGTCCTCGCACAAGACAAAGCCCCCGGCTCGGCGGGCATGCTGAAAACCGCTGAGGAAGTGCTCGCACGGTACGTGCAAGTGACAGGCGGCAAAGACGGCTACGCAAAGATCAAGTCCTACATCAGCACCGGCACCATGGAGATGCCCGCGAGCGGATTGAAAGCCCCGGTCAAGACGATGGGCACGATGAAGCCGCTGACGATGTACATGTCCATCGACCTCGGGCAATTCGGTGGCACCACCGAGCAAGTCGTGACGGAGAAGGCGACTTGGTCTGCGTCGGCGATTCAAGGCACGAGAGTGCTCACCGGCTCCGAAGAGGCCCAAATGAAACGGGCAGCAGCCATGTTCCCAGAGCTGACTCCCGAAAAGTTCTTTAAGGAAATGTCACTCGAGGGTGTTGAAAAAGTCGGCGATGAAGACTGTTACAAGGTGAAGCTCACGCCGAAGGAAGGCAAGCCGGAAATGGTTTTCTACTCCGTCAAAAGCGGCCTACGTCTCAAGAACGTGATGACGATGCAAAGTCCTCAGGGCGAAATGCAAATCGAATCGCAATCCAGTGACTATCGTGACGTCGGGCCGATTAAAATGCCTTTCAAGGCCGTACAAAAGTTTCCCAACGGGATGAGCATGAGCATGGTCACCGAATCGATCGAGGTGAACAAACCCGTCGACGACGCCAAGTTCAAGATGCCTGCGGCGGTCGCCAAGCAACTCGAAAAGTAGACTCGCTACACTCTTGGTGTATGACATAAGCGCGGGCGATTCCGATCGTCCGCGTTTTCAATAGGGAGACACAGAAATGAAATCCATTGTTCGATCGGCCCAGCTCGCCTGCGTATTCATCCTGAGTCTTGCAACCCCGTGTCAGGGCGAAGTCAAACAGTCGTCTCCCAGTGGTTTTTTGATTCAAGCAACTCGCGACGTCGATCTCCCCGCGAGTGTCGCCTACGAAGTATTCACGCGAGACTTCAGCAAGTGGTACGACGCGAGCCACTCCTACGGCGGCAAAGCGGAGAACCTCTCACTCGATTTCGAAAAGCACTGCATGCTGGAAAAGCTCCCCGACGGCGGTTTTGTTCGACACATGGAAATTGTCTTTCACCAACCCGGCAAAATGCTTCGGATGACCGGCGGACTCGGCCCGCTCCAAGGCATGGGCGTCTCCGGCGCGTGGACATTCTCCTTTTCTGAAACCGATGGCATCACAACGGTCGCAATGACGTATTCGGTCTCGGGTGCCCAACACCTCCTGCTTGAGAAAATCGCGGGCCCCGTGGATGGCGTGCTCACCAGCCAACTGGATCGCTTTGAACAGCACTGCGTCAAGCTCTCCGAATCGAAGTAGCGAACACGCCCAGCGAGTCGTCGACGAAAGCGAAAGGCACGGTGCCAGGCATACCAGTCACGCCTGGCTCGGTTGATCGTCCGACTCCGCGTGAGTTCTATCGCTCTCGTTCATCGAGAAAGCGAAAATGCTCGCTATCACGGGGTGAGTTGTGAGATCGCCGCACGAAGCACCTCATCGGGTCCGCCGATCAGAAAGTGTTCCGGAGGCTGTTCCACCACCACATCGGGAATGACGCCATTGGTGTCATACAGCTTTCCGGTAGGAAGGAACGAAGCCATCGAGGCACAACGGACGGAGATGCCTGAGTGGGGAAGCCGGAACGACTGGGAGCGAGCGCTACCACCGCCACTGGGTTGTCCCATCAACGTGACGTTCGGCCATCGCTTCAACGCCCCCAGAAAGATGTCGGTGGCACTAAAGCACCCGCTATCCATCAGGACCACAACGGGGTTTTCGTACTGGTCACGGGGATCCGTTTTTGACTTGGAAAGTACCAGATAGTGCCAATCACTGAACTTCTCGGCTGGAGGATTCCATTGAGGCTCGAACCCTTTCATAAACTCTTTGATCGCCGAACGCTCACGGGGACCAAAGCGGGTTGAGTTGATTCGGTACATGAAGCGTGAGCCACCGAGATGATCTTCGTCACGGTCTTCGGCAAGCCGGTACTTTCCGACGTTGGCGATTCGCGGAGGATCGTCGCCGTTCATCAGGTAACCCGCGAGTTCCAGCAGGGGCGTCCGAATGCCGCCGCCATTGCCGCGCACATCGATGATCAAACCGCGGGTTTCTTGAAACTTCGGCAGCCACCTTCGAATCGCGTCGGTCGCGTCTCGATCCATGCTCGGTAATCGGAGGTAACCAATCTCATCATCCAAGATCCCATTTGCCGGATACGTCGGCCATTGCGACCGCGTGGTATCCCACCGGTTCACCAATTCGACGATCAACTGTTTGGTGGACGTTCCACCCCGACCTCCCAGCGTCAGAGTCATGGTCGCGACCGTTTTATCGGATCGAAAACGGTCGATACTCCCAAGCCTGCGGAGTCCGCGTCGGCGCTTCAGTTGCGCGGAACCTTTTGCGACCCATGGTGATGCCCTGCGAATCCACTCGTCGATGTCAACGTGGTCCATCGCGAGCAAAAAGGGAAACTCTTCATCCAAAAATTGCGATCGATCAGGCGACACCGCAACAACATGAGAACCAGAGTCCTCGAGGCGGAACGGCAAGACGTAACCATAGGATGCGTTTACGCCACTGACGCTGGCGTGCCCATCGACAAATCCCATCATGACCCGTTGAATCTTGGACGCGAGCACGTCGGTCGCGACTCCATCGGGATGCTCACGACGGATCGCATCCACCGCGGATGAATAGTCGAAGTGATTTGTTTCGAGGTAAGCGAAACGCTCGACGAGCGACGCCTCAAAGTGCTGCAAGTCCTGGAGCAATTGCTCCCGACTCAGTTCGACAATCAGGTTCGGTCGTCGAATCGTCATCTCGTAGTCACGAAGAATCACCTTCTTTCCGGATTGATCTCGCAGCACCAGACTCGTCTTCTGATCAATCGTGGTCCCCATGAGTCGAATCATCTGCACGATGTCTTGAGTGAAACGTGTTTGTGTGTTCCATCCCTGAGCTTCGCTGTGGCTGAGAATCGCCTCCACCGCAACGCCGTAAACAGAGATCGGTGTGTACCAGCGACCACCGACGCGCACCTCGGGCTTGTCATCCTTCCAACGAACGGCTTCGAAAGGGGACCATTTGGGGTAGCCCCGAACGCCTGAATCAAAAGGGTTTGCCGTTTGAGATCTTGCCGCTGGAATCCGACCAGCGCTTTCCTGGTTCATCACGTCGACAAGGTGAACCGCTTTTCCCGAGTCGTCTATCAGTTTGAGTTCGGTCTTGCGATCAATCTGCTTTCCCATCAAACGCAAAATCTGAACCAAGTCTTCCTCAAAGCGAAGGTGATAAGGCCATCCCTCCGCCTCGCATTTGGCTAGGATTTCTTTCGGCGTCACACCGTGAACGGATATCAATTGGTACCACTTGCCGTCCACTTCGACGGAAGGTTCGCCGCCATCCCATTTGACCGACGAGAACGGAGACCATCTCGGATAGCCCGGTTGGGAGGAGTCAAACGGATTCTGTGCGGTCGCGACCGAGCTGACCAAAAGGAAGCCGACAAAACAAGAAAACGTTTGACGGAACACGGGCAGACCTCGGGCTTGAATCGGAGTTCGCTTGCGGGCCAGAAATTGTTTTGGAAACCGCGTAAGAATCGGTCTCGGACCGCCTCATTATGTTGTGCCTTTGGGCTTCCTTTCCAGTCTTTCGTGGCGGAGCTAGCATACAACTGGACGAACATCGATCGGAAACGAGGTTGCCCTTGCGTGTAGTATTCAGGGCGCAAACCGCATGGCGACTTTCGGACTGGAACGGAACGTGGACACATCATCACCCTCAGACCCTCAATTAGCCGCAACGAGTGAAATCGGAATCGGGGGCAACGATACGGCGCGTGACTCGCTCGATGCCACGCTCGAGGTGGGCGCCGCCGATGTCGCTGCGTTCTCGCTGAGCGACAAAGCCGGAACGACTGATCGACACCAGAAATGCATGGTCGAACTTCTCACGGGAAGTGGTCATGAACTCTCCGACGAACTCGATTCGGTCGTCTTTTCGCGATTACGCATCGCCGCGATGCTGCTGTTTCTGGGTACCGCGGTCTTTTTCGTGTACGGGCTGATTGTCGGTTCATCGAGCACATCGCTGGGGACCCTCGTACCTGCGGCACACCTCACGGTGAGCTCGATGCTCGGCGGGTTCGTTTTGGTGACCCATTACTCCAAGCCTTGGACGGGGCGCAAGCTCCGACTGGGTGAGTTGTGGGTGTTCGGCGGCACCTCGTTACTATTCATGATCTTCACGCTGACGATGTTGCTCGATGCGGCGGCGGTCGGGTATGTCGCCAGGGCCAACGGTCCGTGGGTGGTCTTGATTTTCACCTACGCGCTTTTTATTCCCAACCATTGGTTGCGTGCACTCCGCGTCATCGTGCCAATGGCCCTCGGGCCGATTGTTGCCGCCGGAATCGCATGGGTGATCTCGGAGGATTTCCGGCAAGTGCTTGCCGACCCGCAGTTCATCGACGTGATGCCTGGCACCATCCTCTCTGGCGTGGTCGCGTCGGCGATCGCCACCTACGGGGTTCGCACGATTCGTACCCTCCGGGCCGAAGCGCACCAAGCGAAACAACTTGGCCAATACAAGTTGACTCGCTTATTGGGTGCCGGCGGCATGGGCGAAGTCTACGAAGCGGAGCACTTGTTGCTCAAACGACGTTGCGCCATCAAGGTCATCCGCCCGGAGAAGGCGGGCGACCCGCGTGTGCTCAAGCGATTCGAACGCGAAGTCCGATCCACCGCGCAGCTTCGACATTGGAACACGGTCGACATCTACGACTATGGTCACACCGAAGATGGCACGTTCTATTACGTGATGGAATTTCTGCCGGGCATCAACTTGCAGCAACTCGTCGACGCCCACGGCCCCCTCCCCGAAGAACGCGTCACGCACCTGATTCAACAGACCTGTGATGCGTTGAGCGAGGCACATGCGGACGGGCTAGTCCACCGGGACATCAAACCAGCAAACCTGTTCGTCACGCAACTGGGGCGGCAACACGATCTTGTCAAAGTACTCGACTTTGGGCTCGTTCGAAGCGTTGAAACGCAGCCCTCGGATGTCGAAATCACCCAGCAGAACGTGATCCTCGGATCGCCCGCCTACATGCCTCCGGAACAGGCGTCCGGTGAACCGGTCGATCCGCGTAGCGACATCTATGCCCTGGGGATCGTCATGTACTTTCTACTCACCGGAAACGTCCCCTTCACCGGCAAGTCGGCGCTGGAGGTCATCATGGCACATGCTCGCAAGATGCCGCCGGATCTACCGGCTCAAGTGTCCTCCTCGCTCGCCGCCATCGTGATGCGATGCCTCGCGAAAGAGCCCGATGAACGATTCCAATCCGCGGACGATCTCAAGTGCGCCCTTCGCCACTGTCAAATGGATGATGAGTGGACGTGGACGCGTGCGACGCAGTGGTGGAAGCAGAATTCCTCGGAGGTCGCCGCGACTCTCGTCGAGCAACCCGAAAGTGTTTGCTCTGCCTAGCCAGCGGAGCCCCTGAACGGGCGGCAAGGCTTCCGGAGCGGTAACCGATTCTCGCGACCGACAAAGCGGACCCGCGAAGCCGTCGCACACTGAAAACTCCATCGTTTGTGGGTTCTCGTTCAAAATCGGTCCGTTACGAGTGGGCGTCACTCGGATCTCGTCCGCAAAATTCGAGTTTTTCCCGCACCACTTTTCCTCGGAGAACGCCCAGGGTTTTAGGGGCGTAGGAAGCGTCGATTTGATAAACGACCAGACTCGAGGAAAATCTCGTGGTTGCAATGCCAGGCGATATCAACATGGGCGACAGGACCGACTTGGACCGATTGGAACGCTACCGTTCCTACCTGGAATTCCTGGTCCGCGCTGAAACCGATTCGCGGTTTTTTGGCAAGATCGACGGTTCGGGGGTCGTTCAGCAGTCCTTGCTGGAGGCTGCCACGGACCGATCCATCCCACTCGAGAACGTGAAACGTACCCGTGCATTTTTGCGTCGGATCGTCGCCAATAACTTGGCGGACGAAATCCGCAAGCTGAAAACCCAAAAACGCGATGTGGATCGCGAATACTCGATTGAGAAATCGCTCAATGAGTCATCCGCTCGACTGCAACAGCTTCTCACCGATAGCGAACCTTCGCCATCGACTCACGTCATGCGTGAAGAATACCTGCTGCAACTCGCGGAACACCTCGAACTGCTTCCCGAGGATCAGCGACGCGCGATCGAATTGCACCACCTCCAAGAACTCAAACTTCCGGATGTCGCTCGCATGATGAATCGATCGAGGGCGTCTGTCGCAAGTCTCATCTTTCGCGGACTCAGCCGACTGCGTGAGTTGATGATCCGTGCGGAGGAAAAGTAGCCATGGTTGCAGATCGATTTTCCTTCGAGTTGACAGACGACCAAACGATTGATGATGCGTTTGCGTCGGTGCTCGCGGACTGGATTGACGCGGTGGACCGTGGCGAGAAGCCTTCGCTCGAATCCTTCGTCGCGCTCCACCCGGAACACGAGCCCCGACTTCGCGAGGCCATCGAGACGTGGCAAACGTTTTCCGCTCTGCGTGATGCCAAGCCGGAGTTGGAATCGAGCAATGCGGAAGAAGAGGCTGCGAAAGAACGAAGCGTTCTGCCGCTGAGCGAACAAGGATCGATCGGTGGCTATCAACTGGACGGTGTCATCGGCAGCGGCGGGATGTCGATCGTCTACAAGGCGACTCAGAAAAACCTTCAACGAACTGTCGCCATCAAAGTCCTTCGTGGAAGCGCCGCCACCAATCAAATCGACCTCGAACGATTTCGTTTCGAAGCGCAAACCGTAGCACGATTGGATCACCCCAATGTCGTTTCAATCTACGAAGTCGCCGACGTCGGCGAGCAGGTCTTCTTCAGCATGCAATGGATCGACGGTTGCAACCTGATGCAGTATCTGTCTGCCGTGCGTGACCAACCTCAGCGTGCCGCTCAGATACTTGCGAAAACGGCCCGCGCCGTCCACCACGCGCACCAGCGCGGCATCCTCCATCGGGACCTCAAGCCATCGAACATCCTGATCGACACCGAGGGTGAACCGCACGTCACAGATTTTGGACTCGCAAAATCCATCAGTGTCGATGGCGAGTTGACGCAACCAGGATTTCTGGTGGGAACTCCCAACTACATGGCGCCCGAGCAAACGGTCGCCGAATCCGATGCTTCCGCGTTCAGCGTTGCCACCGATGTTCATGGACTCGGCTCGATCCTCTACACGGTGCTGACGGGTCGTCCGCCGTTTGAGAGCAAGAACTTGCTCACGACATTGGCGAATATTCGGGATCAAGCCCCCGGCTCACTTCGCCGCGTTAATCCGACTGTCCCGCGTGATCTCGAATCGATCTGCTTTCGCTGTCTCGAAAAGCGTCCCGAAGACCGCTACGCGAGCGCTGCGGCGCTCGCTGATGATCTCGATAACTTTCTCGAAGGCCGATCGGTCCGGGCGCGACCGGCACCACCTTGGGTGAACTGCATCCGATGGGTGCGTCGAAATCGAGTGACAACCGCACTGGCTTCAAGCGCGACTGTGCTGCTGTTCGCTCTGGTTCTCAATTCCATCCTCGGACGACGCCGAGTCGAGGACGCGCTCACGCGTGCGAACGCACATGCGGCCCAACAGGAACACCGAACCGAACTTTTGCGGCAGACATTACACCTCGCCCTGGCGGGAATGACAGAGACGTTGCCGCGCATCAGCGATGCATCACGAGTGGGAGAGCAAGGACCGGAACAAACCGAAAGGCTTCAACGGATGCTGACGGTTTTCGAAGCACTCGCCGCGGAAGAAGACGGTGACACCGCACTCACACAACGGGCCGTGCATGCTTATGACTATGTGGCATCGTTAAAGCATCTCCTGGGGGATCGCGACGGGGCCATCCAAGCCCAAAAGCGAGCGTTGAACCTGCTTGACGAACTCGATGGCCTTGAACCTGCGTGGTCGATTCGTCGTCATCAAATCTCGGGTTTGACGGATCTCTGCCATCTCTTTCTCGCTTCGGGTCGATTGAGTGAAGCTGAAATCGCGATCGAACAAGCTCAATCTCGGATCGTTCATGACGCTCCCCACGACCCGATCGCGACACTGGCGGCGGCAAACGTCTTGCAAGCGGCCTCGATCACCGCAGAGTATCGCGGCGATTTGATCGAGTCTCGGCGACGAGCAACGGAGGGACTTCGTCTCGTGAGAGGTCTTCGAAACGCCCCCGACGCTGACCCGAACGCGACAGTGCGTCTACTAGCGCGATTGCACCAGCAACTGGGCGACTTGTCCATCGCGTTCCACGATCCAAATCAGGCCAAACGCCATCTGGAAAAGGCGTCTCATCTCTGGTCGCAGATCAAAAAGCAACATCCTTACGAAATCGACTTGCGACCCGAACTGACCGAAAACTATCTCGCGTTGGCGCGTCAGGTAGCAGTGTCGGAGCCCGCTCCCGATTCGATGACACGTTCGATCGAGTGGAACCGCAAGGCCGTCGCGCAATGCGAAGACCTGGTCCAAGATCACCCCGAAGTGGGTGTCTTTCGACAGCTCTTGGCTCGATGTCACCACGAACTGGGACTACGACAATTCCACCAGGGAGAGAAGCGGGCTGCCGAAGCATCGCGAGCCGCCGCCGAAGAGCAATACGAATGGTCACTCGTGCAGGATTCACCGGAGCACACTATCCAAGTGAGTTGGGGCAACATGCTCGCAACCTGGGCAATGATGCATCGCCGAAACGGCGATCTATCGACCGCGACGGAACTCGCGGATCAATGCCGCGTTGTCATGGTCGATCTCCAGAGAGCAGGATTGAGCGACGACATCATCATCTCAGTAGCAAGTCCCCACGTGGCGTTGGGGAGAATGGCCGTCGATCGAGGCGACTTGGAATCGGCGCTCCAGCACTTTGAGGATCGCGAACGCCGCCTGCAATCGATCGTGAACGCCAAGGGTTTCAACTCCGAAGTCCAACTCGAACGCGTGGAAGCTCTGCTGTTGAAAGCGACGACTCACAGGCTTCTAAACGAACTTGACTCCGCGGCCATAGCCCGTCGCGACGCCGAACAGCTGTTGAATGCGATGGACGACATCACGGCGCAGTCCAACCAAACGAGTGCCACGAGATTCGACTATCTGAAACTGTTGACGATGACCGAACACGATGTGCAGCTCATTTGCCGTGGCGATGCCGAAGCTCTGATAAGCCGAGCCAACGGGTTTGCGGGGAGCGACGACTGGATGTTGCAACTTCACGCAGCCGACCTGATCGCGCATGCGGCGTGGATGCGTTCGGAGTCGCTCGACTCAGCGATGCTCTTAAAACGGGCGATCTCACTTCGCGAGAGACTCGTTGATCAAGCGACGACTCCATCCCAGCGGCATCAGCTCGCTTGGCTGTTGGTCGCTCATGCCAACCCAGAGTTTTGGGCCGCGGAAACGGCGGTTGAGATCACCGCCCCCGGTGCAAACACCGGTGCAATGGCAGACATGTCGGTACTGGTCCGCGGCCTGGCACTCTATCGATCCGGACGATTTGAAGATGCGATCGAAACGTTGCGGGACATCGCGGAAACACCCTGGCGGTTCGAGACCCTCACTGCGCACCGAATTCCGCACGCCATGGCGATCCTTTCGATGGCTTATTCGAAGACAAATGATGTCGAGAATGCGACCCGGTGGATCGAATCTTCAGAACGTTGGGTCGACCGACTCGCGCCGAGCGATTGGGAACGAATTCGGTTTCAAGAGGAAGCTCGCCGGCATCTAGATCAGGCGTTGTATCGCCAAGGCGGAATACTCGCGCGGTGATCTAACGCCGCATCGCGAACGCCACCCATCTGAAACGTGCTCTCCCGACAAGGTCGGTGGAGCTCTCACGCTCAACGTGCGCGCCTCACGCCCGCCGGCACGCACGAATCCACTCTTCGAGCGGGCACCAAAGAGGTACTGTCATGTTTGGAAAGAAGACTCGAAAACGATCCGCCACCCGACGAAGCACCCGTTTGAGCGCACAGGCGCTCGAATCGCGTCAGCACATGGCTGCCGACATCGGCTTGGACACGGACGTTCAACTCGACTTATCGAAGTTCGAGGCGTTCAAATCGGAGCTGGGGGCGGAGGTGAGCACGCTCGAACAGGCACCACGTGGGATCCAAATCAACCCGAGCTTCAAGCTCGACCTCGACTTCGATCTCGATCTTGATTTTGACCTCGATCTCGACTTCGTCGCGGCCAACCCCGGCGAACTAGACCTGACGTCAATCAGCACCCCCAACTTCGCGTTTGACACGCAGACGTTCGTGGGCAACGGCGTGTTTGCCTCGGGGACCGCCAGCGCGACCGGACCGAATGCCGTTGCGTTCGTATCGATCGATTCGTTCGGCAGTGGCGTTTCCGTTTCAGGATTTGCGTCAGCGGGTACCGGCACTTTCAACGTCACACCGCCGAGCATCAGTGTGAGCACCTCGTCGACCACCACCTCCTCGCGGTCGTCGAGTTTTGTGTTCGACAGCAATGTTGTTCGTGACTTTTCCTTCGAACTCAATGTCAACGACAACACCGCGTTCGACACCGCTCTGCTCGAGCTAACTCTCTGAATTGGGAACCACGGGGCGTCCCGCGACGCCACCGTTCTCAAGACGTCGGACTCTCGGATGCCGAGTGCTTGATTGCTCGGCATCCGAATCCGAAAATGGCTCGAATCGCCACGCGTTTGGTGGCTATGGTGTATCCTCCGTCGATCCCACCGGAGACACCCACGATGCGCCCCTTCTTCATTCTCTTCGCCTTGCCCTTCCTCCCGATAAGCCCATGCCCGGCGGAGACCCTTGCCTACATCGGAACCTACACGCGTGGTTCCAGCGATGGCATTTATGTCTCGCGTTTCGACGAGCAAACGGGTGCGTTGTCGTCGCCCAAGCTCGTTGCAGAACTAGAAAATCCCTCGTTCGTCGCGTTTCATCCGAACGGCAAATTTCTGTACGCAGTCTCCGAAGTCGGTTCGGCGGATGCGATGGGTGTTGCTGCGTTTGCGATCCAAGGCGATGGAAGCCTCAAAAAATTGAACGAGCGATCGACACGTGGCGCCGCAGCGTGCCACGTGCAGGTGGATCCAACAGGCAAGTGCCTTGGCGTCGCTAATTACACCGGTGGTAGCTGTGCTCTCTTTCCCATCGGGGCCGATGGAGCATTGGATGACATGGGATCGTTTCACCAGCACGTCGGCGGCAGCAACGTGAATGCGCGTCGACAAGAAGCACCACACGCGCACTCAATCAACTTTAATGCCGACGGAACGCAGGCCTTTGTTGCAGATTTGGGCATGGACCAGATTCGAATTTACGACGTCGATGCAGCGAAGGGAACGATGAAACCGGCGGCGATGCCGTTCGTGGAGTTGCCACCCGGAGGCGGCCCCCGACATTTTTCATTGAGGACCGATCAAAGCGCCGCATTTGCGAACCTTGAACTGACATCTCAAGTCGTTTGGCTGGACTACGATTTATCAGCAAAGAGACTCCGGGTTGGGAAAACCGCGTCCACACTGCCCGCTGATTGGAAAGGTTCCGGAAACAGCACGGCTGAATGCTTGGTGCATCCCAACGGAAAATACGTGTACGTTTCCAATCGAGGTCACAACTCCATCGCCGTGTTTGAAATCGACACGGCGACGAAGACACTCAAATGGCTCGAGAATGAACCGACGCAAGGAAAGATCCCACGTGGCTTTGGAATCACAGACGATGGCAATTTCCTGATCGCCTGCAACCAAAACTCCGCATGCGTCCACAGTTTTCGGATCGAAGCGACGGGTCTTCTCACGCCGACAGGTCACCGCATTGAAGTCGACATGCCCGTCAACGTGCGAATGCTGACGCGTTAAAGCGATTCAGGTCAACCGCTCAAATAGATCGGCATTGGCGTGAAACCGATCGGCATGAACGCCAACGCGATCCAGCCGAGAATCTTGCGCGTGGTCCCCAATGGAGCGTGATCGTTCGCCGTCGGTGGGTGATCGATTCCCATGAACAACAACAGCGTCAGCATCAGGGTCCATCCGTAGTAGCCACCGAGTAGCACGCCAAGGATCGCGCCAATCACGAACAGTCTCGCGACGGTGTGGGCACGTTTACCGATCAGTGCGTAAAGGATGTGTCCGCCGTCCAATTGCCCGATCGGGAAGAGATTGAGAGCCGTGATAAAGATGCCGACCCAACCGGCGATCCCGATCGGATGGAGCATCACGTCGTGTCCTTCGGGGATACTGCCGAACGTGATGTAAACCAACCATTTGAAGAACAACGGCTCTCCAAACATGACCATCGTCGCATTGTCTGGAATCGGCAGCACTTCGGACAACTGCAGTCCGACCACCGAGAAAATGACGGCCGGAATGAAACCGGCGATTGGTCCGGTAATCGCGATGTCGTACAACTCCTTTCGGTCGCCCTTTCCTCCCTGCATCGCGATCACCGCCCCCATGGTCCCGATCGGGCGGAGCGGCAGCGGAATGAAGAGCGGGAGACTCGCGGGGACGTTGTAACGAACAGCCTGGAGGTAGTGGCCGAACTCATGAGACAGTAAAACGAACATCACGGCGAGCGAGTACATCCAACCACCCGCATACCACGTGGTCAGGCACGTCGCGATGAACAGGACGAGCGGAAGTGTCCGACGCGGACGATAGTTCCTCTCGCGTTCGAGCATTGCGGCCCGAGTCTCGGTAGTCGAGGGCGGTAGACCGTCCTCAAAAACAATCTCGCCCTGTCGTCGATTTGGTTCGTTTTGCTCACTGGTCATTGCTAGATTCTAGCGGCGCCGTCTACCGCAGCGGACCCCACGCACGTGGCCTACAAAGGCCGGCTGCGGACGCCTCGGTTACAATCCGGTGTGGATTTTGCTCCAACGGGGTTTGCGATGATCCAGTCAGAGGAACAGGTAGAAAACGTTGAGTCTTCAAATGGCTCTCAGCCAGAAGACGGACTTGGGCACAAACGCGACCTCGAGTCCCCCTACCGATTCTCACTCGGAGCGATGTTGCTCCTGGTCGTACTTGCGGCAGTTGCCTTCGGTTGGTGGAACGACCGAAAGCGACTTCTAAATCGAATCGAGGCACTCGAATTTGAGGACAGCCCGTGGGGAACCAGCCAAGTGATAGGACCTCCTGACACCACAGGTTTCGGTGACATTCGCACGGCATGGGCTTCGGGAACACCCGATTCGCAGAATGAATGGCTGACGCTTGAATATGGGAAACCGATTCGCCCCAAAACGGTGCTCGTGTACGAGACCTACAACCCCGGTGCTTTAACGCAGGTCTCGGTGTTTGATCCTGATGGCAAGGAAGTCGTCGCCTGGCGTGGCAATGACCCGACGACCTCCGACAAAAACCGCGGCATCTCCAGCATCCCGATCTCAACGACGTTTGAGGTCCAATACATCAAGCTCTATTTCGACTCACCGAACGTCAGCGGTTGGAACGAGATCGATGCCGTTGGATTGGTCTCTGACAAGGGAATCACGCACTGGGCGACCAATGCGGCGGCGAGTTCGTCTTACGGAAAAAACAACCGCGAACTCTCGCCAACATCGCAACCCAGTCTGTCCCCGTGACCATGTTCTCAGCAAGCAGTGGGACCGCATCTAATCTGCGCCCCGTCCCTGACCGTTTTCCTGCCATGCCTTTCGCAGCTGTCCACGACCGAGGAACCAACAATGTTTAACGGCCTTTTCGCACCCTATCTTTTGGCTCGCAGTGCGTTCTCCGACCAGGCAGAATCCGTTGGCAGGAGTGCTCATAGCGCCGCGGATCGAGCCCGTAGTCAGGCACAGAGTTTGGAGTCTGATGTCGAAAAACTATTCCTGATTAGCCAAGCGTTGTGGTCATTGCTGAAGGAACAACATGGCTACACGGATGAAGACCTGCTGAAGCGAGTGACGGAGATCGATCTTCTGGACGGGAAACTCGATGGCAAACTCGCGAAGTTGCCCGTGGAAGAACGACCAACCTGTCAGGCCTGTGGTCGGAAATTGATGGGCAAGCGTCAAAGCTGCATGTACTGCGGCGAAACCCAACCGACCGATCCCTTCACCCGCTGAGTTGCTTGCGATTCGTTCTACTTGAAAAGAGGGTGACATCGGACGGCTCGCGCCGTGCCGCTAACAACTTTAGCGGTAGCGGCGCTAGCCCTCCGGCGCGTCAATCCGAAAACGGAATTGGAGCGAGTCGCCTAGTCTTCCTCGGCAAAATCACAAAGGTCGAGATCGACATAACGGTGCCAAGCGAGCGTGCGCTCGTAGACCGTCTCAGCATCCTGCGCCTCGACGATCGCGGTGCCGCGTCCGTCTTCGCACCAGTGGCCGAGTAGCTTGATCGCGCTACCGGTATCCGCGATCTCATCGATGGGAGCACCATTCGGAGGGATCGTCCCCACCCCCGAGAGCCGATCGTCCTTCGGTCGCCACTTGAGCAAAAACTTCACGGATGTTTCCTGATGATCATGCGGGGACGGTTTGCTTGCCAGGGTCGACACGTTCTTGTCTCCAGAGTTAGCAGTGGAACCAGTTGCTCAAATGCCGCCTTGGAGTTCACTCACCCCAGGCGTCCTCAAACCCGGACACTTTCTCGTCTCGTTTGTGACGCACAAAACGGTCGGTAGATGGCGATCACGGCAGTGTCCCGCAGCCATCCGAATACGGAGCAGGACATCAGACCCACCGACCACACGATCTGGTAGATCGCTACCAACCCGTTAGCCGGACACAAGCTTTGCCTGCAACGGGGCATGAGCTTTGGGGTGACACCGGACGGCTCGGCCGTTCCGCTAAAACTGCTAGCGGTAGGGCGCATGCCCACCGGTGCGTCTACCCGAAACTGAAACGAAGCGTTAGAAGCACTGACAATGAACGTCAGTCATCAAGAATGTCGGACAAGCCGGAGCCTTAGTCGGCCCCGAGTTTCACACCGACTGCAAGAAGTTTCCGCTGAAACGACCGTAGTCCTGGCCATCGATGTCGCCATCCATGTCGCTGTCCAGAAACGGATCGTAGTCGGCTTGCCCCGTGCTACTTAGAAAGCCCGACGCAAATCGTCCGTAGTCCTGACCGTCGACGTCACGATCTCCGTCGCGATCACCAAAGAAACGGAAAAAGCGATCGGCGTCGTTTGCACCAAGAACAAAATCGTCGCCGGGACTGCCGTCCTGATTGCCGTCCAGCCGAACGCCACCGAACGCGGCCCGCACGTCGAGCGCATCAATCGTGAACACGTAGTTCCCGTCGAGCAGCGAACCAACGGCATCCGTGTTTGGACCACCAAACTCCAGCGTCGCTTCGGTTCGATTATCGATTGTCTCGAGTGTCACCGAAACATCGACTTCACCCGCGCTCCCGGCGATGTCGCGGTTACGGACGGCAAACGCGTCGGGCCCCGCGAGAACCGGTTGGTCAAACGCGATGGTCAGACTTCGGAGCACAGATCGCTGCAACTCACCAGCCTCGTTTTCGTCAAACTGAACATCGACGACCGTCGGCGCGACAAGACTGAGCGCGGGATAGGTTCCTGGCGAACCGACATCATTGGTCGAAAACGGCGCGGACGTTGGATTGATTGCCCCCTCAACACCCGCCGTCGATGAACGCCAATTGGCACCGTCCTGATTATCGGCAAGCAAATCGGCCAGATAAATGCTGGACGCGTTGTTGTCAGCCGGCCAAGTGGTGCCATCATCGTCGTAGTTCACGACATCGACCAGCGTACCTTGCGCGTCACTGAGTGTGAGAATCTCGTTCGTCGTTGACGGCCCGTTTGCCAGGCTGCCCCAAGCGACACCAACGACTTTGACGGAATCAGGAATCGACCATCGATCGCGAAATACGCCGGTGTCGATCGCGTTGCTGTGAATCACCGCCACGTCACCCGGCTGAAGCGGCGTCGTGCATGGCGGCAACAACGCCCAATCGCTGCCATCCTCGTCGTCCAATTGCCAACCACTAACATTGATGCTGTCGGTGCCGAGATTAACGATCTCGATCCACTCTCCATCCGGTTCACTCGAGGACGGGTTGTACATGATTTCGCTGATCACGACCGTCGATGTTGACGGTACGATTTCGTCAAACGTGTAGTCAGCGACTACCGGCAAGTGATCGCTTGCGGCAGCGAGAGCCGCCAACACGGTCGGCGTCGCGCCGGTGCCCGTCGTGATGTCCGAGTTGAAGGTGTGCGTACCGTTGTTGCCAAAAGCGCGATAGGAACCCGCGATGTATCTCAGCCCGTCGTTCGCGAGAACACGGTTGCTGACCAGCTGAAAATCGAAGCGGTCATCCATGCCGCCGGGACCATTGATCGCAGGATTCTGCGTGTGAACATCGCGGAACTGAAAGTTGTTGTTCCACTCACCGGGACGATCAATCGGATCGCGGAGTTGTCCCGTGCCCGTTGCCAACAAATTCTGATACGCAGCCTCGGAACTGCCCGGAATGTTGAGGTCGCCGACGAGTAACACATTCTGATTCGGGCCCAGTGAATCGATGTCGATACGGATCGCGGCGGCCTCGTCATCACGTCGTGACTCATCCGACGCGCTGGACCCGGCTTTCAGGTGAACCGAGTAAACGTAGAAGTCGCTCTCGCCGTTTGTGCCGTCGGGACGGAATTGGGCTCGCAGGTTGTTGTGAGCAAAGGGAACCATTCCGGGTGTTGCAGGAACAACACGTGATGAAACCAGATCCAGAACGGTGTCGTCGAACAAGAACCCGTTGGCATCGTCGCCCGAGTCGAGCGGGCTGACCGCCGCTGTGTAATTGCTTTGGGGATGCAGCGACTCCAGCACGGATTCAATTCGTGCGATGGAGTTGCCCCCCATTTCCGCAGTGTCCGTTTCCTGAAGCGCAACGATCGTTGGCGCGAGTGCATTCCCCTGAACCGATTCGTCACCGATCGCTTCGAGCACTGTTCTGAAGTCGGCATCTTCGGCGGCGTTGTTCGGTCCGTTCGCAGTGTTCCAGGCGACAAGGCGAATCGTCGCGGTCAAGCAGCGTCGGACTTCAAGCGTCTCGCCAAGCAATCTTCGACGACGTTTCGCACGAAAGGATTCACGAACTCTTCGCATCAACACTTCTCTATGGATCCCCGGGACAGTTCGACAGAGTAGTCGATCATGACCTGATCCAACAGCGTCCCCGAGGCCCCAGCACCGCCACAACGTTCACGAAAGGCCGCATGCTTGGTGGGGTAAACTGGCCCCTTGTCGCAACATCCACGCGCGTCGGATGCCCGCCCGTTTTGCGCTGCATTTCCCGCCTGGTGCCTGCCGACTTCCTCGCGGGTCCTCCCCAGTCCTCGCATCACGTTTATAACAGGGCGAAGTCGCCGCGCACGCTCAACGATCGGACCCACGCAATGCCTCGCTTGTCGCTCGCCATCTTGCTTTCACTGATCACCACACTCGCCCGCGGTGACGACTGGTCCGGCTACCTCGGCGACAACCGCGACTCTGTATGGCGTGAAGACGGCATTCTCTCCGAATTCCCACCCTCGGGCCCGAAACTGCGATGGTCGGCAAAGGTCGGCGGCGGCTACTCCGGTCCAGCCGTTGCAGAAGGCAAAGTCTTTTTGATGGATTGGATCGCAGCGCCGACGGATGGACCGTACAAGAACGTGAACGAAGGTTCGATTCCGCAGAACACCAATTTCGTTCGCGAACGACGTCCGGGGACAGAACGCATTCACTGCTTCCGCGAAGCAAATGGCGAGCTGCTCTGGAAACAGGAGTATCCGTGTCACTACACCTCGGCGTCGACATACGCGATCGGCCCACGTTGCACACCGACGGTCGATGGAGAATTTGTTTACACGTTCGGCGCAGAAGGCCACCTGACGTGCTTGCGAACAAACAACGGTGAGGTCGTTTGGAAAAAGGACTTTGTGGACGAGTACAAGCTGAAAGTTCCGGAGTGGGGAACGGCCGCGGCGCCGTTGGTCGATGGAGAACGTTTGATTTGTATCGTGGGCGGGCCAAACGCGACATGCGTGGCGTTTGACAAACGCACGGGCAAAGAACTTTGGCGTGCACTCGATGCGAGACAGCCCGGGTATTGCGCGCCGGTGATCTACGAGTTTGGTGGTCAACGACAACTCATCGTTTGGGACTCCGACGCTGTCTCGGCATTGAAGCCTGAAACGGGGGAGCTGATTTGGTCTCTCCCCTTCGAAGCCACCTTTGCGATGACGATTGGTACGCCGCGTCGTGAAGGCAACCGTCTCTTTGTGATGTGTTTTAATCGAATGTCGGCCGCGATCGACGTGGCCGAAGACGGCAAGTCTGCGAACATGGCGTGGACCGGAGATGCCAAAACCGGGATCGGCGGCGTCCTCAACACTCCGTTCCTGATGGACGGGCACATCTACGCCTGCGGCAACGGAGGTCGTTACACGTGCGCACGACTCGAAGACGGTGCACACGTCTGGTCCAGCTTCGAACCCACCTCGGGTAAACGCCCCGTGGCGTGGGGAGAGGCGTTCACCATCCGTCACCAAGATCGTTTTTTCCTAGCCAACGATTTTGGTGACCTGATACTGGCTTCGCTATCGCCCAAAGGTTACGAAGAAATCAGTCGCGCGCATCTGATCGACCCGACTCACAAAGTCGGTGGCCGGACTTTGGTTTGGTCACACCCGGCGTTTGCCAATCGGAGTGTGTACGTCCGCAATGACCAGGAGCTACGTTGCTATTCATTGGCGGCGGATCAATAGGCTCGAATGACCATCCTTCAACAGTTTCATACGGGTTCCAGCTGGCGACGGCACGGCCTACGATCCTATTTGAAATTTGCTCACAACTTGCCCAGCCGAGGTCTCGAGATGAAACCGGTGAATCAGTCCTGTCTCGCGACGCTCCTCCTGGCAATCGCCTACTTTTGTGCAACGTCAGCCGATGCGGAAGATTGGCCGCAATGGCGTGGGCCAGGGCGCGACGCGAAACTCAATGACCCGACACTTCCGCGGCAGGTTGATGCGGAGTCGATTGCCCGAAAATGGGCGGTCGAAATCGGGCCTGGCTACAGCGCTCCGACGGTTGCCGACGGGCGAGTCTATGTGACGGACCGACAAGGCGAAGCTCCCAATGTGACCGAACGCGTCCTTTGCTTCGACGCCGAAAACGGCGAGCTGATTTGGAAGCACGAGAATCCGGTTCAATACAGGATCGGTTACCAAGCCTCGGGTCCAAGAGCTTCGGTGACCATCGACCATGGCTTGGCGTTCTCCGTTGGCGGAATGGGACGGATGAACTGTCTCGACGCGGCCTCCGGAGAATTGAAATGGAGTCGTGACTTGAACGCGGACTATGAGATCCGCATGCCGGCTTGGGGCATCACCTGCGCCCCGCTCGTTTATCAAGACCTTGTCTTGCAAATCGTGGGCGGAAGCGGCAAAGCATGCGTCGTGGCGTTTGAGAAAGACACCGGAAAAGAGCGTTGGCGCGCACTCAATGAACGGGCCGGCTACAGTGCGCCGATTCTGATTCGACAAGGTGACCAGGACGTGGCTGTTTGTTGGACGGGTGAAAGCGTCACGGGACTGAACCCCCGCACGGGCGACGTCTTCTGGTCCATCGAAATGTTGCCGCGCAAGATGCCGATCGGTGTTCCGACACCCGTGGTCGACGGTGACAAACTCTTCGTTTCCTCATTCTATGACGGATCGCTTCTCATCCGATTGGACCTCGACAAACCAGATGCGACCAGTTCGTGGCGACGCGTCGGTGTCGATGAAATCAACACCGACGGCCTGCACGCGATGATCTCGAATCCGATCATCAAAGGCGATGCGATTTATGGGGCCGATAGTTATGGTCAATTCCGGTGTCTCGAAATCGCGTCGGGAGACCGCGTCTGGGAAGACCTCAGCGTCGTCCGCAAGGCTCGCTGGGCGACGGTGCACATCATCCAAAACGGTGAGGATGAAATCATGCTCAACGAACAGGGTGAGCTACTCTTCACGACGCTTTCGCGAGACGGTGTAGAGATCCGCTCCCGCTCCAAACTAGTGGACCCGACGTTGCGTCAACTACGTCGACGCAGCGGTGTCGTGTGGGCTGCGCCTGCAATCGCAGACGGATGCATTTACGCGAGGAACGACGAAGAACTTTTATGTGCCCCACTACGGGGGCTCTAAACCAAGTCCTGCACGATCACTTGTCGCCCTCCGCCTCCGTTTGCCGCTGAGCCTCGGCGTAGGCCTGAATCGAATCGTACTCCTTGGCGTTTTTTAGTTTGACGTAGCGGAACAACGCCGGATCGTTGGTCAGGTTGGTACGCCAAGCGGAATAGTCGAACCGCAGCAGATACTTGTAACCCGATGGCAGTTCGAGTTCCCCGTTGGCCCGCAACATCTCGGTCAGATCGACCTGTAGTCGCAAGGGTTTGGGAGTCTCATCCTGGGTTAACCAAAAATCCCATGAAACGTCGTCGTCCTGAACGCCATGAACGTGAATCGCGGGAGTCTTGCCACGAAACTTGCCTCGGTCCACTAGCTTCAACGACTTCATTCCGTTGGCCAATGTGAGAGCAGGGTCGACTCCAGCGAGCGTGCTGGCGAGCACGACCTCCGGATAGGGACCGAGCGCAAACGGCAATCCGAAGACCGCGTCCTGCATTTTGATGACTTCATCGAGGTGGGTGTACGCCGTGGGCGAGAGCGCCAGCGTCGTCTTTTGCCCGTTACTGAAGAGGCGTGTCCGCTGGTTATCGTCGCGCAGATAAACGGTGAACTGATCCGGCGTGGTGGAGGCGATCTGATAGGTAGAAGCCTGAGTTCCGACGATCGCACCATCGATGATGGTCTCGGCGGTCAATTCGACGGTCGCGCGGGTGGAGCGAGCTTTCTTCAAGCTCTCGAAGAATGGCTCCAAAACGGCGAGCGCCTCCTCTGCCTCTTCGGACGAGGCCCCGCCATCGGTCTTGGCCGCCGAGGCTTCTCGTGCCTCCTGCGCCATCGACGTGAGGGCGAACGGGCAAATCAGAAGGGCGAGGCTGAGGAGTTGCCGCATCAAAGCTAGTTTCTTGCCGGAGGTTTCGTTTCTTGAATGCATTGCTGTCATTCTTTTTTTCGCGTTCCATGCATCCGTGATTTGACTCGCTACGAACATCACTGCACAGGCCGAGCGAGAGAACTCGCCGGAGACCTAAAATACCTCGTGAAAGGAAGAAATCGATGAAATCTCTGCTCGGTGTTGCACTGTTGGCTGCGAGCCTGTGTTTCACGCCGCAAGTACGTGCAGCCGACATCGTCGACACGGCAGTCGGAGCCAAACAATTCAAGACGCTTGTCGCGGCCGTTGGAGCCGCAGACTTGGTGGACGCGCTGAAAGGCGACGGCCCCTTCACCGTTCTCGCCCCGACGGATGAAGCATTCGCAAAGCTCCCCGAAGGCACCATCGAAACACTGCTGAAGCCCGAGAACAAGGGCAAACTGACGGCGATCCTGACCTACCACGTGATTCCAAAGCAGGTGCCCGCAAGCACCGTCGTCACACTGAGCGAAGCGAAGACGCTCGGCGGAGAGTCGATTCAGATCCAGGCTGATAACTCGGGCGTTCGCATCAATGACGCCAATGTCCTCCAAACAGACATCGCGTGCGACAACGGGTTGATCCACGTGATCGACTCGGTGCTCTTGCCGCCGGAAAAAGCGGCCAAGCCGGTCGCGACCTCAGCCGCCGACATTATCGATACCGCGGTTGCCGCAGGGTCGTTCAAGACGCTTGCCGCGGCATTGGGAGCCGCAGATCTCGTCGGAGCACTCAAGGGCGAAGGGCCGTTCACAGTGCTCGCACCCACCGACGAAGCATTTGCGAAGTTGCCGGCGGGAACGGTCGAGTCGCTGCTCAAGCCAGAGAACAAAGGGAAACTCGCGGCGATTCTGAAATATCACGTCGTAGCGGGCCGTGTCCCCGCCAGCACCGTCGTCACTCTCCGCGGCGCGAAAACGCTTGGCGGCGAGACCATTCGCATCAGCGCTGATTCATCGGGCGTCCGGATCAATGACTCCAACGTCATTCAAACGGATATCGAATGCTCAAACGGGATCATCCACGTCATCGACTCCGTGCTGCTGCCGCCCGGTCCAAGCTCGGCTTCCAGTTGTGCATCACAGGCTTGTTCCAGCATCACTTCGGCGATCGCGGAAGGGGCGCCGCTGTACAACGCGGGTCACCACGGTGCGTGCGTCAGCGTCTATCGCGAAGCGTTGAACGGGCTGATGAGCACGGACCTGGATGCCGGCATGAAGTCGCATATCCGCACAGTTTTGCACCATGCAGATCGCAACCACAACATGTCCGACCGTGCCTGGACGCTTCGACGCGGAATGGACCAAATGTACGTGACGCTCAAGAATCGCAACTGAGCGAGTCTTCCTTTCTACTTTGTCGGGTCGAGTCTCAATGCTCGGCCCGACCGCGCCTCCCGAACGAAGACGCTACCATGCCAACTGCCATTCACGCGTCGATAAGCGAATCGAACGACACCGTCGATTTAGAACCAGTAGAAGAATTGCGAATCAAGTCGGACACCATGGATTCTTCGCATCAAGAAACACCTTCCAGTATCTTGCAGCGGATCGCCGAGGGCGAAGCGTCTGCTGTCGATGATTGCCTCACACAGTATGGCGGTCTTGTTTGGTCGTTGGCCAACCGATACAGCCCCACGAAAGCCGACGCGGAAGATGCCGCGCAGGAGGTTTTCGTTGAAATCTGGCGGAACGCAGGTCGTTTCGACCCCACGCGCGCTTCCGAAGCAACGTTTATTTCGATGATCACGCGTCGGCGATTGATCGACCGTCACCGACGCACGCAATCAGCCCCGGCCGCACTGAGCATCAGTGAAGCGCCCGTTGAATTACCCGAGTCACCGAACTCGGATCCCGTCGAACTCGCCGATGAAACGGCCAAGGCCAATCGGTGCCTCAACAAGCTTTCCTTAAATCAGAGGGAGATTCTCACGCTGTCGATCCAGCAGGGTGAACCACAGTCTGCCATCGCATCGATCTTGAACATGCCATTGGGCAGTGTGAAGTCGTATGCACGTCGTGGCCTCATCCAACTTCGCGAATGCATGAAACGCCCCCTCGCAGCGGAGGCCGCATCATGAGTACGACAGGAATCAATGACGATCGAGACAAACTTGAGTTACTAGCCGGACACGTACTCGGTGATCTAAGCGACGAAGAATCCGAGCGGCTGGAGGCGATTTTGTCTGACAACGATACACGACAGGCCCTTTGGGAACTTGAGCGGACTGCCGCGACGGTGCAGGTGGCAATCGGTGCTCAGATGGACGAGAGACTGCCCGAGCATGTGGCGGATCAAATTCGCGCCTCAGCGCGGGACATCTTGCTGTCTGAGTCGTCCGATGTTGAAGCATTCGTTCAACCTGCAAAGCCAGCAACTGCGGCGCCAGTGCGTGAGTTATTCGCCTGGTTCTGCGCAGCCGCATGCCTGATCTTCGCATTCTCTTTCTGGCAACCGAATGAGGAGTCGACTGCCGAGACGCGGAGTTCTTTGATCGCTCAAGCCGAGACGATTCAGGTGAACTGGACCGCCGGCAAGACGCCATTCGCGTCTCCGGTCGAAGGCGATGTGGTGTGGGACAACACCACACAGACTGGATTCATGCGGTTCGTCAACATGCCGATCAACGATCCCACGATTGAACAGTACCAGTTGTGGATCATTGATCCCGAACGTGATGACGAGCCGATCGATGGCGGTGTTTTCGATATCACCAGCGAAGGGGAAGTCTTGGTGAAGATCGATGCCAAGCTCGCCGTGGTGAACCCTGCCGCATTCGCGATCACAATCGAGAAGGCTGGAGGAGTTGTCGTCAGCTCGCAGGAACGTCTCCCACTGCTTGCGGCAGTCGAAGGCTAAACGTATTTCTCGCAGCCGGTGAGCCCGAACCGTCATGCGGTCACTCCGCACGGCGGTTCGGGTTGCCGGGCTTCTTCTGTTTGGCATCGCGTGACTTGCCCCCCCGAACTGCGTCCTCCTAAGCCACGGGACGGAGTGAGGTCACGAACGGAGTCACCGGGTACACGCGAGCGGCTAACCAAAACGCAGATCTCGACGGATTGTTCGGTGAAACCGGACGGCTCGCGCCGTTCCGCTAAACGTTTTGGCGATCAGCGGATCGCGAATCCAACGTGCCGATGTCGAGATCTCGGTTATTGCGACATTTCGGGGACGCTGCCTCATTTCCGGACCCACCACCCGTCTCCAAGCCTCGCGCCTATTATTCCTCGCGTCTCGCCCCTCGCCCCTCGCGTCTCTACCCCTCGCCCCTCGCCCCTCGCTCCTCGCCCCTCGTGGCGACGTCGAGCGACTACACTATGGGGGTCATCCAATCCAACCCCTGGGAACATCGCCCGATGCGAACTCGCCTTTTGCTTGGAATCGCCGCTATTTTTGCCACCGCTCCCGCGTGCGTGGCGGCCACCGTGACTGCTGGCAACCTGCTAGTGAGTGCTTCAGGCTCCAATACCATCGTCGAGTACACACCGAACGGCGCTGTCGTCCAAACCATTAACATTTCACCGTTGCCGGCAGCAGCCGGGTCGGACCCACGCGATTTTGTGAGCGACGGGAACGAGAGCATCATCGTCTTCAATGGAACCTTCAGCACCGCGCTCAGCACGATCAACACAGTGACTGGCGCGCAAGATGACGACACCTCCATTGAATTCACGACTTCCAATCGCAACTCACACGGAGGCATCGCGCTGTTGGGCAATCGAGTTTTTGTGAACGATGTTACGGTCGGAACATCGACAACTCACGGCTTGATCGCTTGGGATATCGGTAGCAGCTCGGGTCCGACGCGATTTGTGCAAGGTTTCGGCACCGTGGATTTGACCGCAGGCGCCGACGGTTTGCTCTACGCGTTAGGAAGTTCGACGGCGAGTGCCAACACAACAGCGGGACACCCCGCGTCGACCGTTCACGTGTTTGATCCCAATTCCCTGACCCGGGTCGATGAGATCGCACTCCCGACCGGCACCGCAAGCATTGGCTTCGAAGGACTCGTCGCCGCGGCCAACGGTGAGTTATTCGGTATCGACGGCGACACCTTTTATCGCATGGATCGAGACGGGAACATCCTCGACACGCTCATGGTCACCAAGGCGGGCAGCGGCCCGACGCTCGTTGACCTCGACATCTCTTCCACCGGTCAGCTACTGGCAACCGATCGTTTTGGGGAAGTCTTCCTAACCGACACGGGATTTTCGTCGGTCTCACAGTTCAACATCGAAATCAGCGGCGCAAGCAACTATTTCGCCGCGTTCGCGAGTCCCGTGACGGCAATCCCCGAGCCGTCTTCGTTTGCAATGCTCGGCTGCATCGCTTTCGGGCTCGTCGCGCGTCGCTCGCGAACCCGCTGATCGCTACCGATCTCGACTTCGGTCGTTCGCCAGGAATTCGAACAATGTCGACTGTAAACGCGCGACAACTTCGGGATTCCCGCTCGCAACACTGTGCGTTTCCCCCGGGTCTTCGCCCAAGTGAAAGAGCTGGAACGGCGCGCCAAATCGCTTGCCGCGTGGTTGCTCACGGCCGCCCGATCCGTCGCTGAAGACGAGTTTCCAATCACCGTCACGAATCGCAAACGTCCCATTGGCCGAATGGTGAACAACCGGCTTGCGGTTGAACTTCTCAGGCTGCCCCCGAAAAAGCGGCATCCAACTGAAGCTATCTGGTGCCGCCACCTTTGCGGGTGGCAACTTCGTTTCGGCGAGTTGGGCTGCGGTTGCGAAGAGGTCGACATGGCAGATGGTTTCATCGCACTTCGAACCAGGCTTGATGACTTGGGGCCAACGAGCGAAGAAGGGAACGCGATGTCCTGCTTCCCAGATATCGGCTTTTGTCCCTCGCCATGGCCCATTCGCGGTGTGATTGCCCTCGTAATAGGCTTGAACCGTTTCATCACTGACGTGATCAGCATCGCTGGCTTTGGTTTGCCGACGCATGAAGGAGCCGTTGTCACTCGTGTAGATCACGAGCGTGTTCTCAGTCAGCTTGGCTTCATCGATCGCATCGAGAACTTTTCCGACCGTCGCATCGACTTGAACCACGAAATCACCGTAGGGTCCGAGCGACGTTTTACCCTCGAATCGACTATGCGGCATCACAGGCTTGTGCGGTGCTGTGAGCGGGAAATACAAGAAGAACGGTTCCTTTGAGTCGGATCGCGATCGAATGTGATCCGCCGTGGTCTCGGTCAACGTGTCGAGGCAATCGACAATTGAAAAGTCGGACCCGAGTTCACCCTTGCGTAGAAACTTTGGAAACTTGATCGCGGGCTGCGTTCGATCAGGAAGCCCCGTGATCCTGCGACCGTCGATATAAACGTAAGGTGGAAAGTCGAGCGACGCGGGGATCACCAGTGACTTGTCGAAACCGACATCAATCGGCGTATGGTCGAGTTCCTTTTCCCAGGCCCAATTGCCCGCACCGTCTTTTTGAAAGCCCAGTCCGAGGTGCCACTTTCCGATCACGGTCGTGTGGTAGCCGGCAGCCTTCAGATGCGACGCCACGGTAGGGCGAGACTTCTCAATCAGCGGCTCCCCGTAACCATTGAGCACACCGGATTTCAATTCGCTTCGCCAACTGTAACGCCCCGTAAGCGTCGCGTAGCGGGTCGGCGTGCAAACGGCCGAGGGTGAGTGCGCGTCGGTGAATGTCATCCCTTCCTTGGCGAGTCGATCCAAATTCGGCGTCGGAATCTTGGAACTTGGATTCAGCGTTTGCACATCGCCGTAGCCCATATCATCCGCGAGGATAAAAACAATGTTGGGCCGCTCAATTGATTGAGCCGCGAGTGGATCTGCGGAGAATACCATCACGAAGGCGAGGGCAAATGCCCACATCGACATCCGTGGTTGTGTAACGGGTCGGCAGTTCCCAGACGCAGTGCAGGTAAGTTGGCTGAGCATATCGGTGCAATCAGTGGAGGACATGCACTCTCTTGGAGAGCCATTCGACAACATCGGGCGCGTTGCGAAACAGCAGACAGGGACAATCGAGAGGCATCGGACGCACACAGTTTGCTCGCGTCTTTTTGGCAAGTCAATTCACCGACCGCTCCGGCCAGATACGCCGCAGGAAATTTGGATCGCCGCTACGGCGAACTCGCGAGATTCAGAATTCGGACGGCCGGGCGTTGGTCAAAAACCACCCGCTCGCCTTCCGCAAAGCACTGGCTGCCCAACCACAGTCCTATTCTCTCTTGGTGCACAGGCAACGCTGTCTGACCTGGCGAAAGCGTTTGAAGCTGTCTCGTATCCGTAGAGACGTGGCCCGCGCTGAAGCGAATTGTGCAGTCCCCAGTCAACGAGTCCGTCGGCCTTGCCTCCGTCAACTCTGCGACGACGAATCGACCTTCACTCACCTCACCATAGCACTCCAACCGATCGTTGAGTTCGAGTCTTGGTCCCTTCTCGGAAGCAACAACAATGACGTCGTGGCGTTTCAGTTGTTTTAGTTGAGTTCTTGAGATAGTCGACTCGCCAATGATGATCGGATAACGGACCGGGAAAGCAGTCGCCTTCGCAACCGCAAGGTTGTCCTTCTCGCCGAGCCACTTGCGGCAGAGGCTCGAAAAGCCTGGTCCGAACAACAGTCCGCCTTCGATGAGATCGCCATCCGAGCCCTCCAGTTGAAATCCGATTCGCGTTTCGACTTCGGGCAACTCCGAGTCGGACAGGAAACGCGATACGTGACAAGGTCCGCTCACGGAGGAGATCTTATCGAGAGTCTCCTCCAACATCGATTCGATGACGATTGACACGACATCCGTCGGCAACTCAGAAAGTGTGGCCCCAGCCAATACGTCTTTCTGTTCAAGACACTGTTCCCAATGGTCCAAGTAGATGAGCACATAGTGGCTCCCGAACTGAACTTCGACGTATTGGTTCAGGGAAGGATCGCCATTGGCGAATTTCTGAAACCGCATTCGATGGAGACACCCACCGATTGTGAGCGAAAACTGTCGACAAGTCCCGATCCAATTGTTTTGAAACACAACGTCAGCGGGAGCCATCGTCTCAAAATTGATGGCGGAGTATTCCATCGCTATTCGTCTTCCTCAACACCGAGTGATTCTCGATAGCCGCGTGAGCGCTGGTCCTGCGAAGCATCATTTCCACCCGCATCGCTACCGATGGTGACCGCGACACTCTTGCCGGTGATCCCCTGAAGCCGCGTTTGCAGTGCATCATGGTTGTTTTGCAAGATCGATTGTGCGACCGGCGAATCCGTGACGAACTGCAACTGCAGTTTTCCTTCGGCTTGGGAAAGTCGAATCTCCGTGGCGGGAAGCACGGAATCCTTCAAAACGATACGAACTTCTCGGTCGCCGGCGGACGGCTCGGCGACCAAAATCCGGTCCGCGATCTGTCCCACGATCTGAGCCACGTCGTCGAGTTCGCCCGAACCCGCGAACCGGGCGGGGCCGACTTCCGGGTTGGTTGCAGAACCCGTCATCGTCCTGAGGATCGTGTCGCCCAGTGAAATCTCAATGGCCCCCGATGACTCATCGCGGACGTCGTCCGAAAGTCCCATGAGACCATGTTTTGAAAGACCGTCATTTGGTTGGGAGTTCCCCTCATCGAGCAAGAGGCGTAACCGTGACGCGGCAGCACCGATTTCGTCCGAGGGAACACTCCCGCTCGATTGCTTCGAGGACGCCGGCTCATTGGATGACCTGGTTTGCGCAAATGTGGGACGAGTCTCCATGTCGAGTTCTTCGCATTCGTTCTCGCATCCCTGCGCCGAGGCACTGCGATTCTTGGGAATTAGCTCCCGAACGCACGTTTCTATACCGCATCAAAATCCCCTTTGCGGACGCGAAAGTCCTCCATCTCTTTTTCGAGATGAACTTCGTTTTCCCGACGAACTTCCTGCAACCATATTTCCTTGTGCTCGTCGACCTTTTCACGATCTTTTGCGGCGGAACGGTGTTCCGCCTGAGCACGTTGGAGCCCCGTTTCGGCGGTGACAACGTTCTGTGAAGCTTCGCGGACACGATCTTGAAAGACGATTCCCTTGTCACGCAGGAGTTTCACCTTCAGCTTCAGTTCATCCAATTCCTTGAGTCGAATTTCTTGATCGAAGACTGCGTCATACGCTTGTTGTTCGAGTGCGGGCAGACGCTTGTGATAGTCTGCAAGCTCTTGTTTCCTTTCCTTCAAAGCTTCTTTGGCGACCTCAACGTCCATCCTCCACTTGATCATTTCTGCAGCCGCTGAATCCTCGCGAAACTGGCGGACCCGAAGGAGATCCTTGAGCGGGTATTTGTCAGAATTCACCGTGTCACCTTTCGATCAAGAAATGTCTCCGTTCAATCAACGATTTGGATCATTTGCCGTAGCGTTTCACCGAAGTCGGATTTCTCCTGAAGCCCCTGTTTCAGGAAACTGTTGATGGCCTCGATTTTCTGAACGGCTTCATCCGTCTTTGCATCGCCACCAGGCTTGTACTCACCGAGTTTGATAAGCATCTCAACTTCCGCATACTTGGCCATCAGTTGCCGCATTTTCCCTGCCGCCTCGGTGTGCTCACTCGACACGATATTGTTCATCACACGGCTGACACTCGCCATCACATCGATTGCCGGATAGTGGTTCGCGGCGGCCAGCTTTCGGGACAAAATGATGTGCCCATCCAAGATACCGCGTGTCTCGTCGGCGATGGGCTCGGTCATGTCATCACCTTCGACGAGGACCGTATACAACCCCGTGATGGACCCCTTCTCGCTTTGACCGGCGCGCTCCATCAAGCGTGGAAGCGTTGCAAACACCGATGGTGGGAACCCACGACGCGTCGGCGGCTCACCCGCGGCAAGTCCGATTTCCCGTTGGGCGCGACCAAATCGTGTGACACTGTCCATCATCAACAGAACTTTCTTCCCTTGATCTCGATAGTATTCCGCGACGGCAGTCGCGACGTACGCCGCTTTCAACCGCTCCATGGAAGATCGATCCGACGTCGCGATGACCAAGACCGACTTGGCGAGCCCTTTCGGACCAAGGTCATGCTCGATGAACTCGCGCACCTCTCGGCCGCGTTCGCCGATCAGCGCCAGCACGATCACTTCGGCTTCACAGTTCCGTATGATTGAGGCGAGCAACTTACACATGCAGCCCCCAGCAGCCGCAAAGATCCCCCTCCGCTGTCCTTCACCGCACGTCAATACGGAATCCAAAACGCGGATACCCAAAGAGATCGGTTTGTCGATCATCTTGCGTTTCATCGGATTCGGCGGAGGACCATAGACCGGATACTCCATCTCGGCATCAATTGGCCCCATCCCATCCATCGGATTGCCGACGCCATCGATCACGCGCCCCAGCAACTTTGGCCCCACTTTGACGCAATGCTCTTTCCCCGTTGGAATCACTTCGGTCGATGAAGACACACCGGTGATTTCACCGAGCGGAGTCAGCAATGCCGCTTCCATCGAGATACCGACGACTTCCGCAAGGAGTTCCCACTGGTCGTCCCAGGGATTCTTCAGAATGCAGAGTTCGCCGACTTTCACGCCGGGCACGACCGCTTTGATGATCGTCCCGACGACCTGCGTGACTTTGCCCTTGATGTTCAACGGACGCACATCGTCTAAGGCCTCTTCCAAAGCGTCCGCGATATAGGTCAGCGAGGAAGCGGTTTGCGACATCGTCTTTCTTTGGAGCGATTGGCAATCGGAAGAGGAGCAACGTGAGTTTCTAGCTGTGCGTCACGCCGAGTGAATTCGCTAGCGTTTGTTCGATCGCTTCGATCTGAACTTCGACCGAGGCATCGACGACGCCGATGTCGGTCTCCAAGATGCAATCGCCGGGCGAGAGCCGTGTGTCGGAGATCACATCGACAAACGAGAGTGTCGGGTAAGGGCGAAGGAGATCGTCGATCTTGAAACGCACCGTTTCGACTTCCGCTGGGCAGACTCTCAGCTTTGCTTTCGACTGGTCCCGTGCCACGCCGAGCGCTTTGGCTACGACGCGCGAAATCAAATCGTGTTGCTCTATCTCGCCGATGACTTTCCGAATTGCCTTCGTCACGATGCTCACGACCTGGGCCTCCATTTCGCTCAGGTACTCCACGTGCTTTTCAACAGTCTCCAGCATCTTCCCGGCCATCTCGACTTGCCCATCCTTCAGCCCTTGCTCATATCCATCTTCGCGTAGACGATTTGCTTCGCGTTTTGCTTCCACGAGGATTGCATTCGCTTGCTGATTCGCACCACCGATGATTTCTTGGCCCTCGACGTAAGCTTGATAGGACTCCGCCGAGATGACATTACCGTCCGGAACGACCCCATTTGAATGGATCTGAATCATCGCACAGACTCCGAAAAGACTCGCAGGACCATGCTCGCCGCTTCGTCACAGTGAGCCGCATTGTCAGCTGAAATGTTCACAGTCGATGGCAATTTGAGTTGGAGACGTTCGACCAGTGCCTTGGGTTGGCTTGCGAAACTCTTCGCAAAACACTCAAGGCCTGTGGCTTGAACCTCTTTACCCAATTTTTCTGCGAAGCTGTGTGTCAAATCCGAGTCCGAGCGATCAAACCAAGCTGGCAGCCGTTTGACGAGGAAAGACGATCGCTTGACCGCAAAATGGTAGGTTTCGGGATCCAACGACTTTTTGATGACGTCGAGCGTCGAACGATCGATGACGCGTGACAGCGGACTGCGAAATGCCATTGCACCGACAAAACGGGTCAATCGACTGATGGCCTCAAAGTCAAGCAACGCAAGCCTCGCAAGCGGCTGCTGGAATTCCCAGAAACCACCCAACTCCAAGTCCCAGGTTTCGCGAATCCGGTTTGACAATCGACGTTGCCCTCGCGGACTTTGAACCACTTTGGCAAAGACTCTCTCCGGCGCGATTTGATCTCTGCGTTCAACGTGCAAGTTGGCCGACAGCGAGACGTTGAACCGGCAGATCGACTTAAAAAGCTCCGGCTCTTCCCGAAGCATCGACTGAAGATAATCTCGCCTCATTTTGTCGCGACCGGCTTACGTAACATTGCACCGCCGAAGACACCCGCGACGACGACCATCACGGATGCGACACTGGCGATCATCATCCAGAGGCGGTTCGCAGATTCGCTGGCAACGCGCACCCCCAGCACCTCGGTGTACTCCGAATCAGAACGGGGCGCCGGAAGTGAGGCGGAGAATTTATTGTCCGCTTCGAAAAGCGAAACTTTGACCTTGTCCATCTCCAAACCCTCGATGCTTGCGATGACCAACTCTTGGATATCGGGCACCATGGTTTGCAAATCCGCACTCGGGCGGTGTGTGATTGCGACGGCAGCGGACGACGGTTTGACCGATTCACCGAAGGGATTGTTCTCCGGCAGCACAATGTGAACCCGAGCCGATTGGACCCCATCGATGCGCGAGATTGTATTGCCGAGTTCTTGAGACAGCCCATACATCAATCGAATCTTCTCTTCCGACGGAGAAGAGACCAAACCTGACTTCTGAAAAATCTGGCCGAGTGTTTCATAAGATTCGCGGGGATAGCCCTGCTCATTGAGCGTCGCCACCGCATCGGCAAAATTGGATTCCGGAACGCTTAGATTCCATGTCCCCTCTTCACCAGTCGACTTGCTGCAAGAGATGCCTGTCCGCAGCAGGATCGCCATCATCTCATTGGCGTCACGCTCGGAAAGGTTCGTATACAAATCGGTCTTGCTGCAACCAGTCGCCGCGAGCAGGAGCAGACCGAGACCCACAGTGATTATTTTTTTGGCGATCACTTGTCTGCCTTAAACATCGTCTGGACGCCTTGACTGGTTTTGTCGCCGATCTTGACAATCGATTCCTGCTCGAGATGCATTTGCATCAACTCAACCTGCAGCTTCATTGTGTCTTGGACACTCATCTCTCCGTTGACACGGCTGAGTTGGTCTTCGATGCTCGCGTTGTGCGTGTCGATACTGGACTTCATGCGTTGGAGTCCGTCGAGCATCGCATCGCCGATCGTTCGGCCATCGGTCTGCATTTCCGCTGGCCGGATTTTTTGCGTCGACTCGACCTGTGGCGACTGGGCGTGCAGCATGTCTTCGAATGAAGCCTGATCCAATGCATCCACTTCCCGCATCGGCTGTGCTTCATTCTGCGAAGTGCTTTGTTGGGCGGCCTGGTCCGCCGCTTGCTGGGCCACTCGACTTGCGATTGGATCCGACATGTGTGAGTCTTCTTGTTTGCAGGACACCGCGAGTAAGCGGCTTGCGTCTATGAACGGACGGAGTGTTCGACGAGAAGCGAACTTGCGAGTTCGATTGCCGCTGGGTCGCCGCCTGAATTGACGACTTGCCGAAGGGCATCTTCGGATGCCGCTCCCATGCCACCAAGTTTCAAGGCCAGACCGAGAAAGGTCATCGCCATTTCGCTTTCCGAATTTCGCTCAACTGCCTGACGAAGCAACTCAATAGCCTCGTTCACATGACCTTTGTTCAACGCCGTGATCGCGCGGCCCACATTCGGCATTTCCGAATCCGGCCTTGCCGCTGCGACGGCATCAAAAATCCGGTTTGCCTGCGATTCCATGTTGTTCCCCGCAGCCAGGAATCCGATTTCCATCAGGCGTTGAACGGTCTGTGTCTGAAGATTCATGATTGTGCACGGATTGCATTCAAGAGTTGAGTCGCGTCGGCCTCGAAAAAGAGGACAGCGGGATGTCCTATCGCATGTTTCCGACGATCGATTTCATCGCGTCAGACATGGTTTTCAAGATGTTCGTTTGCAGATTGACCATCATGCTCCACTTATTTAGCTCGTGTTGCATATTGATCATTTCGACTTCCGTCATGTTGCCGCCTTGGGCATTGTTGAGCTGAGTCTGAACGTTGCTGCCGATCGAGCCGACGGTGTTTCCCAAACGGCTATTGATGTCATCGAGACGAAAGGACATTTTGAATCTCCAAGGATGGTTTTTCTTCTGCTTCCGATTCGCATGCGTTGACTCAACGATGCGCCGTGTGCCAATATTTTTCGATGACTTCCGTCGCCGCAATCAAGCCATCGGCGATGCGCTGCGAGGCTACAAATTCCTCGGGAGGCAATCCACGATCCAGTTGCCGTTTCCACGCAGCAGCCTCCTCGCGGAGTTCATCGCAAAGACTGTCTCGCATCCGCCCGCCCTTGTCGTCGGCGAGTTGAGATTCAATTTCGGTGAGTCGAAGATTATCGTCTGTCATGATTCAAGTTCCAAAGGGGATCGTGCGGACGGAACCGTTTTTTTCGAGGAGGAGGTGATCTATTTCGATCGCAGTCACGATGTGGCCGCGTATGTTGCCACCGACGAACAGCCTTTCGCCGCTGCGAAGTGTCACCACCCGAAGGCTACCAAGGCTGACCGTTTTGACGTCCAACTTGATCGGCGAGACCGATAGTTGCCTGGGCGTCTTCAATGGGCTTGATTCTTTGGCGACAGTGTCGCTTGGCGAGGGGACTGGCGATGAGTCTGTTTCCAATGCGGCCGTTGGCAACGCCGCTTCGTTCGCGGGTATCGACTCGAACACGACGACTTGATCCGTTAGAGCTTGGAGCGGAACGTCACGTGTGATTCGCTTCCTGGCTTTCGACCAGATTGCTTCGTCGTCCGTTTCTCCCAAAACGATCACTTCTCCCGCCTTGCCCGATTCGACTTGCAAGTCCAACTTGTGCATCCGAAGCACACTCGCGGTTGCCGTTACCAGCGATTCGTTATTGCGTATTCTCGTTTGAAGGCTCGGTTGCGCTGCAGTGAGTTCGGTTTCGAGCTTTCGCTGATCCGCCTTCGTGAGTGAGAACCCTTTCGCGAAGACATACCCATCACGCTGCTCGAAATGGATCTGCGCTTCGGGTGATAACGAAGTGACAATCTCGGCAAGGTCTTTCGTCGAGATCTCTTTTTCTGCCGCTTGAGTCGCTGCAGCTGGGAAGATCGAGTTCCCAAACGCAGCAATGAGGAAGAGAAGCGCCAAAACCGACAACATGACGGTCGCTTTTACGAACTGTGGCTGCACCGTCTCTTCGGCCTCGGCATCATCGGCTTCTTCCGAGGATGCTTCATCGTCCTTCGGCTCGCTCTCTTCCGATTGCTCGCCATCCTCTCCGTGGGATTCAGGCTGGGAGAGTTGGTAATCGGGAAAGTCCATCTTGGGCCATGAGCCGCCGGCAGGCCCCACCGCCAGGTGCGTGTTTCCGATCGTGAAGAATTCGAAGGACTCCAAAACCGATTGGTCGATCCGCTGACCATCAATCACAACCGAACTCTTCGGTGCGGCGACAAGCTGCGTCTTGCCCTCGGCAACCATCAATGTCGCGTGATGGTCATCGATGAGTTGGTCGTCCAGGATCACATCGCAGGAGTCGCCACTTCCGATCGAATGGGCTCCCTCTCCGAGCAAGATCTCAGCACCCACGTGGGGACCGGAAAAAACCTTCAAAAGAGCCTGTTTTGCCATCGTTCGGACTGGTTTGCGGGAGGTACAGACGCGAGCCAACTCTCGATTCGAGGTTGAAGTTGCGATTCTGCGCCGCAAAATCCAGGCGTCCGAGGCAAGAACGCGCCTCGACGAGGGGGAGGTGAGGTTACCGATGAAAGAAAGTCAAACTCAGTCGCCGTAAACTCTGGCTGGGTCTGAACGCCGAGGATTCTCGAGACCGTTTTCGATCACACGAATTGGATCGAACTAACTCGGTTCCGTGGCTGCAATCGCAATACTCTGAAGTGCATCACCGACCCAACCTTGCTCACCAAGCCACTTCAATCCGTCGGCGAGCGTTCGCGTTTCCATTTCAACAAGTGAATCGTTCAACTTCGAACGGGCGACGGCGATGGCGCTAAATAGGATTGCTTCGGCAACTTCCTTGGGCGTGGAGGATTCACTGCTACCACGTTCCGCCTGAGCCCAACCCGACAGAACCTTTAGCTCGTCCAAATCAGGTTCGGACGACAGCAAGCAGTTCCTGATGCTGCGGACACGAGTTGAGTCACCGGAAAACTCGCCCACGGGCATCCCCAACAACTCCTGAAACAACTCCGTGTAGTCAACGGCTTCAGCAGGTTCTGCCTTGGCGCCGACCGCAAAAATCACCTTCAATTTGGAACTACTGTTCCCCTCGCCCTGTGTGAGACGCTGCCAGAAAACCGACTTGGGATCACCGGTCTGCGACGCATCGCTCACGTGCTTGACGGCCATATTCCTTGACTGTGCCAGCACCCGCGTCAACTGCTGGAGTTCATCCTCGACGAGGCGGTGCACCGCTTGTTCGCTGAGTTGACGGGCCAGACTCATCGAGCCTGAAATTCCGCTCGCGTTCATTTTCGTCGCCACATATTCCGTAAAGGAATCCTTGTCTTCACGGCGAGTCACGTACTCCCGAATGACGTCCCGCAACACGCGTCCGAGCTGGCGTTTTGCGGTCACCAGCATGTTCATCGCGGACTTCTCATTGGGAAGCGAAAACTCCTCCGCGAGCGCGTCATACTCGGGCAAATCCTTGTCCTCCAGCAGCGGAGCGAGGACGCGACGCTCGAAAATCTCCCACCGAGCACGATTGCCTTCTTGCTCACAAGCCTCTTGCATCCGCGCGAGTGCGGACGCCAAAACATCCATTGCCCACGCCCGATCGAACACAAGGCTGGGTGCCTCACCCGCCGCTCGTGTCGAGTCCACCTCAGCGGCATCGAGACTTGCGATGTCACCGGGGGAACGTTTTGCGGCCGTTTCGTGGCGGTGTTTTGAAACCGCAAATCGGTCGAGTGCCGTCAGCAACAGCGTGCGGAATTTGCCCTTTTTGGGGTCTGCGATCGCCAGCAAGTCTTTGCTCAGAATCTCCAGCATGAAGTCCTGAATCAGGTCCTCCGCCTTCTCGTTGGATACACCCTTGTAGCGCAAGTGCGCAAACATTGGCTCCCAGTAGACCTTCAGAAGTTCCCCCATGTTTTCTCGCGAGCCGGTGGGCGCTTCATCGACAACCGTGCCAATCAGTGACCAACGCGTTTTCGGAAACTCAGGCACTGTCGACTCCTCGATGTATCTGCCAGCCACGAAATGAAGTTGGCCGCAGTATAGATGTCGACGCAGCGCCGGTCATCTTCAGACGAACATTTCCCAGAAGGTGAAAAAGTTTCTGACACCGGCGCAGAAACCACCTCTCACCATCGAATCGCAACACGACGACGTGGAGCTACTCTTGCGAACGTCCACCTTCCGAGGCACAGAACATGACCCCGATCGACGCGAAAACCGCAGGAGGCGAGCCCGTCAGCTTATCGACTGAGAACTCGACGAACCCACGACAAGACGCCGCAACGCTCTTGCTCACGTTGTGGGCGCAACAAGTCGACGTTCTTCGAAATTCACTGATCTCCCAAGTCGAACCCGCCCAACGCGATCAAGAAACGCTCAATCATGTCACCGAGCTGATGTCAAAAGTCTCCGTCCTTCGACTCGATCTTCAAACCCAAGAATTGGAGGCCGTGGGAGAAAGGCTGAGGCAACTCCTAGACATGCAAACAGAGCAACCCTCGCTCACACAGCTGGTCAATATCTTACAAGCAGACTTTATCCCCTGGGCGGAGAACCGCGGAATCAACCTGTCGTCGCTGAACCTTGAAGAGCCGACCTTAGTCGACCAATCCCAGCGATGCGGTGCGTCCGAAGGGGGATGCGAATCGAGCGTGACTGAAACACCATCCCAAGCATCTTCGCCAGCGTTCATCCAACCGTTTTCCGCGCTCGGTCGGACCGCAAGATCCATTCTCGAGGACATCGACGCACCCGACTTGACGGAGCTAACGCGGATCGCAACCCTTCAAATCAATACGCTCTTCAGCGACACAACGGCACTACTGGAAAACTACCTGGCAGCGGTCCAGGAGGGAACGGCGGCGAATGATCACATCGCCAGCTTGATCCGGCGAACACCGGGGATCGGTGAGATTTTCAGTGAACTCGAGCAACTCGGGCACCAATCCGAATTGCAATCGCTGGGCGATTTGACTTCGGTCGGACGATCGCTCGGCCAGCAATTCCAATTAGTCAAAGCCAAGATTCAGGCAATTTCCGTCCGAGTTCAGCGAGTTGCTCAAGAAATACGCTCCAAATCGAGTGAACTCAGCCAGTTCGACGCGACACAAGTTTCCACCGTTCGTCAGCAAAACGCCAACGAAAACAAATCGTCCGAAAGATTGGCGAAGCTCAAAGAGGATATCGAGCTGCTTGAAAGACTGGGCGTGGAAGCGGAGCTGCTGGCCGAACTCGGCGAAGCGCTGATCGCGATGGAAGATCTGGATGGGGCCAACGATCAATTGGACGCCTATCGCACTGCTGCCAACATCTCACAGGCAACCCGCGACGATGCCAAGCGGTTCGGCGACGCGCTCGATCACGAGTTAGCGCGTGCAAGCGTCGCTTCATCTCAGCGACCTTGAAAGGACGCCACCACCTCGTCACGAGAAACCGATCACTCTTTTACCCGACCCCTTCCATAACGGAGAATGTGATGAACCCAATCGCCAATGGCGACGTTGCCGAAGCCGTCGAGCACTTTGACGATTCCGATACCAACGAGACTGCACTCACTCCCGAGCAGGTCCGCGAGTTTAACGCAATCAGCGAGGAAACCGACATCGAAGTCAAAGCAAACAAGATTTCAGACAAGATCGAAACACTCTTGGCTGAAGTCGAGAGCGGTACGGCCCATTTGAAATCCTTGCTCGGTGAATTCGGCATCGAGGATGGGCAGGTTGCCAACTTCCTGCAAAGCGAACGCTTCGATTCCGCCGCTCGCGGGCAACTGCACTCGGCACTCGAGGCGTTTGAAAAAACGACCGTCGACCAAGTGATGCAGGAAGCGAAAGCATGCTCCGGAATTCCCGCGAAATCGACTCGGCCTCGTGCGCGGCGCAATCTTGTTTAGTTTGCGGTAGTCGATACTTCTGACACTGCGTCGACCGCGGCTGTGAGCAAGACTCTCAAGCCGCGCATCGACCAACGAGTATGTGTTGCGGATCACGCCATGCGTTCGCTTGTGCGACGAGCGACGGCCCTCTTCTAACGCTGCATCGACTCTCGGTCACGCCCTTCTCAGCGCAGCTTTCTCTGCTGCACGTGTCCCGGATCCTCTTTGGCTGCGGCTGCGCAACGCGCATCACCCAATGATTTGCCTTGGGTGCTTCAAAACTCTTTCCGATGTAAAAGCAGAATCCGCTTTCCGCGTTCGTACCCACTCTCGAACAAAACACCTCACGTCGCACCGGCGACGAACACAAACCTCTTTGGGAATCGAGCAATGAGCGGAACAGCAAGCATCGGAGCAGTCAACAATCAACTCGGCATCACCGGCCACCAGAACGGCGTCGATCTCGAAACCCTTTTCATGAGCCTGGGAGCCGAACGCGCCAACACGCTCGACGGCGTCATCCAGGGTCACGCTGCCGACATGAAGAAACGCAACGACGAGATCAACGAACTCAACAGTGCCCTCCAAACGCTTCGGGCCCACCAGAACAACGTCGAAGGCAATGCAGGCGGCTCCACGACCAGCACACTCTACGCCAACGCAAGCGAAGTCAAAGCGGCTTACGAAACGCTGCAAAAGCATGGTGTTCAAAGACCGTCCTCTCTTTCCATCCACAACGTCAATGACTCGACATTCGCGATTCAGGCTCCCAACGGGCAAGCGTATAAAGATGGCATGAGTGCCTACATCGAGAACGTGAAAACCGCGATCGACAGCAAGAGCAGCAGTTCACAGCTCGACATGATCAAGATGCAAGGATTGATCAACAAGCGGAACCAAACCGTCGAGATGCTGACGAACCTCGTTCAGAAGTTCGCGAAGACCAAGGACAGCATCATCGGCAACATGCGATAAGCAACTCGCCACCGCCAACTCACGCGAACGCTCGACACCCAAAGGGTGTCGAGCGTTCTTGCTTTTCGATCCACCACGAATCGCGAAGCCGCAAGACAGACCGAAGCGGCCAAATCCCCCTCCGTTGAAAAGCAAAAACAGACGAGTTTGGCGCAGCGTTGCTTGCCCAACTGCGAAGCCAGACTGCACACGCATTTCCGTACGCCAACAAAAATGAGCATTCCATGTCCGAAGCACCCACGATCGATTTCCCAGCCGACCAAATTCAAAGGATGGCAGGCATCGAAGAAATCGCCACCGCCATCATGACCGAAGGTCACACGATGGGTGACTTCATGGGCATCACCTCTGACGAGATGGACGCAACCTACGCTCACGGCATCAGCCTCTTGAATCTCGGCCAATTCGATGAGGCGGAGGACATCTTCAAGCTGGGCGCCGAACTCGACATGTACGACGAACGCATGTGGATGGGTCTGGGTGCCGCTCGCCAAAAGAACGGCAACTTCGCCGGGGCCGTCGATGCCTACGCGGTCGCCGTGACTTTAACCCCGGACAACCCCGTTATCGCGCTTCGCAGTGCGGAGTGCTTGATCGCAGACGGACGAAAAGAGCAAGCCGAGCAAGCGCTCCACGCCTGCCTCGCGTTCGCCGAAGAAGAACCTCAACACGCTGACATTCAATCACGAGCCGAAGCGTTGCTCGCCAACCTCTAGCAACGCGTCAACACGGCTCTTGCCAACGACAACCCCATCTGGAAAAGGAAACACTCCATGACCACCGTTAACAATCGAGCCACAACGCTTCAGAGCACCAGTCAATCGAGTGCCGTCGACAGCGTCGCGCAAACGTCGAGCTCCAGTACCATCAACCAAGACACCGTTGCCCATGCCAACGAGGTGGCCAACACGATCGCAAAAGAACTCGGCCTGCCGGCTGTCAACATCACCGGTGCCGACCTCGCGGTTGCGTTAGCCGCGATTCGTGAGAAGACACAAAACACACGAATGCAGACCGCCTCTGAGGACATTCAAAACAATCGCGAACAAACGAAAGCCAAGGCAGAAGAGCGTATCAAGAAGCGTCAAGAAGCCGCGAAAAAGCAAGAGAAAGCGGCTGTCAAGAAGCAGGAAAAGAACATCTGGGGCTGGATCGCTGGTGCCGCGATGGTGGTTGCGGGTGCGGCCCTCGTCGCCACGGGTGTCGGTGCCGCAGTCGGTGCCGCGCTCATCGTCGGAGGAGTTTGTGCCTTGGCCGCGCAAGCCATGACCACCGACTTCAACGGCGATGGTAAAACGGGTCTTTCCGAAATGATGAAAGGACTCGGTGACCTCTACGCGTTTTTCAACCCGAACGCCACCGAAGAGGACAAGAAGAAATTCGCCGCGATTGCCGCGGCCGCAATCGTTGTCACCCTGGCCGTGACCGCTGCCTGCACCTGCCCAGGCCCGGGCTTGGTCACCGCGTTGACCGTCGTCTCGTCCTTCGGCCCGATGATCGTGACACCCGAGAACTTGCAAGCGTTCGGCATGGAAGAAAAAGCTTCCGAAGACTGGGCACTTGGAATCACCATCGGCTTGGCGGTTGCCACACTGATCGTTGGCTTTGCCGCAGCTGGAAGCGCTGCTTCCTCCGCGAGCAAGTTAGCGGGTTCCGCGGACGAGGTCGTCAACGTGGCTTCGAAAGGTGCACAGGTCGCCGACAAAGCCGACGATGTGGCCCGGGTCGCCGACAAGGCAGATGACGTAGCTCGCGCCGCCGACAAAGCTGACGATGCCGTGAGAGTCGCCGACAAAGCAGACGACGCCGTGAAAGTCTCCGACAAGGCCGCTGACGCTACGAAGGTGGTGCAGTCTTCGGAGAAGGCAAACAAGATGCGGCGCGTCGGCCAGTACTCGTCTGCGATGGCCATGGGGATCAGCGGCGGCGCCGAAGTCGCACAAGGTGCTCTCACGATCGAAGCGGGCTACCTGGAACGTGATGCAGCCGAACTCAGAGCCCAAGTGAAAGAGTTCTTGGCCTGGTTGGTCGAAAGCCAGGGACAAGCTGAAGACGAAAAGGAACGGCTCCAGGAGATCATGGAACAACTGATGGCCGACTACACCACCGTCTCAGACATCCTCAAAGACACCGACCGCGTCGACCTGAAAACTGTCAGCGTTTAACGAACCACGGGTCCCAACGATCCATCAGCTCCGAACCAGGCCCCGCTGAGCCATGTGCGAGGAGGGGCCGTGACAGAGGCAACGCTCTCCTAACCGAACCTTGCAGACTCCTTTAAAAATCAATCCATCCCCGAGAAACCCATGACCACCGCGACCGCTCCCGTCAGCCAAGATCAAATCGAAGAACTGCTCCTTGCCGGAGACGGACTCAGAACCGTTGCAGGACTGAGCGGCCAACAAGTCGAAACGCTGTACAGCTACGGACATCAATTCTACGAACAGAGCAAGTACGAAGAGGCGGAACTGTTCTTTTCGACGGCGTGTTTCATGGATCACAAGAACGACGACTACTGGATGGCATTGGGAGCGGCTCGGCAAGCCGCAGGCTGGTACGAAGAGGCACTCACTGCGTACCAGCAAGTCGCCGAATGTGACGAAATTCATCCGATGTTTGCCATTCGTGTCGCCGAGTGTTTCTTGGCGATGGGCGAACTTGAAAACGCGGTCCAGGCCGTCTACTACGCAGTCGACCTGGCGGACGAGAC